>JBBQQL010000112.1:0-13988 GCA_038215995.1 Lysobacterales bacterium
GGCCTGGTTCACGCAGATGTCGAACGGCTTCTCGAACTGGTTGAAGTTGATCTTCTGCGGCACCAGCCCGATCAGGTGCATTGCCTCGTTGCGGTCCTTGTTGACCGACACACCGAAGATCTCGGCATCACCACCGGTGGAGTTCACCAGCGAGGACAGGATGCCGATCAGGGTGGATTTGCCCGCGCCGTTGGGGCCGAGCAAGGCAAAGAAGTCGCCCTGCTGCACGGTCAGGCTGATGCCCTTGAGCGCCTCGACGCCATTGCCGTAGGTCTTGCGCAGATTATTGACGACAAGCGCGGGGGGCGAATCGGAGTGCTGGGTGGACATGGGCTGCGCCGGGAGGGTCAAGCCGCTTATTATACGGGGCTGATCCCTGCCGTTCGGCTTCGTCCGACGCACGCACCGTTCCGGAAACCTCATGGCCGACCACTTTCAGCTCCGTCTCGTCGACAGCTTCATGCTCGCTCCGTCGGTGCGTCACCTTGTTTTCGAGCGGGTCGACGGCCAGCCGCTGGCATTCCAGCCGGGGCAGTTCCTGCAGGTGCACTTTCATTACGACGACGGCACCGCGACCAAGCGCAGTTATTCCGTGGGCACCATTGGCGATGGCAGCTCGCCGGTGCAGCAGATCGAGATCGCGGTGAGTTATGTCGAGGGCGGCGCCGCCACCAGGTTGCTCGGCGAGTTGACCCATGGCGGCGTGATCGACGCCAGCGGTCCGTATGGCCGCTTCTGCCTGCAGGCCGCTGACGCGCATCCGCGCTACCTGCTGCTGGCGACCGGTACCGGCGTCACGCCGTACCGCGCCATGCTGCCGCAAATCGAAAAGCTGCTGGTCGCCGGCGATCGTGAAGTGGTGCTGTTGTATGGCGCACGGACCGAGGGCGAGCTGCTTTACGGCGAGGAGTTCGAGGCGTTTGCCCAGGCTCACCCTGGTTTCCTCTATCACGGCTGCCTCAGCCGCCAGGCGCGGGCCATTCCGCGCGCTACTGATCGCAGTGGTCATGTGCAGAACGTGCTGGCCGAGTTAGGGCCCCGCGCCGAGCGTGATATCGCCTACCTGTGCGGCAATCCGAACATGGTCGATGCGGCGTTCAACACCCTGAAAGAGTTCGGTTTGCCGGTGCCGCAGATCCGTCGCGAGAAATATATTTCATCGCGTTGATAAAGTTGCCGCCGGTAGCGCCGATACAAGAATCAGCAGGCAGTCTGTGGACCCGAGCAGACACTGCCATCGTTGCCAGCCCGATACGACGGGCTGAGTAACCCAGGGAGAAGAGTCACCCAACCCAGCCAGTCAGGTCTTCATTGCACCCCAAGTGTGATGGGGTTCTCAGTTTTGCCCTGTCTCCGGCAAATGCCCATCAAGCTGGGGAAATTCCGGCCGAAGCCCTCTTACAGCCCACCGTTATCAGCGGGGGTATGAGGAGAACGGCATGAAAAGTCGGTTTGGCGCGGTGTTGGCAGGATGCTTGTTGGCCATGGTCTTTGGCTCGTCGGTCGCCCAGGCGGCTGATGGCCGTATCCAGTTCTCCGGTGCAATCGTGGCACCCACCTGTGCCGCCAGTGAGGTGCATATCGAGGCACTCATCGCCGCACAGGTCGGCGCGGATGCAGGCTCATCCAAGGTTGCATGCTTCGGCGCAGACGCGGGCATCAAGCCAACCAGCTATTCGTTGACAGTGACCACTCTCGATCCGGCGGTAGCGGACAATGATCGCCTGCTGGCCTACTTTGTCGGCTATGTGAACGCGGCTGACAACGCAAGGGCGCAGGTCAAGCTGGTCACCCAGACGTTTGTATAAGGTAACGGGAATGATGCACCAGCCCGTTTCCAAACGCGGTCTGTCGAAGGCGCATCCATAGCCTCGGCATGCTCGCCGAGGTTGCCCATACTGCTATGAGCGGGGCTGGTTGGTCGGAATCGATGCGAAAGCGTTCTGCCTGCGGCAGGTCCGCATGGCGCCGGGGCAGTTCTGCATCAACGGAGCCCGCAAGCGAAACAAAAGGGTGCCCGCGGAACCTCCTTTGCGCCTACTGGTAGGACAGCGTGAAGGTTGCGCTGGCCTGGACCAGCCCGGCCACCACCGGCGTGCCGGTCTGGAAGTAGCGAGCAAAATAGTTCACGGAGAGGTTGCCGTTCGGAGTCGCGCCGACAGTCTGCGCGCTGCCGAAGTTGACTGCCGTGCCGGTGCCGTCCAGCAGTTGCACACCGACCCTTTTGGCCATGGTCCCGCCGCTGGATGGGCCGATTACGCCGGGCTTGCCTGCCACGGCTGCGGCTGAATCCAGCTGGACAAGCAATGTCGTGCCGGATGAACAGGTCAAGCCGATCGCGAACGGCGTGGTGCCCGCGACCGAACCCACGCCACTGAAATTGGCGCTCGACACGGTGGGCAGCGTGACGAGGATGCTTTTCGTGGTCACCGAGCAGGCCGGCGCCACGAAGGTGGTGGTGTTGACGATCTGGATGACGGCGTCGGTGATCTGGCCGCTACTGCTGCCAGCCTGGAACTTGGCCAGCTGACCGGTATTCAAGAGGCTGCCGTTGGTGATGGGGCCGGTCTTGACCAGCTCGATCGTGACCGCGTCCGACTCCTGCCAAGAACTGCTGCTATCCAGGCTGAAGTAAGGGTAGGGGTAGATGTAGCTGCCTTTTTGCGAAACCCGGTAGCCCACGCCGGTGACTCCGCTGTCAAACAGGTTGACGTTCTGGGCCGGAGTGCCGGCGACGATATTCTTCAGCCCCCAAGCGTTGCCGTTGCCGTTGCAGTTGAAATAGATGGTCGGGCTGATGCCGACGGGTGCCGTTGTATAGATCGTGTCGCCAACGACAGCGTTGGGATTGACCGTGATCGTTGAGGGCAGCGTGATCAGGTAAGTCCCGGTGCTGCTGCCGTTGTTGAAATTGCAGTTGGCGCGGGCTTGTCCGCTTATGCCCAGCATGAGTACCAGCACCAGGATGGTCGCGTAAGCGTATCCGACTAGCGGGTGTCGACCGGGATTTCCACTGTCTGCTGCCGGTACTGGATGCCGTCGGCTCTTATGGATCATGGTTGCTCTCGGTCGGTCTTGGCGATAGTGGAGTTTGTCATCTCACAGGTGGCGTTGACTGTCGTGTGGCCGCTCGATGCGGATGCAGCCGTCGCAGGCGCTGCGCGATAGTCGAACGTGCAGGTGCGCGCATCGCCGGCGTCGTTCTTCCAGCGCACGGTCAATGCGCCGGCGTCCCCGACCCCGCGCAGCAGGATGTGTCCGGCCTGGCCCACCACGCCAAGTACCTGTCCGCCAGCATTGACTACTTCTGAGCCGAACGGCACCGCGTTGCCATCAGCCATGCGCACCTGCACGATCAGCATCCGTCCGGCCTTGGTCTTGAACCGCAACATCACCACGGATCCGGCATAAGGTGCCACCTGGGCGCTGGTGGCCTCCAGTTGTACATTGAGCGGCATGCCCTTGGGATCCAGCTCGACCGTGTTGAGGTTGTAAGGCGTGAGGTAGGGCACCAGTGCATGGCCGGAATGATCGACCCGCAATCCCACCGTATTGTTGACCCGGGCACCGGCGGCATCCGGCGCCACCACGATGCCGACCGTATCGCCGATCGACTGGCCGAAGCTGATGCCACCCGGGTAGGCCACGATGGCGCCGGATGCGCCGAGCGACGCCTGCGAGTAGTCGCTGCCGCTGCCATAGCTGGCATTGAGCTGCGCATAGGAGCTTCGGTAGCCGCCGTAGATGCTGGCTGCCGTGCCGGCGCCCTCGCCATGCGATGCGGTGGCGCCGTAGTTGTAGCGGTTGTCGACGCCCGCGCTGCCATTGACCGTCAGCTGTTCCAGCGCGCGGCCGCTGTCGTCGCGATTGAGGTTGCCGGTGAGGTTCGGCGCGTAGGCGCGTTCGCCCAGGGGCAGCGAGAAGCTGATGAAATACTGGTTGCGGTAGTGCTGGTCAAGGTCGCGCACGCGGGTGGCCGAGACGCTGTAGCTCAGCCGATGGAAGCGGTTGTTGTAGCCGAGCTGGAACTGCAGGTCGGTACCCGTGCGGTTCCAGTAATCGCGCGCCGAACCACTGGCATACAGCGCGCCGCCAGCGGTGCCCAGCTGCTGGTTGAGAGTGAGATCGAAGCGGCTGCGCTGGCGATCGAACTGCCCGGTGATCGGATCGATCCCGCTGTTGCCCAGCAGCAGGTTGCGCTGGGCCGGAGTCAGCACGCCGGGAAGGTTGGTCGGGTCAACCCCGTTGAGCTGGGATAGCAGCAAGGGATCGGTACCCACGGGATACAGGCCGCCACGCGCGTAGTCGCGCGCCAGCATGGCGTCACGCAAACCCAGGTAGCCGCTGGTGGAATAGCGGTAGGTGGCCACCGTCAACGAGGTGTTCGTCTCGGGCAGCGTCTTGCTGTAGCTCAGGCGCAGACTCTGGCCGGTCTGGCTGGACTGCCCCGGGATGACCGTGTGTGCCGTGGTCAGATCCAGGGCGAGTGCGCCATAACGGGTGTTCAGCGCGGATCCGAGCTGCGCCGCGGAATAACCACGGGTGCCGACAAGGCCGGCATAGCCGGTCAAGAGATTGGTGAAGCCGTGCTGCACGGTGGTCTCCGCCACGAGCGGAGTGTGCAGCATGGACGTATCGCGCAGTTGACCGAGCGCGACATTGAAGCGGGAGACGCCTGGGCGCAAGAGTTGTGGCACCGAGGCAAACGGGACCGAGAAGGTGTTCACCCGCCCGTTGGCCTCGGTCACGGTGACCTGCAGGTCACCACCGTAGCCGGTCGGGTAGAGATCATCGATGACGAACGGCCCCGGTGAAACCGTGGTTTCGTAGATCACCACTCCGTTCTGGCGCACGCTGACCTTGGCGTTGCTTTCGGCCACGCCGCGTACGGTCGGTGCATAGCCACGCAGCGAGTTCGGAAGCATGCGGTCGTCGGTGGCGATACTCACACCGCGCAGGCGGATGCTGTCGAACAGGTCCCCACTGGTATAGGCGTCGCCCAGTGTCAGCGCGGCATGCCAGGTCGGCAGATCACGACGCACATAGGTGTCGATGTTTTGCCACTGTCGATGCGAAGGCTGGCCAGCGACTCCCGATTGCCAGTTGAGTGCCGAATCCTGGCGCAGGTGCCACAGGCCAAGATTCACGCCCGTCCGGAGGCCGAGATAGGCGGAGGTCTGGGTGAAGCCGGCATTGCTGCTGCGGTAACTGTTGAAGTTGTAGTTGAGCAGCATGGCCGGCACGCCCGCATCCCAGTTTTCCGGGCTGACGTAGCCACGCGGACGATGCCCCAGCCAGGCCTGCGGCACGCTGGCATCGAGCCGCAGGCCGGATTGATCGAACGTCAGGCGGGCTCCGGGAATCAGACTTTCGAAGTCCATGCACGAGTCGGCGTTGGCCAGTGCGGCCCGCTGCTTGCCGGATAGTTTGTCCAGCGGCAGGCCGAGCTGCTCCAACAGCATGGCGCTGATGCATGCCGTGGCGCTCGCGTCGGGTTTGCTGACAGCAAAGCGCACATCGCTGCGGCCGACCCAGAGGTCATTGAGATAGATATCTACCCGGTACGTGCCCGGGAGGACCGGGTTGCCGCGCTCGAATCGCGACAGGTCGGTCGTGTTCTGCCCAGCGCCCGACAACATGCTGCGATCGAAATCGGCTTCAACCGGACCGCTGCCGTCGACGGCAGCGGTTCCTGAAGCAGCGGCGTGGCTATTCTGGATTCCGCCGAGAAGTGCGCAGGCAATGGCCACGCCGAGCACGCCGCGTCTGCAGGCAGCGGAGCCACTGCCTGTCAAGGGAGCGTGGGTACTGGCATGCCTTGCAGTCACGGTGTGATGGTGGCCGTGAGCGGCACAAGGGCGCCGTAGTCATTGATCGTGTTGAAGTGGATCGCAGTGCCGGCAGCCGGCGCCTGCTTGAGCTTTGGCACGGACAGGCGCAAGTCGGCCATGGGCGCGATCATGCCGGTGTCCGCTGCGTATGACGTCCCGGCCACATCCACCGAGAGGTCGGCGAAGGTGAGGTAGTAAGGCGTGGGATTGTGCACCACCAGGGTTGCGACGCCCTTGTCGTCAACGGCAGCCTTGAAAGTCAGCAGCATGGGTGCCTTGGTCGACTCGCCTTGCAGATCATCGGGACGATAGAACAGCTTCAGACGCGAGCGGATCGCCAGCTGCAGGAAATTCATGTCCGTGCTCTGCGGGCCGCTGGGCTTGGGTGGCACTTCCAGCACATTCAGCCAGAACAGCGACTCACGGTCGGCAGGCAACTGCCCGTGCATGTAGATGATGCGCAGGCTCTGGTCCTTGTGCGCCTCCATGCGGAACAGTGGTGGCGTGATCAGGAACGGCGTGTCGACCTTGTCCGGCGTGGAGTGCACATCACCGCGATCGATCCAGGCCTCGACCAGCGCAGGCTTGGTGTTGTCGTTGGTCAGCCGCAGAGTGACCTCACCATCCTTGGCCGGAAAGACTACCCGGGTGCCGGCGATGACGACATTGGCATGTGCAGCAGCCGAGATGCAGAGGCACATCGCGAGGAAAGCCGCGCCCATGGCGCAGACTGAGTTCTTCATCGGAAGCACCCTTTATGGAAACTGTTGATCAAAGCGATCGGGCACCATCTCGATCGCTGGAGATGGTGCCCGGGATGGCGCTTAGTTGTAGACCATCGAGAACGTGACGCTGGTCGCTACGGTACCGGCACCGGCGGCACCGGTGGCGTAGTAACGGGCGAAATAGTTCAACGTGGCGCTGCCAGACGCGACCGCGAAGGAGCCGACGCCGGTGGTCGGTGCAGCCGAGCCGATGACGATCGGGGTGGTGCCATCGTTGTTGACGAGCTGAACATTGACGTTGGTGGCGGCGCCAGTGTTGTTCAGTCGACCAGCGGCATTCACGTTCGGGCCGGCCTCGAAGAAGGTAGCCGCCTTGGTTACGCCAGAGCTGCAGCCGGTCAGGCCGATGCTGAATGCGGTTTGGCCGGCCGTGTTGCCGGAGGTGCCGAGCACTGAGGTGGCTACGGTCGGCAGCGTCACGGTGGAACCCGAGGTGCCGGTGACGGCCACGGTGCAGGTCGCCGCGTTGATCTGGCCATTGATGGTGATGGTGCCATCCGAGGCGAGGGCGCTCTGCGGGGCCATCGCTGCCACACCGAAGCTGGCGATCATGACGGCAGAGAGAAGAGTCTTTTTCATGCGTATTTCCTTGGATGGGGATGCTGACAGTTGAGGGTGTTTTGACGCGATGCTGGGCAGATCCGGATTTGCTCCTCCCCGGCAACTGCTCCTCGGTTGAAGACTTGCCGGGAGTCCAAAGCAAGTGGTGTGCCAAACGTCGAATGGACCGTTTATGTGACCTGATCGACGTTTTATTGCTGTGCTGTCCTTCGCCACCAGTTCCTTTGAAATCCGTGATTTGTAGTCAATACCTGACAATTTGTGTCAGTTAAAACTGAGAACTGCGTCACGTTTTAACACGAGCATCACGAAATCGCCACCCGAGCCCACTTTTGGCGGCTGAATCGGGGTCGTTGGGCCGCCTTGTGCGGGGGGAATCAGCCTCAGCGGCTTCAGATGTAAAGGGTGTTTGACATTTCCCGATGGGTTCATCTATCTTGCGCATGTCAAGTACCTTTGACATTGGTCGGGCAAAAACCTCGATTCCAGATGAGGTATCCCGCCAGAGGCGTCAGAAAATGACGTTAACGTCGAAATTTTGACGCTTCCTGACCGGACTGGGTGCGAATGCCATCCCGGAATGAGCAAGCCGTCGTGTCAACAACGCGAGATTCGAGCGTCAAGCCAAGGAGAAGTCGATGCGTACCGTACACAAGCGATACCTGCGGGAACTCATGCTGGCGATGTCGGCCTATGCCGGCTTGATCCTCCTTTACGGCTACCTGGTGCCGCGAACGGACAGCGTGGCTTGGCGTGCCGTGTTGGCCATCTTGCCGCTGCTGCCGATGCTGCTGGCGATTCGCGCCATCGTCCGGCTCATTCGCGACCAGGACGAGCTTGAGCGACGGATTGACTTGGAGGCCATCGCGATTGCGGCCACGCTCACCGGTTTCGGCTATTTCAGTCTCGGCCTGCTGCTGAGTGCAGACGTGGGCTGGCGCCTGGCGCCCGATGCTCTGGCGATCTGGGTGCTGCCTTGTCTGTTCGGCAGCTTTGGCGTGGCCAAGTGCCTGATCGCATGGCGCTATCGGACCCATGAATAACCGGTTGCGCGAACTCCGCGGGCAGCACGGCTGGTCGCAGGCGGAGCTGGCCGAACGGCTCGACGTGTCGCGACAGACGGTCAATGCGATCGAGACCGGCAAGTACGATCCCAGCCTGCCGCTGGCGTTCAGGATCGCGAAACTTTTTGGTCAACCGATTGAATCCATTTTTGAGCCAGGGGCCAGTGCGTGAGCATGAAAGCCAGAAACCGTATGGGTGTCGTAGTCGCCATCGCCGTGGCTATCTACAGCGGCAATCACGTTGTCCGTCAGCACCAGCGCGGGCCGGAGCACCCGCCGGCAGCGACGGTCGGGTCGCCCGGCGCGACCTTGAAGGTGACACCCGTCGAGCCTGCCATGTGGACAATCGGCTCGCTCACACTCACCGCCTGCGAGCTGGGCCAGCCCAACAGCGGTCTGAGTACAGCCGCCTGGTGCGCCGCATTTCCGGTGCCGGAAAATCGTGCGGACCCGCACAGCCGGGTGATCACCCTGAAGCTGGCGGTGCTGCGTTCCAGAGCGCAGGTTGCGAGCAAGGACATGCTGGTGTTCCTCGCCGGTGGTCCCGGCCAGGCGGCGACCGATTCGGCTGCCAGCGTGGCCGAGGTGCTGCGCGGGCTGCGCAATCATCGCAACGTGCTGTTGCTGGACCAGCGCGGTACCGGCGGCTCGAATCCGCTGCGGTGCAAGGATCCGGACGACAGCGCGGCGGCCGACGCCGACAGCCTCGAACCCGACCGCATACGCAAGGCCGCCAGCGACTGCCTGAAGCAGCTCAGCTCACGCGCCGACCCGCGCTACTACAACACCACCGTCGCGACCCAGGATCTGGAGGATGTGCGCAAGGCGCTGGGCGCGCCCCGGTTCGACCTGATCGGCGTGTCGTACGGTACCCGGCTGGCGCAGCAATATGTGATGCATTACCCGGCTGCAGTGCGCAGCATGGTGCTCGACAGCGTGGTGCCGAACACGGTGGCGCTGGGTCAGGACTTTGCGCGCAACCTCGATGATGCGCTGAAGGCCCAGTTCGCGCGTTGCACCGCGCAGCCCACGTGCAAGCGGCAGTTCGGCGACCCGGATCAGACCCTGTACCAACTGCGCGATGCACTGCGTGCGAACCCGCACCAGGTCAGCTTTCGCGATCCGCAGACCTACAAGACGGTCAAGCGTGTGCTCAATGAGAACGCGCTGGCCAGCGTGGTGCGGATGTTTGCCTACACCCCGCAGACGGCTGCGCTGTTGCCACTGTCCATCGACGCGGCGGCGCATGGCGATGTCGGCCCCTTGCTGGGCCAGGCCAAGATCCTGTCCGGCGACTTGTCCGAGCTGGCCGGCAGCGGCATGCAGTATTCGGTGATGTGCAGCGAGGACGTCGACCTGCTGCGGACGCGCAAGGAGGACGTCGACACGATCCTTGGTACGCAGATGATCGATGCGATGAAGGCGATCTGTTCGGTCTGGCCGCGTGGCAGCCGCCCAGCCGATTTCCACGCGCCGCTGCAAACCGCCAAGCCGGTACTGCTGCTGGCCGGACAATACGATCCGGTGACGCCGCCGCGTTATGCCGAGGAGGTGGCCAAGGGCTTGCCCGACGCGCGCGTGCTGCTGCTCAACGGTCAGGCACACAGCGTGATGGCAGCCGGTTGCACGCCGCGGCTGATCCAGCATTTTGTCGAGCAGCTCGATCCGAAGACGCTGGACGCAAGCTGCCTGGGCCGGATAGAGCCCACCCCCATCTTTATCGACTTCAACGGAGCCACGCCATGATCGAGGTCAGGGATCTGCACAAGGCCTTCGGCGCGGTGAAAGCGGTCGACGGGGTCAGCTTCCGCGCCCGTGATGGCGAGATCACCGGCCTGCTCGGCCCCAACGGTGCGGGCAAGACCACCACCTTGCGCATGCTCTATACGCTGATGACGCCGGATCGCGGACAGGTGCTGGTCGACGGCATTGACGCTGCGCTCGATCCGCTGGCCGTGCGCCGTCAGCTCGGCGTGCTGCCGGATGCGCGCGGCCTGTACAAGCGGCTCACCGCGCGCGAGAACATCGACTATTTCGCCCGTCTGCACGGTCTGCCCGAAGAGCTGATCCAGCGTCGTCGCGATGCGCTGATCGAGGCGCTGGAGATGGACGATATTGCCGACCGCCGCACCGAGGGCTTTTCCCAGGGCCAGCGGGTGAAGACCGCGATCGCGCGGGCGCTGGTGCATGACCCGCGAAACGTGATTCTGGACGAGCCGACCAATGGCCTCGACGTGATGGCGACCCGCGCGCTGCGCCAGTTCATGGCGAAGCTGAAAGCCGAGGGACGCTGCGTGCTTTTTTCCAGCCACATCATGCAGGAGGTGGCGGCACTGTGCGATCGCATCGTGGTAATCGCGCACGGTCGCGTGGTGGCGGACGAAACGCCCGACGCGCTGCGCGTGCAGACCGGCGAAAGCAATCTCGAGGACGCCTTCGTGAAGATCATCGGCAGCGATGAGGGCCTTGCCGCATGAGCAACCCCTCATCCAGTGTCCGGCGTCGTGGCGCCGCGCTCACCGTGTTCCTGAAGGAAGTGCGGGAGAACCTGCGCGATCGGCGCACGCTGATCAGTGCCTTCCTCACCGGCCCACTACTGGGCCCGCTGCTGTTCGTGATGTTGATCAACATCACCCTCAACCGCGAACTGGACAAGGCTGACAAGCCGCTGCCGGTGCCGGTGATCGGTGCCGAATACGCGCCCAACCTGATCAACGCGCTGAAGGCTGGTGGTGTGGTGCCGGGAGCGGCCGTGGCCGATCCGGGGCGTACTGTGCGAGAGCAGGATGCCGACGTGGTGTTGCGCATCGATTCGAGCTACGGCCGGGCCTGGCGCAAGGGCGAGCCGGTGCAGGTGGAATTGTTCTACGACTCCTCGCAGCGCGACGCCACCACCTCGGTGGCGCGGGTGACTGAACTGGTCGAGAACTACGCCCGCCAGCAGGGGGCGATGCGGCTGGTGGCGCGCGGACTTTCGCCGAGCACGGCCTGGCCGCTGCAGGTAGCCACGCGCGATCAGGCCACGCCGCAATCCCGCGCGGTGCTGCTGTTCGCGATGCTGCCGTACTTCTTCGTGATCACCATCTTCATGGGTGGCATGTATCTGGCCATCGACCTCACCGCCGGCGAGCGCGAGCGGCAGTCACTGGAGCCGCTGTTTGCCAATCCGGTGCCGCGCTGGAAAATCCTCTGCGGCAAGCTGGCGGCGATCAGCGTGTTCTCCTGCGCCAGCCTGTTGATCAGCCTGCTCGCGTTCGCGCTGGTCGGGCAGTTCATTCCGGCCGGAAAGATCGGCATGGAGCTCGACCTCGGCGTGCACTTCGCCGCCTACGTGCTGCTGTTGATGCTGCCGCTGGTGCTGTTGCTGTCTGCATTGCAGACGATGGTGGCGGCGTTTGCCAAGAGCTACCGCGAGGCGCAGACCTACCTGTCACTGTTGATGATGGTGCCGCTCATTCCCAGCGCCGTGCTGGCGTTTCTGCCGGTCAAGGCGCAGGCGTGGATGTATGCGGTGCCCTTGCTGGGGCAGAACCTGGGCGTGATGCAGCTGCTGCGCGGTGACGGCATCAGCGCCACGCAAATCGCGCTGTGCCTGGCCGGCAGCCTGCTGGCAGCGCTGATCGCAACCCTCGTCACGATCCAGCTTTACCGCTCGGAACGACTCGCGATCTCGGCCTGAGCCCGCACGACAAGCCATCCGCGTAGGAGCCCGCTGGCGGGCGATGCTGTTGCTCTGAAGCACGAAGGACCAGGAGCATCGCCCGCCAGCGGGCTCCTACGAGAGGGGAGGCTGGGGTGGGTCAGCCGGGCGGCGCGGTGAGTTCCTGCGCGTTGAGGTAATGGTGGTGATGGCGGTCGAGTCGATGGAACTGACGGCGCAGGTTGTCCTGGAATGACTTCAGCGTGATTGCTGTGCCGCGTCCACCCGGCAGCTCGGCCGGTTCGAGGATGCCGTCGTGATTGCTGTCCATCCGCTCGAAACCGAGGCCCATGTAAGCCACGTATTCGGCTTCGCTGACCTTGCCGTCGCCATTGCTGTCGAACTGGCGCAGGTACTCGGCGCGCGAATCCTGCGCATGCACGGTCAACGCGGAGCACAGCAGCGGCAAGGCAAGCCAGCGCAGGTGACTGTTCAGCGGCTGCTGCCGTGGATGCCGATGAATTGCAGAAACTCGGCGCGGGTACGCGCATCCTCGCGGAAGGTGCCAAGCATCTGGCTGGTCACCATCGACACGCCGCGCTTGTGCACGCCGCGGGTGGTCATGCATTCGTGACTGGCGTCGATCACCACCGCCACGCCGGCCGGGTTCAGGGTCTCCTGGATGCACTGGGCGATCTGCGCGGTGAGCTTCTCCTGCACCTGGAAACGTCGGGCAAAGCCGTCGACCACACGCGCCAGCTTGCTGATGCCGACCACGCGGTTGGTCGGCATGTAGCCGACGTGGGCGCGGCCGATGATCGGCGCCATGTGGTGCTCGCAGTGGCTCTCGAACTCGATGTCGCGCAATACCACCATCTCGTCGTAGCCGGCCACTTCCTTGAAGGTGCGGCGCAGGTATTCGCCCGGGTCGGACTCATAGCCGGAGAACCAGTCGCGATACGCCTTGGCCACCCGCTTGGGCGTGTCCAGCAGCCCTTCGCGGCTGGGGTCGTCGCCGGACCAGCGCAGCAGGATGCGCACGGCTTCCTCGGCCTGTTCCTGGGTGACATCGGGATGCTTGGCGTGTTCGCTCATGCGGAATCCTGGGGCAGATCAAGGCGGAAGTTTACCCGGATGGCGACCTGCACAGGTCGCTCCGGCCAGCCGTGGGTGACTTCTTCGTCGGGAACGGAAGCTCCGGCAGCGCACGTCATACGTGGCCATTCAGCGGATGGATGCAGCGGTATCGGTATGCGCGGGAAAGGTTTCGATGCCATTTGCCGAGGTGGCGCGGCGTGACTCAGCCTTCGTTGTCGTCCTCGCTGTCATCGGGCAGCGCAAGCGCTTCACCAAGCAACTCCTGTGAGCTTTCACCCGACAATGATTCCACCTCGCGCAGCGTGCGTTCGATCGCGCGGGTGCGTACACCGGCGCTGTCGATGCTGTTGCGCGCGGCGTCGAGCTGCTTGCGGGTCTTGTCCAGCACCACACCAAACTTGCCGAACTCGTTCTTCACCGCACCGAGAATTTTCCACACCTCGCTGGAGCGCTTGGCGATGGCCAGCGTGCGGAAACCCATCTGCAGGCTGTTGAGCAAGGCGCACAAGGTGGACGGACCGGCGATGGTGATGCGGCAGGTGCGCTGTATTTCATCGGCCAGGCCGGGGCGGCGCATCACCTCGGCGTACAGTCCCTCGGTCGGCAGGAACAGGATGCCGAAGTCGGTGGTGTGCGGCGGCGACACGTATTTCTCGCGGATCGTCAGCGCCTCCTTGCGCAGGCGCTGTTCGATCGCCCGGCCGTGCAACTCGACGCCGGCGCGGTCGGCGGCTTCGGCCATGCGCTCGTACTGTTCCTTGGGGAATTTGGCGTCGATCGGCATCCACACCGGGGTGCCGCCGTCCACCAGTCCCGGCAGCTTGATGGCGAACTCGACCCGCTCGCCGGTCCCCGGCACGGTTTCCACGTTCTTCGCATACTGCTCGGGCGTGAGCATCTGCTCCAGCAGCATGCCGAGCTGGACCTCGCCCCAGGTGCCGCGCGTTTTCACATTGGTCAGCACCCGCTTCAGGTCGCCCACGCCGATGGCCAGCTGCTGCATCTCGCC
>JBBQQL010000113.1:0-13931 GCA_038215995.1 Lysobacterales bacterium
CACTCCTGGCTGGCCACCTCGGCGACGATCTGCTGGGCCAGCACGTCGAGGGGTTGCGGCGGCATGATCAACGCATCCAACTCGCCGCGGCGTACGCAATCGAGCAGGGCGGTGCATTCGATCAGGTCGTCGCGCGTGGTCGGGAACAGCCGCGCCTTCGGCGTGCCGTCGATGCTGTGACCGGAGCGGCCGGCGCGCTGCAGGAAAGCCGCGATCGAGCGCGGCGAACCGAGCTGGCAGACCAGATCGACGTCGCCGATATCAATGCCCAGCTCCAGCGAGGCGGTGGCTACCAGCACTGACAGCTCGCCGCGCTTGAGCCGTTGCTCGGCATCGAGTCGCAGCTCCTTTGCCAGGCTGCCGTGATGGGCGGCGACATGTTGCTTGCCCAGCCGCTCGGACAGATGGCGCGCCGCGCGTTCGGCCATCCGCCGCGTGTTGACGAACACCAGGGTGGTGCGGTGCGCCTGCGCCAACTGCGCCAGCCGGTCATAGACCAGCTCCCAGCAGTCGTTCGACATCACCGCTTCCAGCGGCACCGGCGGCACCTCGATCGCCAGGTCGCGCGGGCGCGTGTGGCCCACGTCGATGATGCTGACGTCGCTGCTGGTGTTCACTTCCTCTCCCCGAGGGGGAGAGGGGGACGACGCGCCGACCAGGAAATCGGCAATCCGCTCGATCGGCTTCTGCGTCGCCGACAGCCCGATCCGCAACAGCGGCCGCTGGCACAGCGACTCCAGCCGCGCCAGCGACAGCGCCATGTGCGAGCCGCGCTTGCTGCCGGCAATGGCGTGGATCTCGTCCACGATCACGGTGCGCGTATCCCCAAGCATCGCCCGCCCGGAGGCCGAGCCGAGCAACACGTACAGCGATTCCGGCGTGGTGACCAGGATATGCGGTGGCTGCTTGCGCAGCAGGTTGCGTTCGGCCTGCGGGGTGTCGCCGGTGCGCACCGCGGTGCGGATTGCCACGTCGGGCAGGCCGAGCTTTTCCAGCTCGGCGCGGATACCTGCCAGCGGCTCCTCCAGGTTGATGTGGATGTCGTTAGACAGCGCTTTCAGCGGCGACACGTAGACCACGTGGGTGGCGTCGGGCAGTGCGCCGCCGTGCGCCACGCCTTCGCGCACCAGCGCGTCGATCGCGGCGAGGAAGGCGGTCAGCGTCTTGCCCGAACCGGTGGGAGCGGCCACCAGCGTGTGCTGGCCCGCGCGGATGGCCGGCCACGCCCCGGCCTGCGCCGCCGTGGGCGCGGCAAAACGGCGCCGAAACCAGGCGGCCACGGCCGGATGGAAGGCGTCGAGGGGGCAGGAATCCGTGCGCATCGGTGGTTGCCCGAGCGGCTGCGTGGGAGCACTCATCGGATCATATATGGGGCCCGTCGCAGGGTGCTCAATCCACGCAGCGAAGCGGGATGCAAGTGGATGACCGCCATGTCAGTATTCAGGTTCGATCCGCGCACAGGGGCGCGGCGGCCAGCATTGAGCAGGAGGGCAGGTGGAGCAACCCGGACAGACGGTGCCGTCGCGCAGCAGCGCCGCGGGCAGTACCACCGCATGGCAGGAGATGGCCGACGGCCAGCGGCTGATGTTGCGCGACTGGTCCTTGGAAGGAGCGCGCGGCGCGGTGCTGATCGTGCACGGACTGGGCGAGCACAGCGGTCGCTATGATCGACTGGCCGAATGGTTCAATCAGCGCGGTTACGGCGTGCGCGCGTACGACCAGCGCGGCCATGGACAGTCGCCGGGCCGGCGCGGCGCACTGCGCCACGGCGACGATCTGCTGGCCGATCTGGCTGCCGTCTACACCGATTACGCCAAGGCCCAGGCGCACGCGCCTTTGCTGCTCGGTCACAGCATGGGCGGCCTGGTCGCCCTGCGCGGCGTGCTCGATGGCTGCATCGCGCCGCCAGCGCTGGTGCTGTCCTCGCCCGCGCTGCGCAGTTGGGAGTCGCCGCGGATGATCCGCCTGGCCGGCCTGCTCAGTCGCATTGCACCGAACCTGCCACTGCGCAATGGCCTGGATGCCGGCAAGCTCTCGCATCTGCCGCAGGTGGTGGCCGACTACCGTCACGATCGGCTGCGACACAGCTGGATCACACCGCGGCTGGCGCAATTCATCTTCCGCGATGGCGCCGCGTGCATCGTCGATGCGGCGCGGCTGTCGGTACCGACCCTGCTGCTGGTGGCCGACGCCGACGAGCTGGTCGACCCGGCCGGCAGCCGCGCGTTTGCCAAGGCCGCGGCACGCAGCGGCCAGCTCACGACCCGTTACTTTTCCACCCTGTACCACGAGCTGTTCAACGAGGCTGAGCCCGGTCGCAGCCAGGTGCTGATGCAACTGGCCGACTGGCTGGGCCGCCAGTTGCGCGACTGAGTACCAGCGCCGGCCACGCCCTTTGCCCGCGATGTTCAGCACGACCGGCATCGAAACTACGGCTGCGATTCCTGCGAGTCGCTAGTGGGAATCTCGAACACGACACGCAGGCCTCTGCCTTCTGTGCCTGGTTCCGCGCGGATACGCCCGTTATGCAGTTGGATGATGCTGCGGCAGATGGCCAGGCCCAGTCCGCTGCCGCGATCCTCCGTGCCGGTTTGATTGAAGCGCACGAAGCGTTCGAAGGCCCGCTCGCACTGTTCCCGGCTGAGGCCCGGGCCTTCGTCCTCGATGCTGACCCGCCAGTAACGAGGCACAAACTCGGATCGCAGTGTGATCAGCCCCCCGGGCGGCGAGGCCCGAAGGGCGTTGGTCAGAATGTTCAGCACAACCTGCCGCAGCCAGCGTTCTTCGAACGCTACCTGGCCCCGGCCGTGATTCGTATAACGCAGACGATGGCCACGGTGCTCGGTCAGCGCAAGGACGTCCTGTTCCAGGTTCTGCAGGAAGCGACGCGGGTCCTGCGCCAGCAGATTCATGCGGACGCCCTGCGCCTCCGCGCGTGACAGAAACAGCAGTTCGTCCACCATCTGGTTGACCCGGGCCAGCTCCTCCAGTTGTATCTGTACGGCGTCTTCCTGCGTCGGGCTCAGACCGCCATCGCCGAGCAATTTTTCTGCATGAAGCTGCACTAGCGACAGCGGCGTCTTCAGTTCGTGGGAAACCTCGGCGCTGAACTGGCGCACCTGGTTGAACGAGGACTCGAGGCGATCGAACATCTGGTTCAACAGCCGGGCCAGCTCGGAGATTTCGTCATCGATACCGGTAACACCGATGCGCTCGGTGAGGTTGTCAGAGCGGATGCGATTGGCCGTTTCGCCGATCAGCCGCACCGGCCGCAGCATCAAGCGCGAAAGTCCCAGCCCGATCACGATGCTGGCCAGGATCATGCCCAGCAGAAGCGCCAGGCTGACCTCGGCGTAGGCCACCATGGTGCGCTGCACCTGGCCCATCGGCGTACCTATGCTTACGTCGAATGGAGGCAGCACGAACTCTGCGATACGCAGTTCGCCGATGCCGGGCATGGTGCCGTTGAACACCCGCAGACCTTTCACATCGGGCAGCGGATTGCCTGCCAGGTTCTTCGACCGGAACAGGTTGCCATGTCCGTGCGAATCGATGCTGATGTAGAAAAGTACGGACGCATATTCGGTGGTCTGGCGGATGCGCTCGTTGATGATATCGGGGTTCAGCGACCCGTAGTCCGAACCCAGGCGCGCCTTGATCTGCTCAAATTCCGTGGCGTTGAGCAGATCCAGATCATGGATTACGTAATTCTTCAGCAACTGGTAGCCGGCGACGAAAAGGCAGCCGAGAGTGAGCGTCACGCTCAATACAAACCAGAACGTGATGCGGGCACCAATCGATTTCATACCAGCTGGTAGCCGATGCCTCGCAGTGTCTTGAACATCGGTTCGCCCGGGTTGGTCTCCAGCTTGGTGCGCAGCCGGCTCATGTAGACATCAAGCAGGTTGTTGTCGGTCAGGCCGGGCCAGATCCGTTCGGAGATGTATGAGCGTGTGAGCGTGCGGCCCGCGTTCTGCATGAAGATTTCCAGCAGCGCGAATTCGCGGCTGGTCAGATCCACATTTTGCTCCTTCAACTTGACCGTGTGACCGAGCAGATCCAGCCGCACGCAGCGGTGCGTGATTACCGTCTGCTTGACCGACGACTGCCGGCGCAGCAAGGAGCGCACGTGTGCGAGCAGCTCATCGAAACTGAAGGGCTTTGGCAGGTAGTCGTCGGCACCCAGGTCGAGTCCCTTGATGCGATCCTCCACCGTGTCACGTGCGCTGAGGATCAGTACGGGTTCGTTGAAGCCTGCACGGCGCCATTCCGACAGCAGGTGCAGGCCGTCGCCGTCGGGCAGACTGAGGTCGAGAATGATCACGTCGTAGCTGGTTTCCGCCAGCTCGTCGCGTGCTTCCCGGCAGGTGCCAACCCGCGAAACGGTGTAGGCACATTCACTGAGCCCCTGCTTGAGAAATTCACCCAGGCGTTGCTGATCTTCGACAATCAGAATTTTCATTGTCCCCTCGCCGATGGCTATTGGCGCGAAGAGTCTAGGCCAGCCTTGCGCAAAGCAGGTGACGCGCTGCACAACCCCTCAATGAGGCGCGACGACCTCCGAGGGGAAGTCGGCCGCGGTCATCAAAATGGCAGCCGCCAACTGAATTTTTTTTAAGAATCACTACAGCTACCTGCAAGGTGCGGCGCGTAGGTTGCACCAACGCGCCGATCCGGCATACCTGCATATCCGACCCGCCATTCCACCGCTGAGGAACTATCCATGCGCCGTACCGCTCTTTTCCTGGCCACTGCCTTGCTGGCATCCCCGCTTTTCGCACAGACCCCGGCCAAGACGTACGCCCAGGAGCTGGTGGACGAAACGCTCGCGACGCATCCGGACATCGCCATCATGGCGATGCACGTCACGCCGCCCAAGCAGACCGACAACGTGATCATCGCGTCCAATATCGGGCGCATCGGCAAGAAGGCCGACGACGATGACATGGGCGTGGTCAACACCGGCAAGCCGGTGCTGGAAGTGAACAAGGAGGGCGACCACTTCGAGGTCGAGTTGCCGCTGCAGGACGTCACCAACGACACGGTTGGTGCGCTGAGCATCGTCTATCCGTATGCCGCCGGCGATGACAAGGCCGCTCTTGCGAAAAAGGCTGAAGCCTTGCGCGATCAGCTCAAGCGCAAGATCTCCAACGCCGCCAACCTGACCCAGGCCTATCAGTTCGATCCGACCATTCCGACCAACACCTATGCGCAAGAGCTGGTCGAGCAGACCATGGCTGCACATCCGCGGCTGCTGATCCTGATGCTGCATATCGTGCCGCCGGGCAAGTCGACCAACGTAGTGGTGGGATCGAGCATCGGCCGCATCGGCAAGCCGGCTGACGCCGACGACATGCGCGCAATTACCACCGGCATTCCCAACCTCGAGGTCAACGGCAACCGCTTCGAAGTCGAGACGCGTCTGCTCGACGCCAAGGGCCGGACACTGGGCGCAGTGGGCATCGTGTTTCCGTACAAGCCTGGCGACGACAAGGCGGCGCTGCAGCGCGAGGGCTTTGCGATCCGCGACGAACTGCGCGCGAAGATTCCCGCGCTGGCGAAGCTGATGGAGCCCGCCGCCGCCGCCCCGGCGGTGGTGGACGCCCACCCGACGGCCACGCTGATCGGGCGCAGCAGCGGCTGGAAGCCCGGTTATAGCGGCGACTTCGATCACTTCGGCATCGATCTCAAGGGCAACCGGCTGTTCCTGGCGGCGGAGGATCACGGCACGGTCGAACTGTTCAACCTGAAGACCGGCCAGCATGAGCGCACGCTCACCGGCGTGCAGACGCCGCACGCCTTCATCTACCTGCCCGAGCACAACCGTCTGATCGTCACCGACAGCGGCAAGGGCATGACGAAAATCATGGAGGCCACCAACTACAAGGTCGTGGGCCACATCAAGCTGGCGCCGGGAGCTGACTCGGCCGAATACGATACCTCGACCGGCCACCTGTACATCGTCACCGGTGGCAAGGACGTGGGCATGAAGAACTGCTTCCTCAACGAGGTCGATCCGCTCACCGGCCATGTCTATGCGCAACTCCAGTTCGACTCCGATCACACCGAGGCGGTGAAGGCCGAACAACATGGCAACCGGCTGTTCGTCAACGTGGCCGATCACAACTACGTGGCGGTCGTCGACAAGAAGACCCTCAAGGAAATCGCACGCTGGCCGCTCAATGGCGCGCAGACTAATCTGACGATGGCACTGGACGAGGCCGATCACCGCCTGTTTGTAGGTACCCGCAATCCCAGCAAGCTGTTTGTGCTGAACACCGACACGGGTGCCACGGTGGCGATGCTGGATGCGCCGGCGACGTCGGATGGGCTGTTCTGGGACGCCGCCCGCAAGCGCGTCTATGTGCCCGGTGGTGACGGCCACCTCGGTGTGTTCCAGCAAGTCACCCCGGATCTCTACGCCGCGCGGCCGTGGATCCGCAGCGCCCTCGGTGCCAAGTCCGGCATCGTGGTGCCGGAACTGGATCGCCTCTACCTGGCTGCCTCGCCTGGCGAGCACGGCAAGGGTGGTGAGGTGCTGTGGTTCAAGCTGGGCAAATAGGTGCGCCTGATGCCTTCATCCTCGCTGTTCATCAAGGCGTCGAATCGCGGCTTGCTGGCGCTTTCGATGGCCCTGCTGTGTCTTGTCGTGTCGCCGGTATCCGGCCGTGCTGCCAGCTTTTACCAGCTGCACTCGGCGGTGACCCTGCCAGGCAAGTCACCCGCCTGGGACTATCTGACCTATGACGCCACCCGCTCGTACCTGTTCATCGGTCGCCGGCACAGTGGCGTCACCGTGTTCGACGTGGCGACGCACAAGGTCATTGCCACGATTGCCGACAGTGAGGGTGCGAACAAGGCGATCCTGGTGCCCTCGCTCGACCGCGGCTACACCGTCAACGGCGACGGCTCGACCACCGAGTTCGAGCTGGCGTCGCTGAAGACGCTGCGGCGCATCCGCTTCGGCAGCAATGCCGATGCGGGCAGCTACGAGTCGGTCACGGGGCAGCTCCTGTTCACCATGGGTGACCGTGGCCAGGTCGCCTTCATGGACGCCCGCAGCGGCGAGGTTACCGCCACCGTGCCGCTGTCCAGCAGCAAGATCGAAGCCTCCGCACCGGATGGCAAGGGCAACATCTTCGTCGCCGAGCGTGACCGTGATGCCGTCGTGCGGATCGACGCGCGTACCCACGCGGTGACCGCGAGCTGGCCGACCGCGCCATGTCATCAACCCACGGGACTGGACTATGACCCACGCAGCCAGCGCATCTTCGTCGGTTGCCGCAGTGATGATCCGGTATTGGATGTGCTGGATGCGAGCACGGGCAAGGTGGTGGCGAGCGTGCCGATCGGTCGCGGCAACGATGGCGTGGCATTCAATCCGGCCACACGCCGCATCTACGCATCCAACGGGCTGGACGCCAACCTGTTGGTCATCGACCAGACAAGCCCCGACAGCTACCGGCTCGAGCAGGCCATCACCACCCGGCCGATGGCACGCACGCTGGCGCTCGATACGCAGCGCGACCAGGTGTATCTGGTGGCCGCCGAAGGTGGCGTCGATCCTTCCATGAGAGTGGACACCGCCGTAGCTCCGTACTACCCGAACGTCTATTTCGACAACACCTTCACCGTACTGACCTATCAGAAAAACTGAAGCGAGAGACAAGAAAGCCACTGCGCGCCGCCCGGGGATGTGGATGGGGCCCGCTGCGCAGATCGTCCGCAACCTGACGTGACATCGAGGGGAGAACCATCATGCAGAACTACCCGCGCAAGGCGTTGTTCAGCGCGCTGATCCTGAGTCTGGGCCTGGCCGGTCACGCCGCGGCGGCAACCGCCTCCGGCGGTGACGCGGGCGCACCCGTCAAGCAAAAGGACGCGGCCACGACAGCGCCTTCAGCCGGCGAGCCGTCACCTGCCAAGACCACCAACATGCAGCGGGTTGTGGTCACCGGTACGCTGTTGCCGATCGACCCCAACGCCGCGGCGGTTCCCGTCACCACCCTGGAGGCGGAACAGCTGCGCCAGACCGGCACCACGAGCAACATGCTCGAGACCCTGCGCAAGTCCATTCCCGCCTTCGCCGGGCGCAGCAATGCCGGCGCGAGCAACGCACAGAACCACAACCAGTTCACCGCCGGCGGTTCGCAGATCGAGCTGCGCAATCTGCCCACGCTGGTGCTGGTCGATGGTCAGCGCATGGCACTGGACGCGGTGGCTGGCTTGAGCGGAAGCAAGAATTTCGTCGACGTCAGCCAGATTCCGACCGCCGCACTGGAGCGGGTCGATGTGCTCACCGACGGTGCCTCTTCGCTCTACGGCTCCGACGCTGTTGGCGGCGTGGTCAACTTCATCCTCAAGCGCAACTACCATGGCGTGACGGCAGGTGCCAGCTACGGCACGGCGGATGGCGGCTACCACGACCGTTCGGCATTCGTGACGGTGGGCGGTGACATCGGCCCGGTCAACATCACCGCCACCCTCAGCGATTCCAGGACCAGCCCGCTCTTTCAAAGCGCCCGTTCGTTCACCAGCCCGCAGTACGGCGTGGTTCCAGGTACCGGGTTGCCGGGCGTCGTTGCCGGGGGCAACTATGTGCTGGCCCCGGGCCTGCTGTCGCCACCCGTGCCGACCGGCACCGCTGCAACCGCAGCGAGCTATGCGGCCTTGTCGCCGAGCGTCTACAGCGCCACCAGCGCGGCACAACTGTCCAAGGGATTCGACTATTCGAGGTACGCGATGCTCCTGCAGCAGGAGGAGCACAAGAACTTTGCCGCGACCCTCACCTCGCAGCCGTTCACCGACGATCAGATCGAGGCTTTCGGCGACGTGCTGCTGTCGCAGAACAAGGTCCGTTCAACCGCGTGGCAGGCGGCTGGCCAGCCCTTTTCATTCAGTTCGCTCACCGTTCCGGCGGGTGCGCCATACAATCCGTTGACCACCGCCGCGACGGGCGTGACATTGGCCGACATGTCGCGGCCCAAGGCCGTCTTCGACACCACCGACGCGTATCGCATCTCCTTCGGGTTGAAGGGCAAGCTGGCTGGCTCGTGGACCTGGCAGACCAGTGTCGATTACAGCCAGAGCAAGCTGGAAGAGCGCGACACCAATCTGCTTTTCAAGCCCAATCTTGCATCTGCGGTTGCCGGTGGTTATGACGCGAGCGGCAACGCGGTCGCTGGTGGCGGCTACAGCAAGGTTTATGGCGGTTTTTCGATGAACAACGCGCTGGTGCTGCAACCGGCACTCAATCCGTTCGCGGTCAGTGGCAACTCGGCGGCCGCGTTGGCCAATATATTTGGTACCGAGGTGCTCAATGGCGATAGCAAACTCTACTCATGGGATGCCCATGTTGTGGGCAATCTTTTTCAGTTGCCCGCAGGCCCGGTGAATCTCGCCGTTGGAGTGAATTGGCGGCGTGAAACGATCTCCGGTTACGCCGATCCGAACGGTCGCGTTACTGACCCGGTCACCGGCTCCACGGCGGGCAATGCGCAGAACTGGGCCGGCGGGCTGTATACCGATCCGTTCAGCCACGGCCGCAACGTGAGTGCGCTGTACGCCGAAACACTGATCCCGATCACCTCAGGCGACATGAACGTCCCTGGCCTGCACCAGTTTGAGGTCACCCTCGCCAGCCGCTTCGAGCACTACAGCGACGCCGGCAGCAGAAACTCGCCGAAACTCGGCTTCCGCTGGGAGCCCTTTGACCGGCAGTTCGCGGTCCACGGCACCTACACGAAGTCGTTTGCCGCGCCGCCGCTGTATCAGGCATACGGCCCGTTCGATACGCGCCCGGTGACCGACCGCCTCATCGGCATCGTGTTCGGCAGCCAATACGGGGTCGGCAACAGCTTCAATGGCGAAGACGGCGTCAATCCTTCGCTCAAGCCGTCGACCTCGTCATCGCGCTCGATCGGCTTCGAATTTCATCCGGACTTCCTCAGCGGCTTGACCTTGACCGCGGACTACTCCTCGATCACCGTGCGCGGCTTTCCGGGTGGCGCAGACTTCACCACCATCATGCAGTCGGTCAACAACCTGGGCTCGGCCTCGCCGTACTTCGACAGTGTCAGCACGGGCAACTTCACCAATCTCGGTGGCACCGATCCTTTCACAACCGCCGGGTCGCTGAAGGCCTTTCTGACCGATCCGGCCACCGGTTTGCCCGACCCGAGCAAATACTCGCAGCTCTTCGTCATCGACAAGTTCCGCAATCAGAGCCTGCTGATCGAACACTCCTGGCTGCTGGGTTTGAATTACGTCATGCCGACGGACCATCTCGGTACGTGGACGCTGTCGAGCAAAGGCACGATATTCAACTCGTTCAAGTTCCAGCGCTTTGCGGGTGGTCCGTCCCAGCAGTACGCCGGCAACGCCAGCAACATCGGCGTATTCGCCGGGACGCTGCCGAAATACCGCTTCTACTCGACACTCGACTGGCAGTACAAGAGCCTGGACCTGTCGCTGGCCAATACCTTCATCTCCTCGGTCGATGACGCGGGCGCTGCCGGCACCCTTCCGGGTATTTCGGTGCCGAGTTACAGCGTTTGGGACCTGCGCGGAACGTACACCTGGGCGCTCGGATCCGAAGACAGCGACAGGAGCGTCGAGCTTGCCCTCGGGGTGAACAACATCGGCAACAAGATGCCGCCGATCTTCCCGCGTTCGTTCACCAACCAGTTCACCACCAGTGACATCGGAACCTATTCGCCGATCGGGCGGCTGGTTTACGGCAGCGTGAGGGTGTCCTTCTGAGGTTGAGAAAAGGCCCGGACGATGACGCTGGTCGTTCGGGCCATGAATACCGTTGCGGAACGGACCGAGAACAATTTCACACGGCGGGAAAACATCATGCCTTTCGTTTGTCACCGAGGCGGATATCGTCTTTGTATCGCAGGGAGTGAAGCCTGTGGACATGGCGGCGCTTGCCGCAGGCGCCGACGTTCCAGCGCCGCTGGTCCTTCAGGCTTTGGGTGACTTGGCCGCTACGGCGCGCGTGCCGGATTGACCGCTACCCAAACGGAAATATTTCCACTACCAACAGGAAAACGACGTGTCTGAAACTGCCTCTGCAAGGATCGCCGCCCGTCTCGACCGGCTGCCACCATCGCGCACGATCTGGACGATCGTGATACTGATTTCGCTGGGCGGCGTGTTTGAATTCTACGATCTGTTCTTCACCGGCTACGTGGCGCCGGGCATGATCAAGTCGGGATTGTTCACGCCGCAATCGCTGGGCTTTTTCGCTGCACTGGACAGCATCCGCGTCGCCGGTTTCGGCACTTTTGTGTTCAGTACCTTCGCCGGCCTGTGGGTGGGTGTGGTGCTGCTGGGCCACCTGCCAGACCGCTTCGGCCGGCGCCCCGTGTTTACCTGGTCGCTGGTCTGGTATGTCAGCTGTACCGCGATCATGGCGTTCCAGCAGACAGGCGAGCTGCTGAATATCTGGCGCTTCACTGCAGGTGTGGGCTTTGCGGTACAGCTGGTCACCATTGACGCCTACATCTCTGAACTGATCCCCGGTGCGGAGCGTGGTCGCGCGTTTTCCGTCAATCAGTTCATCACGTTCTGCATCGTGCCCGTGGTCGCGCTGCTGGCCTGGCTGCTGGTGCCACTCAGTCCGCTCGGCATCGACGGTTGGCGCTGGGTGGTGCTGATCGGTTCGGTGGGCGCCTTGCTGGTATGGCTGTTGGTGCAGGGCATTCCGGAGAGCCCGCGCTGGCTGGCCCTGCAGGGTCGTACCGACGAGGCCGATGCCATCATGGCGGCGATCGAGGAGCGGGTGGTCGCGGAGACGGGCAAACCGCTGCCGCTGCCGGCCATGGCGCAAGCCGAGGAGAATGGTCGGGGGCGCTTCATGGAAATATTCTCGCCCGAGTACCGTAGTCGTACGCTGATGCTTTCGGTGTTCAACATGGCCCAGGTCATCGGCTTCTACGGCTTTGCGGCTTGGGTGCCCACCCTGCTCATCGCCCGTGGCATCACGCTCACCCACAGCCTGGAATACTCCTTCATCATCGCCATCGCCAACCCGATCGGACCGTTGCTTGGCACCTTGTTCGCGGACCGCGTGGAACGCAAGCGGCAGATCATGCTGGGACTGGTGGTAATGGGCGTGGCGATGCTGGCGTTCTCGCAGGCAAGCAGCCCGGTATGGCTGATTGCGCTGGGCGTGCTGTTCACGCTCGCCGCGAACGTGATGTCCTATGCGTATCACAACTACCAGGCCGAGCTCTATCCCACCCGCATCCGCGCCCGTGCCATTGGTTTCGTGTATTCGTGGAGCCGCATTGCCGCCGCCTTTGCCGGTCTTGCCATCGGCTATTTCCTGAGTGCCGGTGGCGTCTCGGCGGTAGCCGTATTCATTGCGATTGCGATGGTCGTAGGCATCGTCGTCATCGGGATGTTCGGGCCTGCAACGAAGGGGATTTCTCTGGAAACCATCAATCATTGAGAAAGATTGTCGGGGTGTTGGGGCGGCGCGAAATTCGGCTGGCCGCGGGTCTGCAGGTAGTGCTTGCCGTAATCATGGTGTGTCAGCGCGGCGGCGGGATGCTCAACCTGAGAAGGTTGATCGCTGGTGTCGGTTTCGCTGTGCAGTCGGGCTCCATCAACATCCACATTGATGCACTGATTCCGGGTGTGGAGCGCGGCCGTGCTTGACCTTTCAATTCCGTCTTCTGGAGCTCGCGAAGATGCAAACCGGACAGCCTGGTCATTCGTCACTAATGGGTGACTAAGCCGTGTCCGTCAGACTGATCGTCATGGATCAATCCCGACTGCCCCCCTGGCCTTGTGCGTTCTCGCGACTGACACGTCATGCAACGCAACGCGCGACCGGTATCGCCATCGCGTTGGCGCTTTGCGGATGCACGACATACCGGCCACTTCCGCTGGGTGCGGGCGAGGGCGCGGCGAGCGTGGCGCAGCTCGCGGCGCCCAGTGCGAACATGCCGACGCCGTTGCAGTCGAGCCATCGCTTCGACCCCTCCGACGGACTGGATGCCACCGAGGTGGCGATGCTGGCGGTGGCGAACAGTCCGGTGCTGCGGCTCAAGCGCGACGAGCTCGGGATCGCGCAGGCGCAGGCGTTTGCCGCCGGCCTGCTGCCCGATCCACAAATGGGTGTGTCGGCGGATTTTCCGCGCCAATCGGGCGCTGGCCTCACCACCGCCTACAGCCTGGGTCTGAGCGAAGACATCACTGCCTTGCTGACCCGTTCCTCGCGCAAGGCCGCGGCGCGAAGCCAGGCCCGCCAGGTCAACCTCGACCTGCTGTGGGCCGAGTGGCAGACGGTGGCGCAGGCGCGACTGCTGTTCGATCAGGTGCTTGACCTGCGCGCGCAGCAGACCCGACTCGACACGGAACAGGCCGCGCTGGCCACCCTCAGTGGCTATATCCAGACCGCGCTGAGCGCCGGCAACCTCACTTACGACAGCGCCAGCGCCGGCCTGAATGCCGAGGCCGACGTACACAAGCGGCTGGCCGATGGCGCGATCGCGCTGCATCAGGCCGACAGCGACCTGCACCTGCTGCTGGGGCTGGCGCCAGGCGCGCCGCTCGATCTGGTGGGCGCGCCGTATCAGGTGTCGGCGACACCGGCGCAGTTGCACGCGGCGCTGGCCGAGCTGCCGCAGCGGCGGCCCGATCTGCTCGCGCTGCAGGCCGGTTATGCCTCGCAACAGGCCAGGCTGCGCAGCGCGATCCTGGCCCAGTTTCCCGCCTTGAACATCGGCTTCAATACCGCCCGCGACACCAGCGCGGTGTATACCAACGGGCTCAGCATCGGCATCACGCTGCCACTGTTCGATCGCAATCGCGGCAACATCGCGATCGAACGGGCCAGTCGCCTGCAGCTGCATGACGACTATGCGGCGCGGCTGCTGGCTACCCGTACCGACATGCAGCGCATCGGCAGCGATCTG
>JBBQQL010000114.1:0-13875 GCA_038215995.1 Lysobacterales bacterium
GTCGACAGCTTCGGCGAATCGGCACCCGCGGCGGCGTTGTTCGAGCACTTCGGACTGACTGCGGTGCGCCTGGCCGGGCTGGTGCGCGAGACGCTCGCATGACGATCAACGTGGTCAGCTTCGACCTCGACGGCACCCTGGTTGATACCGCCGCCGAGATTGCCCTGGCGGTCAACCGAACGCTGATGGACTTCGGGCGCCTGCCCGAGCCGCAGGCGGTGATCGAGCAATTGATCGGTGCTGGCGCGCACGAGCTGATGCGCCGGCTGTTGCGGCAGATCGATATCGACGGCGCGCTTGATGTGACGCAGGTGCTGGCCGGTTTTGATCGGCACTATGCGGACACGGCCGGCACGCTCGGGGAGCCTTACCCGGATTGCCGCGAAACCCTGCAATCGTTGCGCGATGCCGGCGTTCGGTTGGCCTGCGTCACCAACAAGGAGCTGCGCCACGCCCTTCGCGTGCTCGAGGTGAACCAGCTCACTGACTACTTCGAGCTGGTGATCGGCGGCGACTCGCTGCCTTGCAAAAAGCCCGATGCCAGCGTGCTGCGTCATGTCATGGCCGCATTCGACAGCACACCGGGCCAGGTCGCCCATGTGGGTGATTCGGATACTGACGTTGCCGCTGCACGCAATGCCGGGGTGGCCGCCTGGGCGGTGCCCTGGGGCTACAACGCCGGACGCCCGGTGGCCGACGCTGCGCCTGACCACCTTTTCCACAGCATGTCCGAGATCGCCCAACGGGTGAGCACGCTGCGTGCCACCCCCGCACTGTCATCCTGACCCGGAGAACCGCATGGCCCTCGTTTCGCTACGCCAGGTGCTGGACCACGCCGCCGAACATGATTACGGCGTGCCCGCCTTCAACGTCAACAACCTCGAACAGATCCAGGCGATCATGGAGGCGGCCGAAGAGACCCAGTCGCCGGTGATCCTGCAGGCCTCGGCCGGTGCGCGCAAATACGCTGGCGAAGCCTATCTCCGGCACATGGTGCTGGCAGCGATCGAGTCGCACCCGCAGATCCCGATCGTGTTGCATCAGGATCACGGTTCGTCCCCTGCGGTATGCCAGCAGTCGATCCGATCGGGCTTCAGCAGCGTGATGATGGACGGCTCGCTGCTGGAGGACGCCAAGACTCCGGCATCCTACGACTACAACCTCGAGGTTACCCGCAAGGTCTGCGAGATGGCGCACTGGGTCGGGGTATCGGTCGAAGGGGAACTGGGCTGCCTCGGTTCGCTCGAAACCGGCGAAGCCGGCGAGGAGGACGGCGTCGGTGCGGTCGGCAAGCTCACCCATGACATGATGCTGACCGATCCCGCGCAGGCCCGGGACTTTGTCGCCCGTACCGGCGTCGACGCGCTGGCGATCGCGATCGGCACCAGCCATGGCGCCTACAAGTTCACTCGCCAGCCCACCGGCGACATTCTGGCGATCGAACGCATTGCCGCGATCCATGCCGCCGTGCCGAATACGCATCTGGTGATGCACGGCTCGTCGAGCGTGCCGCAGGAGTGGCTGGCGATCATTCGCCAGTACGGCGGCGAAATCAAGCAGACCTACGGCGTGCCGGTGGAGGAGATCGTGCGCGGTATTCGCAGCGGTGTGCGCAAGATCAACATCGATACCGATATCCGGCTATCGATGACCGGGGCGATGCGCAAGCTGCTGGCCGAGCAGCCCGGCGAGCTCGATCCGCGCAAGGCGCTGATCGCAGCCAGGGAAGCCGCGCGCGACATCTGCAAGGCGCGCTTCGAGGCGTTCGGATCGGCTGGTCAGGCGCCCCGGATCACGCCGGTGGCGATCGAAGCGATGGCCAGGCGTTATTCCTGAGTGATGCTGAAGGCGTTGATCTGGGATGTGGACGGCACGCTGGCCGAAACCGAACGCGACGGGCATCGGGTCGCGTTCAATCAGGCCTTCGCCGAGCATGGACTGTCATGGCGCTGGGGCGTGCAGGAGTATGGCCGCCTGCTGCGTGTCGCCGGCGGGTTCGAGCGTCTGCTGGCTTACATGGCCGGGCAGGAGGCGGCGCCACTGGAGTTGGCTGCACGCGAACGATTGGCACGCGCCATTCATGCCTGCAAGAACCGTCACTACGCGATACTGGTCGAGCGCGGCGGCCTCGAGCCGCGGCCAGGCGTGCGTCGGCTGATCGAGCAATGCGTGAGTGAGGGCATCGTGCTGGCCGTGGCAACGACCACCAGCCGAGGCAATGTCGAAGCACTGTTCCCCCAGCTCTTTGGTACCCGCTGGCGCGATCTGTTTCGCGCCGTCGTCTGTGCCGAGGATGCACCACGCAAGAAGCCTGATCCGCTGGTTTATTGTCTCGCGCTTGTGCGTCTGGGGTACACCTCCGGCGAGGTGCTTGCGATGGAAGATTCCCCCGCTGGCCTGGCCGCCGCTCGGGCCGCCAGCGTGGCGTGCCTGATCACCCGCAGCAGCTATTTCGACGATGCTGATTTCACCGGTGCGGCCTGGGTCGGCGGTAGCTTGAACGACCCAGTCCACCCATCGGGCACGGCCGGTGAATGCCTGGATGTTTCGGCGCTGCGCGCGATCCATGCTCACGCCATCTCCGCAGGCGTGGAGGCGCCACCAGAGAAGACCGTGTAGTGGGCACAATCGCCCCAACTGTCTGCGTCATCGCCGTCCGTATCCTTGCCCGGCGTGGCATTTGATGCGTCCTGCAATCGCCCCACTGCGTCAAGAACGCAACAACTTGTCGCGTCATGCGTCATGCGTCATGCGTCTCCGTCCCGAGTCGCGTCGGGGCTTGCCGTTGAACGGCCGCTGTTGCATGTATTGGATGAACTTCGGGCGAGGATGTGCGCGGTCAACCCGGAAGGTAGGCAGGATGAACATCCAGGTCACCCGGCAGCTTCTCGTCTGCGCCGAAGCGGTATGGGCCATGAGCGGCGACTTCGGCAGGCTGCATCGCCGGCATCCGCGGGTGAGTCGGCTTGATCTGTCGTGGGATGGGCAATTCCGTACCCTGTACCAGGTCGATGCACGCTCCACGTGCGAGACCTGACCAACCGCTCAGTCGGGGAGTGCCCACCACGGGATTGCTGCGCTGAAGGAGTGATTCAGAGGCGCATGCAGATCGAGCTGTGCCTTCTTCGGGTAGTGGACGGGCGGAGTCTGCTCGACGCGGTGCGATTGAAGCGCCCGGAAAATCAGCTTCGGACATACCTGTCCCATTCCCTTGCATGAATAAGCTTGCTCATTGAATCGGCCTGACGTGCTGCAGGAAGTTCAACAGGTGGGGAGCCCGGGCGATCTGGTGGCCGTGCGCGCCATATGCTGGCTTGTTCAGCAAGACGTGGATACATGCAAAAATGACCCCCTGATTCGGGCTCTGCCCATCTGCGTGGTGTATCGACAAGATTTGCGCGTAACCGTGCGGGCATGAAATCTGTTTGTCCGTCATGGAACTCAGTCAAAACAAAGAGATGCGTTACTTATGCTGCTGATGATCGATAACTACGACAGCTTTACCTTCAACCTCGTGCAGTACCTGGGCGAGCTGGGGCAGCAGGTGCAGGTGGTGCGCAACGACGCGCTGGATGTGGCCGCCATTCGTGCGCTGCGTCCCTCGCACATCATGATCTCGCCGGGGCCGGGCACGCCGGATGACTCGGGTGTTTCGCTGGATGTCCTGCGCGAGCTGTCGGATGAAATTCCGGTGTTTGGCGTCTGCCTCGGGCACCAGGCGATCGGTCAGGTGTTCGGTGGCAAGGTGATCCGCGCCAAGCAGATCATGCACGGCAAGACCTCGCCGGTGCGCCATCGCGGGCAGGGCGTTTTTGCCGGCTTGCCCGATCCGTTCGAGGCAACGCGCTACCACTCGCTGGTGGTCGAGCAGGCCTCGTTGCCGGATTGTCTCGAGGTCACCGCATGGACCGAGAACCCCGACGGCTCGATCGACGAGATCATGGGTCTGCGCCACCGGACGCTGCCGGTCGAGGGCGTGCAATTCCATCCGGAGTCGATCCTGACCCAGCATGGACATGACCTGCTGCGCAATTTCCTCGGGCTGCCGTTGCGGTTGGCGGCATGAATCGGCGGGCAAGGGACATCACGATCACGCCGCAGGAGGCGCTACAGCGCACGATCGAACATCGTGAGATTTTTCACGACGAGATGATCTCGCTGATGCGCCAGATCATGCACGGTGAGGTGAGTCCGCTGATGACGGCGGCGATCATCACCGGCCTGCGCGTGAAGAAGGAAACCATCGGCGAGATCACCGGCGCGGCGCGGGTGATGCGCGAGTTGTCGGCCAAGGTTCCGCTGGACGATGCCGATGCCGGCGGCGAATCTGCGTCGGGCAGGGAGCATCTGCTCGATATTGTCGGTACCGGCGGTGACGGCGCCTCGAGTTTCAATATTTCCACCGCCTCGATGTTCGTGGCGGCGGCGGCTGGTGCGCGGGTGGCCAAGCATGGTGGGCGCAGTGTGTCGTCGAAGTCCGGCAGTGCGGACGTGCTGGAGGCGCTTGGCGCCTCGATCGACCTGAGTCCGGTACAGGTGGCGACGTGCATGGTGGAGACCGACATCGGCTTCATGTATGCGCCAAACCATCACCCGGCGATGAAGGTGGTGGCCCCGGTGCGCAAGGAAATGGGCGTGCGCACGCTGTTCAACATTCTCGGCCCGCTGACCAATCCGGCCAGTGCGCCGAATATCCTGATGGGCGTGTTCCACCCCGACCTGGTCGGCATCCAGATCCGTGTGCTGCAGGCGCTCGGCGCCAGGCATGCGCTGGTGGTCTGGGGCCGCGACGGCATGGATGAAATTTCACTCGGCGCGGCTACCCTGGTCGGCGAACTGCGCGATGGGGTGGTGCGGGAATATGAGGTAGAGCCGGAGGATTTCGGCCTGGCGATGGCGTCCAGTCGCAATTTGCGGGTGGAGAGCGTGGATGAGTCCAAGGCGATGCTGCTTGATGCGCTGCAAGGCCGCGCGGGCGTCCCGCATGACATTGTCTGCCTGAACGCCGGTGCCGCTCTGTATGCCGCCGATTGCGCCGCGTCGATCGGCGAAGGTATCGAGCTGGCGCGCGGCACGATTGCCAGCGGCGCTGCGCATGCGAAAATGGAAGCCTTCGTGGCGGCCACGCGACGGCTGGCCGGCTTGAACTAGTCGCATCGCCATGTCTGCCCAGGCACGGTACGTTACATCACGACCCAATCGCGCATACGATGCGCCCATAGACCAACGAGCGAGATGCCATGACCGACATCCTCAATCGCATTCTTGCCCGCAAGGCGGAAGAGATTGCCGAACGCCGGAACAAGATGCCGCTGGCCGAGCTGACTGCGCGCATCGCCGATCTGCCCGATACCCGCGGCTTTGCCGCCGCGATCGAGGCCAAGATCGCCGACGGCCTGCCGGCGGTGATTGCCGAAGTGAAGAAGGCAAGCCCCAGCAAGGGTGTGATTCGGGCCAATTTCGACCCGGTAGCCATTGCCCGGAGCTATGAGGCCGGCGGCGCCGCCTGCCTCTCGGTGCTCACCGACAGCGATTTTTTCCAGGGCAGCGAGGCCTTCCTGCAGCAGGCGCGTGCGGCGTGCTCGCTGCCTCTGCTGCGCAAGGATTTCACCATCGACCCGTATCAGGTGCATGAGGCCCGCGCGATCGGCGCCGATTGCATCCTGCTGATCGTCTCGGCGCTGGACGATGATGTGCTGCTGGAACTTTCGCTGCTGGCGGCCGAGCTCGACCTGGATGTGTTGTGCGAAGTGCACGACGAGGAAGAGCTGGAGCGCGCCCTGGCCTTGCCGGTACCGCTGATCGGCGTGAACAACCGTAACCTGCGCAACTTTGAAACGGCGCTGGAGACTTCGCTGGCGTTGCAGGAACTGATCGAATACGACCGCGTGCTGGTGGCCGAGTCCGGCATTCACACGCCGGAAGATGTGGCGCGGTTGCGCGAGGGTGGTATCCAGGCGTTTCTGGTGGGCGAGGCGTTCATGCGTGCCGAAGATCCCGGTGCCGAGCTGCGCAGGTTGTTCGGCACGCCGTGAGCATGATCCTGGAGGACGATGGGCCGTCGCTGGTGGCGGAAGATGCGTGTCCCCGCGTCGTGTTGTTCGACTTCGACGGCGTACTGATTCATGGGGACGCGTTTTATCTGTTCGTGCGCGATCGCTACGCAGGTTCCCTGTGGCGGAAATCATTGGCCTTGCTCAGCGCACCGCTGCTGTTGCTGATGCTGCCGTTTTCGCGACGCTGGGCCGAGCAATGGCTCGTGCGCATCGCCCTGCTGGGCCAGCGCCCGGAAGGGTACGCACTGGCCGCGAACGGTTTTGCCGCCATCCTCGCGCGACGGCCGCGGCAGTTCTGTCGCGATGGTCTGAGTGCCTTGCGTCGTCACCAGGCACAAGGTGATCGCGTCATCCTGGTCACCGGTTGCGAGCAAACGCTGGTCGCGGGCATCGTCCAGCAGTTGGGCCTGGGCGGACTGGAAATACTGGCCTCGCAACTTCGCCTCGGCTGGTTTGGCATGCGCATGAGTTGGCACAACATCGGTCCGCGCAAGGTAGAAGCGCTGGCCGTACATGGTGTGAGCGCATGGCAGGTCGCTTACGGTGATTCGGTGCACGACGCAGCGATGTTGAAAGTCGCCGACGAGGCGGTGCTGGTCAACGGCACGCCCAAGCTGTGCAGGAAGTTGGAAAAGTTGCTCGGCCGAACGCTCACCCGGGTTGATTGGTTCTGACGGTCAAAGCAAGCGGCTACCCGGCATGCCCGGGCTGATCGGCAAGACAGGGTGCCTCCACCCGGTCATGCTGCTGCCGGCGCGGCAATGCGTGGCTGTTGCAATCCATGCATGCGTCGTTTCCGCGGCGCTGGCGGAACGCCATCCTCGGCCGGCTGCCCTGAAAAAACGGTTCAGCCGGCCGGCGCAGGAGGTATCAGCGGGTGCCGCGCACCACGATGGTCTTGCCGGAAACTTCGATCAAGCCCTGTTCTTCAAGCTGTTTGAGCACCCGTCCCACCATTTCGCGCGAGCAGCCGACGATGCGACTGACTTCCTGGCGCGAGATGCGTATCTGCGTGCCGTCTGGATGGGTCATCGAATCCGGCTCCTGGCACAGATCGAGCAGGGTACGCGAGATGCGGTTGGTCACATCCATGAACGCCATGCGGCTGACCTGACGCGAGGTGCGCAACAGACGATTGGTGAGTTGCGAACCAATCGAGAAAAGGATCTTCGGGCATTCCTCGCGCAACGGGCCCTCCATCAGCTGGAACAGGCGCTCGTAGCTGATTTCTGCCATTTCGCACGGGGTACGCGTGCGCACCATCGACTCACGCTGGGACTGCTCCACGAACAAGCCCATCTCGCCGATAAACTGGCCGCGACTGATGTAGGCGAGGATCAATTCCCGGCCCTGCTCGTCCTCGGTGCATACTGCCAGCGAACCTTCGACCACGTAATACAGGGTGTTGGCCGGGTCGCCGGGCCGCATGATCGCGGTCTTGCCCGGGTAGCGGCGACGATGGCACATGCCAAGAAACCGCTCCATCGAGGCGGGGTCAGGGGCAAAGCCCAGGGGAGCCTGCGATCGCTCGAAGGCCTGTTGCAACTGGTATTTGAGAGGCTGCGCCACAATCACTCCTGAAATGGGATATCAGTGGTGTTCGCCGCCCTGGCGGCATCCGGCATCGTAACCACCCCTGTACCTCTCGCATTATGGCAAACCTCGCGATCTTGCGCAGGTTCAATTTTTCTCGTGTTTGTCGCATACTTGCGGGTCTTTCGGCCGGGGCAGAGCTGTCGCGAGCCGTTCACAAGGGTCGTGCAGGCTTATTGCTCGTACTTCACACCAATCGCGGGGACCCTCGTCGCTAACCCGCCTCTACTGCTGATCGAGCGTTCGATCATGGAGAGCCGCTTGTGGTCAAACCACTTCCCCGTCTTCGCCTTCAGGGTTTCAACAACCTGACCAAGGCGTTGAGCTTCAACATCTACGACATCTGCTATGCCGTTTCGGAAGAGCAGCGTGGCCGCTACATCGAGTACATCGACGAGCAGTACGATGCCGATCGCCTGACCCAGATCCTCACCGATGTGGCCGAGATCATCGGTGCCAACATTCTGAGTATCGCTCGACAGGATTACGATCCGCAGGGCGCTTCGGTGACCATGCTCATCTCCGAGGAGCCGGTGCTCGAAAAGCTCGGGCGCGACTCGATTGCTGGCGCGGTGGCACATCTGGACAAGAGTCACATCACCGTCCATACCTACCCGGAGACGCATCCACACAACGGTATTGCGACCTTCCGTGCGGATATCGATGTGGCGACCTGTGGCGTGATCTCGCCGCTGAAGGCGCTGAACTATCTGATCGACAGCTTCGAGTCGGACATCGTGATTGCCGATTACCGCGTGCGCGGTTTCACCCGCGACGTCAAGGGCAAGAAGCATTACATCGACCACAAGATCAACTCGGTGCAGGATTACCTGGCGCGTCACATCCGCCAGAAATACGAAATGTTCGACGTCAACGTGTATCAGGAAAACATGTTCCACACGAAGATGCATATCAAGGACTTCGACCTCGATACGTATCTGTTCGAGGCGCATGCCGACGACCTGTCCTTCAAGGAGCGTCAACGGATCGAGTCGCTGCTGCGGCGCGAGATCGAGGAGTTGTTCCACGGTCGCAACCTGATGTAACGAAAAACCCGCCGAAAGGCGGGTTTTTTCTAGGTGCACCTTGCTGCCCAGGGAGTTACAGCCGATAAGCGACAGCTTTCATAAGCATTGAGCTGGCGTGCATCAGCTGGGGCAAGGGGAAGGGCAGGTCGATTCCGCCACGTTCTTGCGCGGCATGCGCATGACGGATCTCGTCGGCCTGCATCTGGCTCAATATTGCGCGTGAGCGTTCATCCTGCGTGGGCAGCTTTTTCATGTGGTCAGCGAGGTGAGCCTCCACCTGATGCTCGGTCTCGACCACGAAGCCCAGGCTCACCGGATCGCCGGCGAGCGCTGCGGCGGCACCAATCGCGTAGCTGCCGGCATACCACAGCGGGTTGAGCAGGCTGGGGCGGCTGTCCAGTTGCTGCAGGCGCTCGGCGCACCACGCCAGGTGATCGGTTTCCTCAGCGGCGGCGTGAAGCAGGTGCTTCCGGTTGGCGGCATCGCGCGCCAGTGCGGCCTGGCCGAAATACAGCGCCTGCGCGCACACTTCGCCGGTGTGGTTGATGCGCATGAGGCCTGCGGCATGGTGGCGCTCGGCCTCATCCAGCTCCGCTTCGCTGATGGATACGGCGGGTGACGGGCGGTTCGCGGCCGGTGCGCCGGCGATGGCTTCCAGTGCGCGCTCGCAGCCCGCCAGAAGTCGATCGAGGGGTGTCAGCGTACGGACGTTCATGGGCATTCCGGTGTGAAGTGATGGGTGATGTCAGTTTTGTTCAAGCTGCTCTGCCAGCAGGGTCAGTGGGTGAAGCTGGCGCCAGGCCAGGCCTTGCGCAGCCATGCCGCTGGCGAGGTGCAGCCGACAGCCGATATTGGACGACAACAGCTGCTGCGGTGCTACTGAGGCGGCTTGTCGCAGCGCGGCGTCGCGTAGCTGGGCGGCGCGTCCGGGGAACTCAAGCAGGTGGCTGCCCGCGGCGCCACAACAATACGGTGGCCGTGGCAACGGCAACAGTTCAAGCCCCGGAACGCGCTGCAGCAGGCTTTGCAGGGCCTGCGCGGTTCCGGCGACATTGAGCTGGGTGCACGGCAGATGGAGTGCCACCCGCTGCGTGAGTGGGCGAAAGCGCAGCGCGTCGCCATGGTTTGCGAGCAACTCCACCGGGTCGATCACGCTTGCTCCCGGCAGGGCGCGGCGCAGTGTGCCGAGACAACCGGGCGTGACCGAAAGCAGCTGGCTTGCGCCGCTGGCTGTCCAGGCGTCGCGCACCCGCTTGGCGGATAGCTCGGCCGCTTCGGTTTCGCCTCCATGCAGGTCGAGTGCTCCGCAGCAAAATGCGGGCAGCACGGTGACTTGAGCGCCTGTCGCGCGCAGCAGGGTGATGGCCGCCTGCTGCGCCTCGGCATCATCAACGCTGGCCACACATCCGGGAAACAGTGCCAGACGGGGCACTTCTGTACCATGAGCGGTCGGATTTACCGGCGCGGCGGGCAGTTCCGGCGGCATGCCGAGCAGCGCTGCGCGCCACGGGGAGGTTGCCGGCAGCGTGGCGGCCAGACGGTCTTTCCAGTGCGAAAAACCAACCCGGCCGCCGAGGCGTCGCAGCGCCCGCATCAGAGCCGGTTGCTTGATCAAGCGCAGCAGGCGCCGTGGACGTTCCGGCGCGGGGCCCAGCAAAGAGCGGGTCTCGATCAGCAACTCGTCATACTGGACGTGGGCTGGACAGACCTTCTCGCAGTTCAGGCAGCCGAGGCAGTGATCCAGGTGCTGGCGCAGCTCGGCGGTGGGGTCGACCAGGCCGCGCGCCAGCGCCGAGGCGATGGCAATGCGACCGCGCGGTGACTCGGCCTCGTTCGGTTCCAGCGCATAGGTGGGGCAGACCGGCAGGCACAGCCCGCATTGCACGCATTGATCGGCCAGTTCAGCGATGCGTCCTGTGCTCGGGCGCAGGGGGGTCTTTTCAAGCGGCATGGTCCTCATGCTATCATTGCCAGCTCACAGCCCGCCGGTCGGTGGGCTTGCGCCATGGGTGACGGCTCCGCTATCATCTCGCGCCTTTGATCCACCGATGATGCGCACCGCCAGATGGCGGCATACCAGGTATTTGAAATGAAAACGTTTAGCGCCAATGCAGACAACGTCAAGCGTGACTGGTTCGTGGTCGACGCCACCAACAAGACGCTCGGTCGCCTGTCGACTGAAATCGCACGTCGTCTGCGCGGCAAGCACAAGCCGGAATATACCCCGCATTGCGACACCGGCGATTATATCGTGGTGATCAACGCGCAGAAGGTTGCCGTGACCGGTGCCAAGCTGGATGACAAGAAGTATCACCGCTACACCGGTTACATCGGCAACCTGAAGACCACCAGTCTGAAGGACCTGCTGGCGACCTACCCGGAGCGCGTGATCGAGATCGCCGTCAAGGGCATGCTGCCGAAGAACTCGCTGGGCCGCGAGATGTATCGCAAGCTCAAGGTCTATGGCGGCGCCGAACATCCGCATATCGCACAGCAGCCGCAGGCGCTGGAACTCTAAGGAACCATCATGACGATCCAGCAGAATTACGGCACCGGCCGCCGCAAGACCTCCGCCGCTCGCGTGTTCCTGCGCAAGGGCAATGGCCAGATTGTGGTCAACGGCAAGACCCTTGAGCAGTTCTTCGGTCGCGAGACCTCGTGCATGATCGTGCGCCAGCCGCTCGAATTGACCGAGAACACCGAGAAGTTTGATATCACGGTCACGGTCGCCGGTGGCGGCATCACCGGTCAGGCCGGCGCGATCCGCCTGGGCATCGCCCGCGCACTGATCGAGTATGATGAGACGTTGAAGTCGCCCCTGCGCAAGGCTGGTTTTGTAACCCGTGATGCCCGTGAAGTCGAGCGCAAGAAGGTCGGCCTGCACAAGGCTCGTCGCGCTACCCAGTTCTCCAAGCGCTAATCCAAGCACCATAGCCCCGTCGCCAAGCGGTAAGGCACCTGACTCTGACTCAGGCATCGGAGGTTCGAATCCTTCCGGGGCTGCCATACATGAAGCGGTGATCCAGAGTTCAGCCTGGCTCCCGGACACGAAAGAGCCCGCCAATCGGCGGGTTTTTTCGTGTTTGAGGGTTGTGCTGCGGGAGTGGAGTCCAGACGTGGTCTGGCCCGACTACGGGTAAAAAAAAGGCCCTTCGAGGGCCATTTTTTTGCAGTCAGATCTGCTATCCCTAGAGGACGCGGTCGCCAACCAGCACCACGTCAGCCGGGCGGCGCGCAAACAACCCGACGGTGACGATGCCGGGCAGCTGATTGAGTTCGCTCTCCAGCGCTGCCGGGTCCGCAATCTGCCAATTGTGCACGTCGATGATCCAGTTGCCGTTGTCAGTGACTACGCCATCGCGCCATACCGGTTGACCGCCGCGTTTGACGATCTCACGGCCGATCAGGCTGCGTGCCATCGGAATCACTTCGATCGGCACCGGAAACTTGCCGAGCAGGTCGACCTGCTTGCTGGAGTCGATGATGCAGACGAACTTTTCGCTCGCCGCCGCCACGACTTTTTCGCGGGTGAGCGCCGCTCCGCCGCCCTTGATCAGGCGTTTGTAGGGATCGCATTCGTCGGCGCCGTCAATGTAGAGCGACAAGGGGCCGGTGCTGTTGAGGTCGAGCACAGGTATACCCAGCCGCTTCAAATGCGCGGTCGACTGCTCCGAGCTCGATACTGCACCCTGGATGCGGTCCCGCAGGTCGGCAAGGGCGTCGATGAAGAACGCCACGGTGGAGCCGGTACCGACGCCGACGATGGCACCGTCCTCGACATAGCGGATCGCGGCCTCACCGGCCTGGCGTTTCTCGTTGGCGTCGCTCATGGCATCGTTCCGTAAAGTGGGTTGTGAGAAGGGTCAGGCCGGCGCGTGCGGTTCGAGCGCGAGGATATAGGACCAGTGCGTGGCATCAACCGGCATCACCGACAGGCGATTTCCCTTGCGCAGCAGGGGCATGTCGGCGAGAGATTCATGACCCTTGAGCTCATCCAGGCTGATCGTTCGCTTGAGCTTCCTGGAAAACTTCACATCGACAAGCATCCAGCGCGGCTTGTCGCGCGAACTGCCAGGATCAAAATACTTGCTCTTCGGGTCGAACTGGCTCGGATCGGGATAGGCGTCCGTGGCTACTTCGGCGAGCCCTACAATGCCGGGAACGGCGCAGTTCGAGTGATAAAAGAACACCTTGTCACCCGGGCGCATACCGTCGCGCATGAAGTTCCGTGCCTGATAGTTGCGCACCCCGTCCCACGCCTCCTGCTTGTTGCGCTTGAGGTCGTCAATCGAGAACGCTTCGGGTTCGGACTTCATCAGCCAGTGATTCATTCAGCCACCTGTGGATTGCAGTCGATCAGCTCACGCTCGGTGGCGACGAAATCCAGCGGCACGTCCCATTCCTGATCTTCCAGCTCCGGAAATTCCTGAAACGAATAGGCGATGCCCACCAGCAGCGGCTCGGTCGGGCGCAACTGTTCGTTGAGAAAGGCGAAGCTGCGGTCGTAGTAGCCGCCGCCATGGCCCAGCCGATGGCCGCGCCGGTTGAAGCCCAGCAGGGGCACCAGCACCATGTCGAGCTGGAACGGCTCCAGCAGTTCGCCGGGAGCCGATGGTTCGGGTATGCCGTAGCGGTTGGGCCGCACCGCTTCGCCGGATTGCCAGGGCGCAAAACGAAGCAGCCGGCCCTTGCCGATGACCGGCAGCAAGAATTGCTGGCCACGCGTTGCCAGGGGTGGAATGACCAGATTGAGTGGCAGCTCGCCGTGGGTGGCCCAATAGCCGGCCACGCGGGCGTCGGTGAAATACTCGGGCAGTTGTTCAAGACTGCGGCGCAATCCCTGCGCAGCGGCTATACGCTCCGCCGGGGGCAAAGCGCGTCGGCGCTCGGCCAGATGTTGGCGTAGTTCGCGGCGTTGGGCGAGGGCGTCCACGTGTCGCGCGTCTCCAGACGAAAAGCGCGCCCGGCGGACGTCGCTGCGGGCGACTGATCCCGGCCGCTGCTGTAGCAAGCGACCGGGGCAGGGAAAGAGGTGGCGTAACCGCGATGCCGCTGCCCACCAAACGACCTTGATCCAAAATGGATCAGGTGGGAGGGCTACATGGCCTCGAGGCTTTCCGCACGTGGCGGACATGCACAACAGCCGATGTTTAAGCCGACCCGGGGCCGTAATTAGGAACAAGGCAAATGTAAGAGTG
>JBBQQL010000115.1:0-13822 GCA_038215995.1 Lysobacterales bacterium
AGCACCAGTTCGGTATAGCTGGTCAATGACAGTGTGCGGGTGCGATCGCCGTGATTGCTCAGCGTCAGTCGACGCAATTCGATATCGGCGCCTGCCGCTACCGCCACATCGAGCACGCTGTGCAGGCTGAGATGGCGGCCTTCATAGCGGGCCAGGCCGGGGCTGAATTGCGTGGCATCGTCCGGCCGTGCCTGGCCGAAGGGCTGGGTAGTGGCTGACCACACCTCGCCGCTGGCCTCGTCACGCAACAGCATGAAGCTGCCCCACGGATCGCTCACCGGATCCTCGCGCCAGCGGGTGACCGCCAGCCCGCGCCAGCGGCTGAAGCCGGTGCCGCGGCCACTGAGCATCACCGTGTATTCGCCATTGGAAAGCAGGTGCATGGCTGTCGGGTACGCGGATGAGGTGGTAGGCCGGGATGACATGCGCTGGCAGACTCCTGCAGGGTGTGATGCCGGGCAGACGGGCGCGACACCAGCGCCAGCCTACGACCGCAAGGGGGCAATGCCGTGTGAATACCGGTGGTGATGGCGGTGGCCTGCACCCTACACAGGGTTTTTGCATCCATCCGTTCACACTGGGTCTCCGGCCATGGCGGCAACGGACGCACTCGCGTCGGCTGCCGTGGCCTCCTGTTCCCTCTGGATGTCGCCGATGCCCGATCTCTGTTCGCTGCCCGATGACGCTCTGCTGGACCGCCTGCAGCGCGGTGCCTTCGGCTACTTTGTCGAGACCATGAATCCGCTCAACGGGCTGATACCCGATACCTCGCGCGAGAACTCGCCGGTCAGCATCGCGGTGGTCGGGTTTGCCTTGTCGGCCTACCCGGTGGCGGTCGAGCGTGGCTGGATGGAGCGTGCCGAGGCGGTGCGACGCACCCTCCTGGCGCTGCGCTTCTTTAGCGACAGCGACCAGAGCGGCAGCCCGACGGCCACCGGCTACAAGGGCTTCTACTACCACTTTCTCGATATCCATTCCGGCGCGCGGGTGTGGCAATCCGAATTGTCGATGATCGACAGCGCCCTGCTGATCGCCGGCATGCTCACCGCCGCCACTTACTTCACGGGCGCGGGCGCCGACGAAAACGAGCTGCGCGAACTGGCCGACCTTTTGTACCGGCGCGTCGACTGGCGCTGGTCGCAGGATGGCGGCGGCACCATTCGCCAGGGCTGGAAGCCCGAATCCGGTTTCCTGCATTACGGCTGGGAGGGCTACAGCGAAGCAATCGTGCTGTACGCGCTGGCGCTGGGTTCGCCGACGCATCCGATCTCGGACGACTGCTACCCCGCCTGGACCGCCACCTACCAATGGGAAAACCTTTACGGCCAGGATTTTCTTTATGCCGGGCCGCTGTTCGTGCACCAGTTTTCGCAGGCATGGATCGACCTGCGCGGCATCCGCGATCACTTCATGCGCGAGAAGCACTCGGACTATTTCGAGAACAGTCGGCGCGCGGTGTTCGTGCAGCGCAAGTACACCCAGCTCAATCCCAACGAGTTCGTCGGCTACGACGAAAACTGCTGGGGACTTTCGGCTTGCGACGGGCCCAGCGACGAACAGCCGCAGGTGCAGAACGAACGCCGAAGACTGTTCGGTTACGCCGCGCGCGGTGTGCCCTATGGCCCGGACGATGGCACTTTGTCGCCGCCGTCCGTGCTCGCCTCGCTGCCGTTCGCACCGGATCTGGCCCTGGCCGCACTGCGCAACATGCTGCTGCGCTACCCGCACCTGCTCAGCCACGATCGGCTGACCACCAGCTTCAACGCCACCCTCGTCGACCGCGACGGCCAGCCGTGGATGTCGCCGGGCCACTACGGCCTCGATCAGGGCATTGTGTTGATGATGATCGAGAACCATCGCAGTGAATCGATCTGGCAACTGCTGCACGGCTGCGACTACCTCGCCGATGGTCTGCGCCTTGCGGGCTTCACGGGCGGCTGGCTGCAAGCGACGACGACAGGGGCGATGCCGCGATGACCGCCCGATTCGATGCCACCATCAGCACGCCCCTCGACGCCTTCGAGCACAAGCACCTGGCCGAGGTGCACCCCGAGGCGTGGAACAATCCCGAGTCGTCCGGGCCGTACCAACTGGTGATCATCGGTGCCGGCCCGGCCGGTCTGGCCGCGGCGAGGGAGGCCGCGGCGCTGGGCGCCCGGGTGGCACTGATCGAACGCCACCTGATCGGGGGCACCTGCTTCAATACCGGCTGCATCCCGTCCAAGACCCTGATCCGCAGCGCCAGCGTCTATGCGGAAATGCGTGACGCCGCTCGCTATGGCGCGCAGGCGCCGGCCGATATCCGGGTCGACTTCGCCGCCGTGATGACACGCCTGCGGCGCATCCGCAGCCATCTCACCGCCACCACCTCGGTGCGCCGACTGGCAGCCAGCGGGGTGGATGTGTTCTTCGGCCATACCCGTTTCGAGAGTGTCGACAGCCTCAGCGTCAATGGGCAAGTGCTGAAATTCGACAAGGCCTTGATCGCCACCGGCGCGCGACCGCACATCCCCGACATACCCGGTCTCAAGCAGGCCGGTTTCCTGACCAACGCCACCGTGTTCGATCTCACCGAGCTGCCGCCGCGGCTGCTGGTGATCGGTGGCGGTCCGCTCGGTTGCGAGCTGGCCCAGGCCTTTCAGCGCCTCGGTTCGCGCGTCACCATCGTGCAGGACCTGCCGCTGTTCCTGCAGCATGAGGAGCGCGATGCCGCGCAGACGCTGTCCGACGCGTTCGCCCGCGATGGCATCGAGGTGCGCCTCAATACGGGCGCCACCGAGGTGCGTGTGGAGGGTGGTGAGCGAGTAGTGGACCTGGTCAGCGACGACTACCGCAGCACGATCCGGGTCGATGCGATCCTGGCCGGCGTCGGCCGCCGGCCCAATGTACAGGGGCTGGCGCTGGAGGTGGCGGCGATCGACTACGACGAAGTCCGCGGCATCAGCGTCGACGACCATTTGCGCAGCAGCAATCCGCGCATCTTTGCCGCCGGCGACGTCTGCCTCGATGGCAAGTACACCGACATCGCCGAAGAGTCGGCCCGCATCGTGGTGCGCAACGCCCTGCTCGGCGGACGCGAACAACTGAGCAAGCTGGTGGTGCCGTGGTGTACCTACACCGATCCCGAGATCGCCCACGTTGGCATGTACGTGCGCGAGGCCAACGCGCTCGGTATTCCGGTGAAGACCTTCACCGTGCCGATGCACCAGAACGACCGTGCCGTGACCGACAGTGAGGAAGTCGGCTTCGTGAAAATTCATATCCGCGAGGGTAGCGACAGCATCCTCGGCGCCACCATCGTGTCACGCCATGCCGGCGACATGATCAACGAGATCACCCTGGCCATGGTGGCGGACATCGGCCTGCGTACGCTGGCCAAGGTGATTCATGCCTACCCGACCAAGACCGATGCGATCCGCGAAGCCGCGATGGCGTACAACCGCACGCGCATCACGCCCCGTGTGCTGGCACGACTGCACCGCTGGCTGGCGCGCTGATTGCTGTCACGTACGCTTATCGCCAGCGGGCCTACAATCCATCGTTTCGACCCCGTCACTCCCACCACATATAGCAAGGAAATCCTATGCAACTTGGCATGATCGGCCTCGGCAAGATGGGCGCCAACATGGCGCAGCGGCTGCTCAAGGGCGGCCACAAGGTGATCGGTTTCGACCCCGCCGCGGAAGCGCGCAAGCAGCTCGAAGACAACGGCGGTGGCTCGGCCGATTCGCTCAAGGCGCTGGTGCAGGCGTTGCCGGCGCCGCGTGTACTGTGGCTGATGGTGCCCTCGGGCAAGGTCACCGACGACACTGTCAGCGCGCTGCTCGGGTTGCTCGACAAGGGCGACACCATGATCGACGGCGGCAACTCCAACTACAAGGATTCGCTCGGCCACGCGGCGAAGTGTGCCGGGCAGGGCGTCAACTACGTCGACTGCGGCACCAGCGGTGGCGTGTGGGGTCTGGCCGAGGGCTACAGCATGATGATCGGCGGCGACGAGAAAGTCGTCGACGGCCTCAAGCCGATCTTTGAAACGCTGGCGCCGGGCAAGGACAAGGGCTGGGGCCGGGTTGGCCCGGTCGGCTCCGGCCACTACACCAAGATGGTCCACAACGGCATCGAATACGGCCTGATGCAGGCCTATGCCGAAGGCTTCTCGATCCTCAAGCACAAGCAGGAGTTTGCTCTCGATCTGGCCCAGGTCGGCGAGATCTGGCGCTACGGCAGCGTGGTGCGCTCGTGGCTGCTGGAGCTCACCACCGACGCGTTGAGCAAAAACCCGACGATGCAGGGTATCGCGCCCTACGTGGTCGATTCCGGCGAAGGCCGCTGGACCGTCGACGCGGCGATCGAACTCAGCGTGTCCGCCCCGGTGATCACGCTGTCGCTGATGGAACGCTTCCGCTCGCGCGACAAGGACTCCTTCACCGACAAGCTGCTCGCCTCGATGCGCAACGAATTCGGCGGCCACGCGATCACCAAGGAATAGACGCCTTTGTCGCCGCTGCTGGAGCCATCCAGTAGCGGCCACTCATCAGCCAAGCACTTTCAGGCTGAGCACCAGGCACGCCGCCAGCACGGTAACCACGGCCAGCACGAGCAGGCGACGCCGACTGGCGGCGTGGGCTGTCCTGGTCGCCGCCACGTGCAAGGCGGAATCGCGCTCGGCTTTCGCCATCACCATCGCCATCTCGCGCTCCGCTTCGCTGGCGGAGATCGAGCCTGCTTCGAGTCGCTTGCTGATGGCCCCCACATCGGCCAGCGCAGACTCCTGCCGGCGGATGTATTCGTCCCTCGTCATTGGTACGGCTCCTTGCGAGTGGCGCTGACGGGCTGCCGCTTGAATGCAATTTCAAGCGTTCTTGGCCGGTGCCTGGCGATGCAGGCCACGTAGCGCCACCATCGCCGCATCCGCCTGATGCTCGGGCACAAAGATGTGGTCGTGGCACGCGCCTGCCACCACGTTGCAGCTGATTCCGGCAAGGCCCAGGGCGGTGGCAAATGCCGCTGTCAGCCCCACCGCCTGCAGGTCGGAGTGCACCGTGAGCGTGATCCACGAGCAGATGAACAAGGGCGTGAGGCGCTCCTGCCTGGCCACGTCCAGTGTCACCACCACCGATACCCCCTCAGGCTCGCGCATCGACGAGATGATGAGTGAGGCGTCGAGAGCCCTTGCCGCAGGCAGGGTGGCGAACACATAGCGCCCGGCATTCAGCACGGGCTCCATGCTGCGCAACAGTTCGTCGAGATCGGCAATGGCTGGCATGGCGCTTCCGAGGATTCAGCGAATGACAGCAAGGCAACCGGATCTGCCCGCGACACCGTGGGCCTCAGCCGTTGTCCGGCCACTCCCGAAAGATAACGCAGACCGTCGTCTTGTCCAGCATGGCGAACTCGCGCGACCCCCACGGCTTGAGCGAGATCGTGTTTGAGTTCGGGTGCAACAAATGAGGTGAACGCCGGCACATCTCCGCATGGATCGCTTCGATGTCATCGGTGTCGATGCCAAGCTCGGGCCGATCGAGCGCCGCGCACTCCGGGTTCTGCACCAGGTACGCCTTCGCCCCATCGCGCTCGATCACCGCCATGCCCGCATCCTGATAGCGCACCACGAAGCCCAGGCCATCAACAAAAAAGTCCAGACCCTCCTGCAGATGATCGTAGAAGATTTTTGGAATGAGGTTCTTGAACATGGGCGTGGCCGGAAAGTGGTGGGGATGGCTGGCGCGGCGCTCGCGCAGATGCGTTGACGAATCGACATATGCTGGGCTTGCAGGATGCTTGGTGCAGTGGCTGAAGCACAACCACCACATCTTCGTTGATCAACGTGCGTTAAGCGGAGTCGCTTTCCCTCTGTCTGGCAGTCAACTTGTACCAGAGGTTGTAGTCAGCTGACGGCCAAACCCATGCCTGCTTCAGGTCTCAGGCGGGAGGCTAGTCACGGTAGGCGGACCAGGCCAGCCAGATGAAACCCGTACAAGCCACCGCCCACAGAAAGATGATGAACCAAAATTGCGATGCCTGAGTTGCATCGCGATACATGGTGCCTGTTACCAGGTCTGAGCGGGTAAACCCAGGGACAGCACCACGGTTGAGGCCCGAGACGATCAAGGCACCCGATAAGAGTGCGCCGATGACCCCGATGAAGATCTTGAAGTAGCGCCTGATGGTGTCTTGCATATTCACGTCCTTGATATACCTAGACAGTATGACTTTCGAGGCCAGAGCTGACCTCCGCGAAACCATAGTCGCGGGTTAGCCAGAAGCCAGAGCCGCATGAGTGTGCAAGCGCTACGCTCATTGTGGGTTTCCTACGCGGAGGTCAGCATGCAAAACGATACCACCACCACGGTCCATGTCGCCCTGGACGTGCACAAGGACTCGATCGTTGCGGCGTATTCGGTCGGGTTGGGCGAGGTCCAGAACCTGGGCAACATCGGGGTTCTCGAACGCGATATCTCGAAGCTGTGCACGCGGATGCAGAGCAAGGGATCGCATGTTTCGTTCGTCTACGAGGCCGGCCCCACCGGCTACGGACTGTACCGGTTGCTGACCAAGAAAGGTTTTGACTGCATGGTGTGTGCGCCTTCGCTCACCCCGCGCAAGCCGGGTGATCGGGTCAAGACCGATCGGCGCGATGCGATCAAGCTGGTCAAGGCGTTACGCATGAACGACCTGACGCGCGTGCATGTGCCGGATGTCCAGGACGAGGCGATGCGCGATCTGGTGCGTGCCTGGGGTGCGGCCAAACAGGACCTGCGCCAGGCACGCCAGCGCCTGAAGTCGTTCCTGCTGATGCACGACGTGCGCTATACCGGCACCGCCAACTGGGGTCCGAAGCATCGGCGCTGGCTGTCGGAATTCGTGTTCGCCACGCCGTGGTCGCAGATCGCCTTCGAGGAACACCGGCGCGCGGTCGATGAGCGCGTGGCGCAATGCGAGCGCCTTGAGAAAGCGCTGCGCGAGGCGGCGCCACAGTGGCACTGGTATCCCGTGGTAGAGGCGATCCAGGCCCTGCGTGGAGTGCAGTTCACCGTCGCCATCACCCTGATCGCCGAGATCGGCGACCTGTCCCGGTTTGAGCATCCTCGCCAGCTCATGGCCTGGCTCGGCGTGACCCCTTCCGAACACAGCTCCGGCGGTTCGCGCAAACTCGGCGGCATCACCAAGGCCGGCAACAGCTACGCACGCAAGGTCCTGATCGAAGCGGCGTGGTCCTACCGCTTCCCCGCCAAGGTCAGCCGCATCATCCAGGTCCGACACGAGCACGTGCCCAAACCCGTCATCGACCGCGCCTGGGATGCGCAACTGCGGCTGTGTAGCCGCTTCCGCAAACTCGTCGCACACGGCAAACACAAGAACGTGGCTGTCGTGAGCGTTGCACGCGAACTGTCCGCTTTCCTCTGGGACATCGCACGCATGACGCGTGTGCCACCGGCTGTTTGATTCACCACGCCCCCATCCCCTTGCCCAGCGGAGAAACCCAGCCCCCTGAAGGCGACGCAGCCCGGTTCCGTGGGCAATCCTCGACAGCGTTAGGCGACAGCACGCACCATCGCTGACTCGCGAGCCTAGACCGAGGCAGGCCCACATGGCGGACACCAGTACTGCGGTATCCAACCCGCGAATATCAGCTTGAGCAACCGTCGGATGTACTGGCTGCGTCGCCTTCAGGGGGTTGAACCCCACAAAAGAAAATCACATCTATCTTCGATCCACCTAAGTCGCTACTTGACAGTGAAAGTCATATCAACGCTTCAGTTAAGTGGCGGCGTAGCCGTCCGCTTTGAACGAGTAAAAAGAGACTTCCTCCCCTTTCGGCCTCGAGGGCCATGATGGTGATGCTGGTCAACCGTCACTCGAAGAGGAAGCCTCCATGAGCACTATAACCATTGGCGTGGATTTGGCGAAGAACGTGTTTTCGATGTGCGAGATGGACGGCGGCGGCCATGTGCTTCGGCGGCAGGATTTGCGGCGCGAGCCGTTTGGCCTGTGGCTGGCGCAGCTGCCCGCAGACACGGTGGTGGCGATGGAGGCGTGCAGCGGGGCGCATCACTGGTCGCGGCAGTGTCTGGACCATGGCCTGCAGCCGCGTATCATCGCCGCCCAGCTCGTCAAACCGTTCCGCAAGGGCCGCAAGACGAAGAATGACCGGGCAGATGCCGAAGCGGTCGCTACCGCCGCACGGCAGGGCGACATGCGCTTCGTGCCGGCCAAGGATATCGACCAGCAGGTCCGGTTGTCCTGGCATCGGGTGCGCGAGGGTTACAAGGTCGAGTCGCTGGCGATGGGCAACCGGATACGCGGCCTGCTGGCCGAGTTCGGGGTGATTGTGGCGCCAAGTGATCGGGCGCTGCGCCTGCTGCTGGCGGACCTGGATGCGCAGCTCGTGTTGCCGGCGGAGTTCAAGGAATTGCTGCGCGATCTGGCCGAACACTGGACGCAGTTGCACGTGCACTTCGACGCGTGCGATGCACGTATCGAAGCGCACGCGCGGCAGGACGAGCGATGTGTGCGGTTGCGCACGATCGTCGGCATCGGTGCGATCACCGCCGACCCGGCGGTCGCCACGGTCGGCAACTCCCGCGAGTTCAAGCAGGGTCGGCAGATGTCCGCGTAGCGCGGGCTGGTCCCCACGCAACACTCCAGCGGCGGTCACGTGCACCTGGGTGAAATCAGCTGTCGTGGCGATGCGTACCTGCGCACCTTGCTTATCCGGGGCGCGCGCAGCAGTCTGCAGCGGGCCAAGGCCGTAGCCACCGAGAAGGCCACACCTGAGTAATTGTGGATACGCACACTGGACGGACGCATGCCCTTCGGCAAGGTGATCGTGGCTATCTCCAACAAACATGCCCGGCAGATCTGGGCGATGCTGGCGCGCGATGTCGACTATGACCCGCACGCCTGCCTGAACGATCCGATGCACCAGCAGACCCTCCCCGTCCATGCGGCCTCGAGGAAAGTTTCGATTCATCGTCAGCGCGAAAAGGTAGACAACAGCTAAGACCACCCCGGAGAGAACCTGACTAACTAGATGGATGTCCAAACGACGTTTAGGCGGATCCCCGGGGATCGGACAGTTCGATGAGCGAAAGAGGTCTTCGGGTGCGGTTTATACAAAGGTCCGAGTCGGCGCCATCGGCTCAACAAGACCGATTACGGAAAAGCAGTCTGACATTCGTTGCCGCACAGAAAGCACTGACACGCTCGGCGCAACAAATAGGAAAACCCGATGACCAGCAGCGGCCCGAAAGCTCAGGGCAAAAGCATCATGCACTCGGTATTGACCGTAAGTCTCTTACGGCATTGTTAGGCCTCAGCCGGTCGAAGCACAGAAAGACTCACGGGCATATCGCGACACTTTTTGATCGCTGGTCAATCAAAATGGTCAAGCCTTGAAGTGCATGTGCTCCTACCAGGAGCTCAGGATAGCGTTCGGATACAAGCACCTGAACATCCCAAAGGCGCACTCCGCCAATCTGGAAGGGACCGTGGACCGTCGAGCTCTTTGTGTCGACCTGAGAATTTGCAAGTTGTCCTTGCCCTGACCTTTGCAATGGTGCTTCAGCTATCTTTTCATATAGCGATTGCGGCATGACAAATGTTACGTTGGCACCTGTATCAAGGTTACCTTCAGTGTTAACGCCTGAAATAGAAACGGGAATACGAAACGGAAGCTCGTAACGAAGAACACCCTCTTGATTTGGTAAAAGAGAGAGCTTTCGGCTGAACGAAATTGTCTTTTTAGGATAGTTAATGATAAGAAGGCCATCGTCAAAGAACTCGCGAGCAACTATCCCTGAAAATGCGGCCTTGGAAGACATTTTGCTTTTGTAGTCGCGTGTTATTACTTGTATATTTTCCCGGGACAAGTCGCCGACGCCAAGTGATTTAATCGTCGTCGTGTCAACCGTAGCGGTTTTCACTCCATCAGAGTTGGTCATCGGCTCTTTAATTTTTAGGCCGAGCACAGAGACAAGACTCGTGTCCGCGCGGCCTAGGCCGCTAGCCCCTGTATCGAGTGCGAATCTAAATGGCCCGCGGCCATTAACTCTCGCTTGAACATAAATTCGTCCATCGACCAATTCGAATGGAACTTGCATTACAAGATCTTCCTTGGGCGCCTTAGCCAAAATGCACACGGAGGAGGGCGGCGCAGTGGCCTGAGCAGTTCCACCCCGCATCAGGACCGCTATGCACAGGGCGATAAGCACGAGGCTCTTCGCTGGGTCTACAGCACTTTGATTCAGCAACCCATTTCTCCGTTGGTCTAAGGGGTCAGGATGCTGAATAGATACCCTGGTGGCCATAGCGGTTGCAGTTGGAAGTCAAACGGACGCGGTGGCGGTGTCCCTGACACCTGCCGCTGTAGTTAAGCGGCGGCGAAGCCGGAAGTCTCTTACGGAGTTGTTAGACGGCCAGCTTGATTGCATAAAAGCGAGTGCCCGGTAGATGTGTGTTGTTGTACGGTGGAGTCTCGACGAAGCCGAGCCGATGATAGAGCGCTTGCGCTGAGGCCATAGTCGGCAGGGTGTCCAAACGAAGCTCACTGTAACCAGCTTGACGCGCACCAAGAATCACGGCCTCAACAAGCAGTTTGCCCAAGCCCCAACCCCGATAGGCGGGCCGAACGTATAAGCGCTTCATCTCGCCTGTACGATGGTCAAGCGGCCTCAAAGCAACGCAACCAGCCACGTTACTGCCCGCGTGCGCGATGAATAGCGCGCCTCCAGGTACAACATAAGGTGAAGGCAGAGCCGCGAGCTCAGACGCGAAGCCTTGGTACTCAAGGTCAGTCGCAATAGCCGCCGCGTACTCGCGGAAGAGATTACGAGCAGTAGCAACCTACTCGGGGCCTTCCGCTTGGCTCAACACGATCTCATGGACTGTCATGGCCGCCTAACGATGGAATTGAGCGGCGCGCGGGTTTTCGCGCGTCTGCTTGGACGAGTAAAAAGAGACTTCCTCCCCTTTCGGCCTCGAGGGCCATGATGGTGATGCTGGTCACCCGTCACTCGAAGAGGAAGTCTCCATAAGCACTATAACCATCGGCGTGGATTTGGCGAAAGTGTTGTTTTCAGCATGTGAGGTGGATGTCCCCGGTCATGTGCTGCGGCGGCAGGATCTGCGGTGCGAGCCGTTTGCCCTGTGGCTGGCCCAGCTACCCGCGGGCGCGGTGGTAGCGATGGAGGCGTGCAGCGGGGCGATCGCGCCACGCGTAATACCCGCTGGCACTGACGCCGTAGAGCCGGCACAGCAGCCTCACCGGGTGCTGCTTTTGCTGTTGGATGAAGGCGAAGATGTCGGCCTTGGCGTGGAAGTGAATGCGATCGCTTTTTTTAAAAGGTCATGCTCGATCTTCAACTGCTCATAGGCCTTCTTCACCCGACGCAGCTCCTTGAGCTCGGCCGCGATCTCTTTATCGACTGCTACACCTTTGGTCACGATCACACCTTCCCGCGCTTGTTTGCGCCAACGAGACAGCATGAACGGATGGATGTAAAGCGAGTCGGCAACGTCACCCACTGCGACGCCAGGAAGCTGGATCAAACGGACAGCTGTCGCCTTGAACTCTGGGGTGTATTTATAGGTGGTGCGGGGACCTGGCTTTGGCACGGTGTGGACTCCTGAAGTGGTAGTTCAGGGTGTCCACTAAAGCGTAGGAACTGTCCTACCCGGCGCCGACCGACGCACTCGCCCTCGCGCTGCAGTTCGGCGTGGACGCGTGGGCTGCCGTAGCTCTGCCGGCTTTCGTCGTGCACCTCACGGATGCGCTCAATCAGGCGCGCATCATCCTGGGCACGCGGGCTTTCGGGACGATCACGCCACGCGTAGTAGCCGCTGGCGCTGACCCCGTACAGGCGGCACAGCAGCCTCACCGGACAATCCGGTTGCTGGCGGATGAAGGCGAAGATGTCGGCCTTCGACCTGAAGTGAATGCGATCGCTTTTTTTAAAAGGTCATGCTCGATTTTCAGGCGCTCATAGGCCTTCTTCACCCGGCGCAGTTCCTTGAGCTCCGCAGTCACCGCCTTGTCCACCGCCACACCCTTCATCATGATCAGTCCTTCGCGCGCTTGTTTGCGCCAACGAGACAACATGAAGGGATGGATGTAAAGCGACTGGGCAACATCGCCCACCGCGACGCCAGGCAACTGGCTCAAACGGACGGCGGTTGCCTTGAATTCCTCGGTGTAACGAAAGGTGGTTCGTGGGCCTGGCTTAGGCATCTTGTGGACTCCTGAAGTGGTAGGTCAGGGTGTCCACTAAAGCGGAGGAAGTCTCGCCGTCCGCCTTGAACGAGTAAAAAGAGACTTCCTCCCCTTTCGGCCTCGAGGGCCATGATGGTGTTGCGACACAACCGTCAGCAGAAGAGGAAGTCTCCATGAGCACTATAACCATTGGCGTGGACTTGGCGAAGGTCCTGTTTTCAACGTGTGAGGTGGACGGCCCCGGCCATGTGCTGCGGCGGCAGGATCTGCGTCGTGAGCCGTTTGGCCTGTGGCTGGCCCAGCAGCCGGCCGGCGTGGTGGTGGCGATGGAGGCGTGCAGCGGGGCGCACTATTGGGCGCGGCGCTGCCAGGAGTACGGCCTTGAGCCGCGGATCATCGCGGCGCAGTTCGTGAAGCCGTTTCGCAAAGGGACCAAGACCAAGAACGATCGCGCCGATGCCGAGGCGAGCGCCACGGCAGCGCGCCAGGGCAACATGCGCTTCGTGCCGGTCAAGTCGGTCGACCAGCAGGTGCGGTTGTCGTGGCATCGGGTGCGCGAGGGCTACAAGGTCGAGTCGCTGGCGATCGGCAACCGGATACGTGGGCTGCTGGCCGAGTTCGGGGTGATCGTGGCGCAGAGCGACCTGGCGCTACGTCGGCTGCTCGGTGACCTGGATGCGCAGATCGGATTACCCGCCCAGTTCAAGGAACTGTTGCGTGATCTGGCGGAGCACTGGAGCCAGTTGCACCTGCACCTCGACGCGTGCGGTGCACGCATCGAGGCTCACGCGCGAGAGGACGAGCGGTGCATCCGGCTACGTGCGATCATCGGCATCGGCCCGATCACCGCCGATGCGGCGGTGGCCACGGTCGGCAACGCCCACGAGTTCAAGCACGGCCGGCAGATGTCCGCTTGGCTGGGCTTGGTGCCGACGCAGCACTCCAGCGGTGGACATGCGCGATTGGGCGAGATCAGTTGCCATGGCGATGCGTACCTGCGCACGTTGCTGATTCAGGGTGCACGCAGCAGCCTGCAGCGTGCCAAGGCGGTGACCACCGAGAAGGCCACACCGGAGCAGCTGTGGATACGCTCACTGGACGGACGCATGCCCTTCGGCAAGGTGATCGTGGCCATCGCCAACAAACATGCCCGGCAGATCTGGGCGATGCTGGCGCACGACGTGGATTACGACCCACACGCTTGCCTCAACCATCCGATGCACCGGCAAACGCATACGGAGCACGCCGCTCACGCGGCCTAGCAACAAGGTTTCGATTCATCGTCAGCGCGAAGTGGTAGACAACGGTTCAGGCCGTCCCGGAGAGAACCTGACTAACTAGATGGACGTCCAAACGGTGTACCGGTTGATCCCCGGGCACCGGACAGTCCGATGAACGAAAGAGGTCTCCGGGTGCGGTTTATACAAAGGTCCGAGTCAGCGGCATCGACTCAACAAGACCGTCTAAGGAAATGCAGCCTGACACTCGTTTTACCCGCGCAGCACTGACACGCAGTACGCAAAAACCAGTACAACACGATCACCGGCAGTAGCCTGAAAGCCCAAGGCAAAAATCTCATGCGCCCGGGGTTGACGGGAAGTCTCCTAAGGA
>JBBQQL010000116.1:0-13800 GCA_038215995.1 Lysobacterales bacterium
GCCTGCCTCACGCTGTCATGCAACGACGCCGTTTCGCGGGCGAGGCCGGCCATCGTGGCAACCATCACCGGCTCGAGCGCAGCGCTGGCGGCGCGTGCGCTCTCGGCCACGCTTTCCTTCAGCGACTGCTCCACCGACAACGCGAGGCGCGCATAGCTGGCCTCGGTGCTGGCGTGAAAGGCCTGCTGGTCGACGCGCAGCCGCTCGCTCGCGGCGAGGCTGTGCTGTTCGATGCTCGTCATCATCGACTGCAGGCGATCCATCAACGCAGGCATCCACTCGGTCTGCTGCTGCAGCAAGCCAAAAGCCTGCTCACGCTGGTGCGCCTGCGAGTGGACGCGCAACGTCGTCGCGATCGCCCCGTCCAGCCGCTGCACCTGCTGCAGTCGCTCGCCCCGGCACAAGGCCGACAGCAGACCGAGCATGGCCGAGCTGGCCACGCCCGCGATCGAGGTGCCGAACGCGAACCCCAGCCCCTTGACCGGCGCAGCCAACGAACCGCGAATCGCCTGCAGATCGCTGGCGCCGTCCAGCGCCAGACCGGGGCCCTTGAGCGTGGCCATCATGCCCAACAAGGTGCCGAGCATGCCCAGCAGCACCAGCAGGCCGACCAGGTACGGGGTCAGTGTCGGCGCCGGCAAGGCCACCCGCTCCCCCTCGATGCGCAGACGCACCGGGTTGCGCAGGCCGGGGTCCAGCCGCTGCAGCCATTCCGCGAGGCTGGATGGCGCGGTCGACAGCGCCGTCACCGCATCACGCAGGGTCGACGTGGCCTGGCGATAGCGATACAGCTCCAGCGCACCGGCGAGATAGCAGGCGGCGATCAGGCTCGCCACCGCGACGCCCAGCGGATTGGTCTGGAGGTAGCCCGCGCCGATCCAGCACACCGCGATCAGGCCGACAAGAAACAGGAAAAGGTGGAGAAGATTTCTGAACATGAGGTCCCAGTTAGCAGGTGCCAAGCGCTGCGAGCAGCCCTTGCACCGGTTGAAAACGAACATCCAGCTCGGCGAGCAACACGCTCTGCATGTCGTTGCGAAAAACGTCCAGCCACGGCCCGTGTGTGCTGGCCGGCGCGAGTTCGATCCCCGGCGTCTGGCCGGGGGCGGTTTCACGCAGGCGTTCAAAGTGCGCGCCAAGCACGGCGGGCACGCTGGCCAGCAAGGCTTGCTCGCGCGGGCTCAGTGCTGCCTCCATCACCGCATCCACGTCCGCCAGCCGGGCCATGCCGGCCGAGGTTCCGGCCAGCAGATCGCGCAGACGACCGCGCAGGCGACCCGTAGCCGCCTGCATCGCCCGCTGCCGGGCCAGGTAACACTGGCGAAAGTCTGCGTACTCCACCGTCGCCTCGACGGATGAACGCCCCGCCCCCACCAGCGCGCAGGCATCGCTGCCGGCCTGGGCCAGGGCATGGCGCACGCTGGCACACTCGTCCTGAACCGTGCTGCCGACAGCGGGCACGCCGAGCTCCGCCACTGACGACTTCCCTTCCAATGCGGTGGAGAGCGCAAGGGCGTGGTTCCAGTCGAGCCACTGACTCAGTCGATCCGGCAGCGAGCGGCCGGATTCCGCCGGCTGGACGTCGGCAAGCCGCGCCAGCAGGCGAATAAACGCCGGCCCGCGAACCATCGCCCGTTGAGAAGTTTGCACCATGCTGACAGGCAAAAGACCGCTATTTTACACGGCTGTGACAACAGTTCCCGCCGGTCGTGCCGGGTGGAAAGACAGGCGATCAACCGTTCCTGGCGCCAGCGCGCTTTCGCTGGGCTGTGCATGTCGCACAAAAGGTAATCTCGTCATCCCGGCGAAAGCCGGGAACCAGTGCCTTGGCAATTGAGAGGCCGGAAATCGCTGGATCCCAGCCTGCGCCGGGTGACGGCTGCTGAGGCTGCGGCCGTCGCCCCGCTCAGCGGCTCAGCGGCTCAGCGGCCGACCTGCGCGTTCAGGTGCGCCGGGTAGCGATCACCCTGCACCTGGATATGGTCCAGCGACTCGCGGATCTGACGCTGTTCCTCCGCGCCGAGCTCGATCTCCACCGCACCGAGGTTTTCCTGCAGCCGTGTCAACTTGGTCGTACCGGGAATCGGCACGATCCACGGCTTTTGCGCCAGCAGCCAAGCCAGTGCGATCTGCGCCGGTGTGGCGCCCTTTCCGCCCGCGATCCGGCCAAGCAGGTCGATCAAGGTCTGGTTGGCCTGGCGCGCTTCGGGCGAAAAGCGCGGCACGCTGCTGCGGAAATCATCCTTGGCGAACGACGTGTCGGCATCGATCTTGCCGGTCAGAAAGCCCCGACCGAGCGGGCTGAACGGCACAAAGCCGATGCCCAGCTCCTCGCACACCGGCAGCACGTCGTGTTCCGGCTCGCGCCACCACAGCGAGTATTCGCTTTGCAGCGCGGCAACGGGTTGGATGGCGTGCGCCCGACGGATCGAGGCCACGCCAGCCTCGGACAGGCCGAAATGCCTGACCTTGCCCTCGGCGATCAGGTCGCGCACCGTACCGGCTACGTCCTCCATCGGCACCTGCGGATCGACCCGGTGCTGGTAGAACAGGTCGATATGGTCGGTGCGCAAGCGCTTGAGCGAGGCTTCGGCCACCTCGCGGATACGTGCCGGACGGCTGTCCAGGCCAGTCGCCGCACGACCGTCCCGGAAGCCGAACTTGGTGGCGATCACCACCTGATCCCGGAACGGGGCCAGCGCCTCGCCTACCAGCTCCTCGTTGCTGAACGGGCCATAGGCCTCGGCGGTATCGAAGAAGGTCACGCCGTTCTCGACCGCCTGCCGCAGCAGCTTGATCGCATCGGGTTTCTCCATCGCCGTGCCGTAGGCGAAATTCAGACCCATGCAACCGAAGCCCAGTGCGGAGACTTCGAGGTTGCTCTTGCCGAGGGTACGTTGATCCATGAGGTGGCTCCTGACGAATGGAATGCGCACAGTGTGTACCGTGAGTGTCCACCTGATTAGCCGGCACAATGCGAATACACCTATGATTCTGGCTCATCAATCAGAGTCAGGCACATGCCCCGCGAGAACTACAACGACTTGCTGGCCTTTCTCTCGGTGGCGCGCGAGCGCAGCTTCACCCGCGCCGCGGCCCAGCTCGGCGTGTCGCAATCCGCGCTCAGCCACACCATTCGCGGGCTGGAGGCCAGGCTGGGGCTGCGCCTGCTGACCCGCACCACCCGCAACGTGGCACCGACCGAGGCGGGTGAGCGGCTGTTCCACTCGCTCACGCCGAACTTCGAGGACATCGATGCCGCCCTCGCCAGCCTCGGCGACCTGCGTGACAAACCCGGCGGCACCATCCGCATCAACACCGCCGAACATGCGGCCAGCACCATCCTGTGGCCGGTATTGCGCGAGCTGCTGCCAGCCTATCCGGACATCCGCGTCGAGGTGATCAGCGATTCCACCCTCACCGATATCGTGGCGGGCCGCTTCGACGCCGGCATCCGCCTGGGCGAGCAGGTGGCGCAGGACATGATCGCCGTGCCGATCGGCCCACCGATGCGGATGGCCGTGGTCGGCTCACCGGACTACCTGGCCTCGCGCCCCGCGCTGAAGACGCCGCGCGACCTCACCGGCCACGACTGCATCAATATCCGCTTCCTCACCCACGGCGGGCTGTATCCGTGGGAGTTCGAGAAGAACAGCCACTCGCTCAACGTGCGCGTGGAAGGTCGACTGGCCTTCAACGACGTGCGCCAGGTACTGACCGCCGCGCTTGACGGCTTCGGCCTTGCCTGCCTGCCCGAAGACCGGGTGCTCGCGCATGTCGCCGAAGGCCGCTTGAAGCGTCTGCTGGCGGACTGGTGCCCACCCTTCCCCGGCTACCACTTGTACTACCCGAGCCGGCGCCAGCCTTCGCCGGCATTTTCGCTGCTGGTGGATGCGCTGCGGCAGCACGCCTGAGTTCGCGTCGGCACGCCAGCAAACATCGACCGTGCGGCAATCCGGATCAATCCGTCCGGCGATGACACCTCCACCATGTCCATCGTTCTCACACCATTCGCCCGCACTCGCCTGTTCCCGCGCGACGGCCGCCGCAACGGCAGCCAGGATGGCACCGCGGAAGCATTCGAGCAGCGCTTCAACCACATCGAGGCCGTCTGGGGCGTGGTTGGCTGCCTGTACACGACGGCGCCGGAGGAGATCCCGATGGCGCCGATCACCATGCTGCGCAAGGCGCCCGGCGTAGTCGCAGGCAGCTCGGGCGTGCCGCTGGATCACGCGGCCTACCGGCAAGGCGTGGCGTTCCGGGACGCGCACGCCAACGGGCGCGGGTTGCCGCAGCCGCGGTCAGCTCAGGGCACCGTGTCGCTGTCCTGCTGGGCCATCGGCAACACCACCATCTCGTGGATCTCCATGTGCGCGGGCTGCGCGATGGCGTAGAGCACGGCGCGCGCCACGTCCTCGGGCTTGAGCATGTCCGGCTTGGGGCTGTCGAAGAACGGCGTGTCGACCATGCCCGGCTCGATCAGGGTCACCCGCACGCCATGCTTGCCGATCTCCTTGCGGAAGCCATGGCCGATGCCGGTCGCGGCCCACTTGCTGGCGCTGTACATGGAGCCGGCGAGCGAACGCCGCCCGGCAATCGAACTGGTGATCACCGCATGGCCGCGACTGGCTTTCAGCGCGTCGGACGTGCACTGCAGGGTCAGCGCCAGGCCGTACACGTTGGTCATCAGCAGGCGCTCCCACGACTCGGGATCGGCGCCGCTGAAGCCACCCGGTGAACCGCCGATGCCGGCGTTGGCGAACACCACGTCGATTTGCCCGAAACGCTCGATGGCGGCCTCCACCGCGGCGGCCAGTTGCTCGTGCGAGGTCACATCGGCGGGCATGGCCAGCACCTCGCTGGACAGCTCCGACTGCAACGCATCGAGCTTTTCCTGCGACCGTGCCAGCAGCACCAGGCGAAAGCCCTCGCTCGCCGCCTGGCGGGCGACCGCCGCGCCGATACCTGTCGACGCGCCGGTAATCAACATCACTCGTTCGTTCTTCATCGGTTGCTCCTGCAAAACGAAAACCCTAGGCGACCGTCCGTGAAACCTTCGGCAAGCGGAGATGAGCCGGTGCGCCGCCATGTAGAGTGATACCGGCACGCACCTCTTCAAACGCCAGGGAAACCGCCATGTGGACGTGGACAGGACAGCAGCGACCGCCCTTTGCCGATGCGCCCGGACCCGGTCAGGAATCGGCGTGGGACTACCCGCGACCACCGCGGCTGGAAACCGACGCTCGCCAGGTCACGGTGCGCGTCGGCAGCCTGCTGCTGGCCGATACCCGGCGCGCCATCCGCGTACTGGAAACCGCCAGCCCGCCGACGTTCTACCTGCCACCGGACGATATCGACCCTTCGATGCTGCGCGCCGCCGCGGGCGGTTCGGCCTGCGAGTGGAAGGGACGTGCGCGCTACTGGAGCGTGCTGGCGCCGGACGGCACCGTACTGGACGCCGTGGGCTGGAGTTATCCCGAACCATTGCCGGCGTTTGCAGCGATCGCCGGCTGGCTGTCGTTCTATCCCGGCCGGCTGCACTGTGTGGTGGACGGCGAGCGGGTGCAGCCGCAGCCCGGCGGCTTCTACGGTGGCTGGATGACCCGGGCCATTGCCGGGCCGGTCAAGGGCGTACCCGGCACCAGCCACTGGTGATGACCGCGTCGGATGTGCTCGCATCGGCAGCCACCGTCCCTTTCCTTGGAGACACAGCTAGTGATCCCTGATCCTGAGATGCCGCCGGTTGCGGGCCTGACCGGTCCCGCCCACGTGCTGGTGAGCGGCGCCAGCGCGGGCATCGGGCTGGGGCTGGTGCGCCAGTTGCTGGCCAATCGCCACGTCGCCGCGGTCACCGCCGTTTCGCGCCACGCCGCCCGCAGCGACGAACTGGCCGCACTCGCCCGGCAAGCCGGCGGCGAGCGGCTGCTCGCGCTGGATGTCGACCTCACCGACGAAGCCGCGATCGACGCGCTGCCGGCGCGGCTGCGCCAACACCACCCGCACCTGCATCTGGTGATCAACGCGGCGGGCGTGTTGCACGCCGATGGCCTGCAACCGGAGCGATCAATCACCCAGCTCACCGGCAACGCCCTCGCGCAGGCGTTCGCCGTGAATGCGTTTGCGCCGATCCTGCTGGCCCGCGCGCTGATGCCGTTGCTGGATCGCGACGAGGGTTCGGTGTTCGCCTCGCTGTCGGCGCGGGTGGGCTCGATCGGCGACAACCGCCTTGGCGGCTGGTACGCCTACCGTGCCAGCAAGGCAGCGCAGAACCAGCTGATCCGCACCTTCGCCATCGAACTCGCCCGGCGCAACCCGAAAGCGTGCTGCCTGCTGCTGCATCCGGGCACGGTCGACACCGCCTTGTCCGCACCATTCCAGGCCAACGTGCCGGCGGAGAAACTGTTCAGCGTCGAGCGCGCCAGCCGGCAGTTGCTGGACATCATCGCGGACTGCTCGCCGCGAGACAGCGGCCGATTCATCGCCTGGGATGGCCAGGATATTCCCTGGTAGACAGGCCCCCATCGCGGTGCCGGTGAGCCCCATGAAGACCGACCCGGAGGCAATCAAGCTGCCGTTCGTCGGACCAGAGCGTCGTTCAGCGCCCGCGATGCGTCGCCTGTTCCGAAACCCGCTTTCGCCGATCGCCGTCGGCGCGCGAAGCTGCGGGCCAGTCATCGACAAGGCCTGCTCATGAATGCGTACTCCCCAGCGGTCGCCGCCACGATGGATGGCGAACAGGCAACCGCCGACCTTTCACAAACACCCCAGCGCGATGCTCGGCGCCGGGTGCCATTCGCAGCAACGACATTGCGCGCCGCCGCGACGTCATGGCTTGCGCTGGCCGTGCTGGGGCAATTGCTGTTCGCGGTCTACGTGACGGGTTTCTACGGCCGCACGGCCATGCAGGGAAGGCCGCAACGCTGGAACGATGTGCTGCCGCACGGCTATGTCGCCGGCGATACGTTCTTCAATCTCGTGCTGGGACTGCATCTGCTGTTTGCCGTGGCGATTCTCGTGGCCGGCGCGTTGCAGTTGATACCGCGTATTCGCCGAGTCGCGCCTGCATTCCATCGCTGGAATGGTCGCGCCTACCTGTGCCTGAGCGCGGCCATGAGTATCGGCGGGCTGATCATGGTGTGGATCCGCGGTGGCGTCGTCGGTGATCTTTCACAACATGTCGCAATCAGCATCAATGCGCTGCTGATCCTGCTTTTTGCCGGGCTTGCCTGGCGCCACGCAAGGGCGCGACGCTTCGACCAGCATCGGCGCTTCGCGCTGCGGCTGTTTCTGGTGGTCAGCGGCGTCTGGTTCTTTCGGATCGGCCTGATGTTCTGGATCGTGGTCAACCGGGGGCCGGCGGGCTTCGATCCCGACACTTTCAGCGGCCCGTTCCTGACGGTGCTCGCGTTTGCCCAGTACGTGGTGTTGCCGCTCGGCGTGCTTGAACTCTATTTCCGCGTGCAGCAGCGCAGAGATCCACGCGGGCAACTGGCGATGGCTGCCGCGCTGGGCGTACTGACCTTGATGATGGTGGTCGGTGTCGCGGCGGCGGCAGGCATCATGTGGTTGCCGCACCTGCGCGCGTAGCCGACTGCTGCGGCCGCTTTCGCTGAACTATGCTTGGCGCATGACTGCCGTCAGCCTCCCCCACCGATCCCGCGGCCTGCTTCTGTTGCTCGGCTGGCGGCGGGTATGCCTCACACTCGGCGTTTCGATCGTACTGGGTCTGCCGTTCGCCTTCAGCTGGCCCGGCGGGCCGCTGTCGCTGCTGGGGCTTACCGTGACACTTGGCCTCACCGCCATGCTGGCCTTCGGCGCGTTCGAGCAGTGGCCGAGGCGGCTGCCCGCCTGGCTGGCGCGCTGGGTCTTGCAGGTGGTGGCCGTTGCACTCGCAATGCCGCTTGGCATGTACGTGCTTTACCTGCTGATCACCGATGCCGGTGCGCCGCCCTTCTGGGAGGATCTGGCGCGTCTCAACGGTTGCCTGATCCTCGCCATCCTGAGCCTGCTGCTGGCGCCCTGGATGGCCCTGGCTACGCTGGTGCGACAGAAGGATGCGCTGGCGCGGCACCAGTCACTGGCGTTTGGCCTGGAACGCAGTGAACTCGAGCGGCAGGCGCTGCAAGCGCGCCTGCATTTGCTGCAGGCGCAGATGGCGCCACACTTCCTGTTCAACACGCTGGCCAATGTGCAGGCACTGGTCGACACCGGCTCGCCGCAGGCGTCGGCCATGCTCGACAGCCTTGTTGCCTACCTGCGTGCCACCGTGCCGCAACTGCATCAGGCGGAGACGACGTTCGAGCGGGAGATGCAGATGGTCCGGGCCTACCTGGAACTGATGCACATGCGCATGCCCGATCGGCTGCGTTTTGCCTTGCACGTCGACGAAGACGCGCGGGAACTGCGCTGTCCGCCACTGACCGTGCTGACCCTGGTGGAAAACGCCGTGGGACACGGCATCGCACCGAGTGAGGAAGGTGGACGCATCGACGTCCATGTGCACCGGCGAGCCGACCGCTGTCAGATTCGAGTCAGCGATACCGGCCGCGGGCTGCACTCGTCCGGCACCGGGCTGGGCACCGGCCTGGCCACCCTGCGCGAACGCCTTCAACTGGTGTTCGGCAGCGCTGCACAACTGCGACTGAGTGCGCACGAGCCCCGTGGCGTGTGCGCGGAAATCGATCTACCCGCCCAGGAAATTGCCCGGTGACGCGCGCCCATCCCACCGCCCTGGTTGCCGACGACGAGCCCCTGCTGCGCGCAAATCTGATCCGTCAACTGGCCAGTGCGTGGCCCGAATTGCATATCGTCGGGCAGGCGCGCAACGGCCGCGAGGCGTTGGAGCAGTTCGAGGCGACAGGTCCCGACATCTGTTTTCTCGATGTACAGATGCCCGGACTCAGCGGGATCGAAACCGCGCAGCGGATCGGCACACGCGCACATCTGGTCTTCGTCACCGCCTACGACGAATACGCGGTCGAGGCATTTGCCCGGGGCGTGCTCGACTATCTGTTGAAACCGGTGACGGCCGCACGCCTGGTCGAGACCGTGGCACGGCTCAAGGAGCGACTGCACGCTGCCCAACCCGCCTTCAATACCGAAGTGCTTCTGAAGCAGTTGGCAACCCATCTGCAACGCCCCCCTGCGCCATCGCCGCTGCGCTGGATTCGCGCACAGGTCGGACCGACCCTGCGCCTGATCCCGGTTGACGACATCGACTATTTGCGCGCCGACGCGAAGTACACGCTGATCGCCTGGCGCGGCGATGCCGGCCGACCCGGTGAAGCCCTGATAAGCACGCCGCTGAAGGAGCTGATCGAACAACTGGACGCGGCGCACTTCGCGCAGATCCATCGCTCGGTCGTAGTCAATCTGCGGGCCATCAGCCATGTCGTGCGCGGTGACAACGAAACCGCCGGCATCCATCTGAAGGAACGCCATGAGGTGCTGCCGGTCAGCCGCAGCTATCTGCACCTGTTCCGCAGCATGTGAGCAGACCGGCTCGCGTCCGTTTCGCGGCGAGCCACCATCCCGTCCACGGCTGACGTGCACGGCAACCGGCTTCAGCGCGACGACGGCTTCGCATCCACTGCGCGCCTGACGTGGGCGACGAACTCGCGCCGCGCGGCCACCAGCGTATCGGACGTGGCGTGTGGCCAGGCAGCGACCTGGACGATCACCAGATCACGCGAGGGGTCGACGTAGATCATCTGGCCGAAGATGCCGATCGCGGCATAGCTGCCGTCGTTGTCGGTCCACCACAGATAGCCGTAGCCGCGGCCGGGGTCGTCGACGTTTTGCTGACGACTCACGGCACCGTCGAGCCAGGCCCTGGCGACTACCTGCCTGCCGGCAATTCGGCCACCATCGAGCATGAACTGGCCCAGTCGTGCGTAGTCAGCCAGGGTGGCCGACAGGCCGCTGCCACCGGTATCGCTGCCATCGCACTCGTCCTTGATCCAGTACGCATCGGACGCCATGCCGTAACGCTTCCAGATCGTCTGCGACAGATAGGCGGCCAGTGACTGGTGTGTGGCCCGCTGCACCAGGATGCCGAGCAGATCGGTCTCGGCGGTGTTGTAGTTCCAGTGCGTCCCCGCCGGCCATTGCCGCGGCTGCTTCTTCAGGTACGACAGCACGTGCGCCTCGCCATCGATGCAGGGATGCAGATACATCTGCGCCACATCCGACGTCGGGTCGGCGTAGTCCTCGTTCCAGTGCACGCCCGAGGTCATCGTCAGCAACTGCTGTACGGTGACCTTGCCGTAGACGCTGTCGCGCAACTCCGGAATATAGCGACCCAGCGTGTCGTCCATGCCGCGGATGTCACCCCGCTGCAGGGCGATGCCCAGCAAGGTCGAGGTGACCGACTTGGCCACCGAAAAGGATTCCCAGCGCTGCGCCGGACCGAAGCCCAGTGCATAACGCTGCAGGCGGATACGGCCATGCTGCAACACCATCACGCCGGCGACATGGTGCCGGTCCATGTAGCGGTTGAACCACGCAGAGTCGCCCTGCCCGGCCCAGGTCAGCGGCCGCCCCTGCGGCAACGCGTGGACATGTACGCCGTGGGCGGCACGATCACTGGGAAACCGTTTGTACATCCGGCGGAACTGCGCCTCGCGCTTTGCCTGCGGCCAGAACAACACCGCCTCGCGCTGCCGGCCAATGCTCGGCACGGGCGGCTCGCGGGCTGCCGACGGCAGCCCGCCGGCGAGGCACAGCACGGCGAGCAGCAGACGGGTGCGGATTTTTGGCCACATGGCAGGTTGCATCGGGTAGTGGCGGGATCGACATCTTACTGGCCCGCCACAGCGTGGGCGGACATGCGCGGCGACGCGGCATGCTCCGAACGTCTCGCTGCCGGACTTGCTTCACCGGCTCTCGTTCAGGCTTCGCGGCAAGTTCATCCACGCTTTCACGCCACCGTTCCGCACAGCATGATCCGATGACGAGTGTCTGGGTCAGCGCCAAGTATCGGGCGCGGCCTCACACGGGTTTGAATGCCGCCTGCGCAAGCTCGCGACAACTTTCGTACCAGCACCAGCTGCCAAGACCAGCCAAGGAGTTCACCATGATCAAGCGCATGCTTCCCCTGTTGATTGGACTGTCGGTTTGCAGTGTCGCGCTTGCGCAGGATGTGCCTGCCAGCGCACCACCGATGACCAGCGCCAGCCAGACCACCACTACCACCACGGTGACCGCGTCGTGGACCAGCGAGCAACCCGCCGGAGCCTTGAGCGAGGACACCATCAAGGGCGCGATCGCCACCGCCGGCTACAAGGAGGTCAAGGGTCTGGAATTCAAGGACGGCGTCTGGCGCAGCAAGGCCCGCGGCGGCAACGAGAAGTGGGGCAAGCTGCTGGTCGGACCGGTCAGCGGCAAGGTTTATCCGGCCGATGCACCGTCCAAGCTCAATGCAGACGAGATCAGCGCCAAGCTGACCGCGGCCGGCTACCAGAACATCAAGGACGTGGAATTTGAAGATGGCCTGTGGAGCGCTGAAGCGAAGACTTCGCACGGCAACGAGGTCGATCTGCTGGCCGATCCGGACGATGGCAGCGTGGTGGCCAAGTCCCACGATTGACTCACTGCGTTTGCGTCAATTCCCGAGCGGCCCGGCGCGGTAAGCGCCGGGCCTTTTTCTTGGGCGCAATTACCTGGCATCGAAGGGCCTTACAGCGATGGTCGTCGAGGCGCTAGGCTAGAACGGTCCAGCCACCAGGGGTGTCGTCATGAAATCAGGTCGTTCCGCTGTCGCGCGGTGTCGGGCTGTATCCGCGCTGCTGGCCTCACTGCTCACGGCCGGCAGCATGTTGCCGGCCATCGCCTGGTCGCAGGCCAGGTACCCGGACTATCCCAGCGAGACACCGGCCAGGTTCGAGCCCGTCACCACCAGCTACGACTACGTCGAACGCGACGTGATGATTCCGATGCGCGACGGGGTCAAGCTGTATACGGTGATCCTGGTTCCCCGCGACGCTCACCATGCCGGCATCGTGATGACCCGCACGCCATACGACGCCAAGGCGCTGACTCATCACACGCCCAGCGGCCACCTTGGCCCGATGCTGGAGGGTTACGACAATGCCACCGACGTGATCGTCGAGGACGGCTATATCCGCGTGGTGCAGGACGTGCGCGGCAAGTACGGTTCCGAGGGCGACTACGTGATGAACCGGCCGGTGCACGGCCCACTCAACCCGACCCCGGTGGATGACGCCACCGACACCTACGACACCATCGACTGGCTGGTGAAAAACATCCCCGATTCGAACGGCAAAGTCGGCACCATCGGTATCTCCTACGACGGCTTCGAGCCGCTGATGTCGCTGGTGCATCCGCATCCCGCGCTGAAGGTGGCGGTGCCGATGAACCCGATGGTGGACGGCTGGATGGGCGACGACTGGTTCCACAACGGCGCCTTTCGCGAACAGAACATGAGCTACATCTACGAGCAGACCGCCAGCCGCGACAACAGCATCAAGTGGTGGACCAGCTACCACGACGAATACGACCTGTTCATGCAGGCCGGCTCCGCCGGTGAACTGGGCAGGCAGTACGGCATGCAGCAGCTGGGTTTCTGGAACAAGCTGCTGGCGCATCCCGCTTACGACAGCTTCTGGAGCGACCAGGCCGTCGACAAGGTGCTGGCGGCCGAACCGTTGAAGGTGCCGGTAATGCTGGTGCACAGCCTGTGGGACCAGGAAGACATCTACGGCGCGCTGGCCGTCTATCGGGCGATCAAGTCGAAGGACAGCAGCGGCCAGATGGTGAAGCTGGTGATGGGTCCCTGGCACCATGGCCAGGAGATCGAGGAAGGCAGTGCGCTGGGCGCGATCCACTTCGGCAGCGACACCGCGCTGTATTTTCGCGAGCACATCCTGCGCCCGTTTCTGGCGCAGTACCTGAAGGATGGTGCACCCAAGGCGGACCTCGCTCCCGTCACCGCCTACCAGACCGGCAGCAACCAGTGGCAGCGTCTGCCCCGCTGGCCCATGGCTTGCGAGAAAGGTTGCGCCACGCAGAGTCGTCCGCTGTATCTGGAACCCGGCGAGAGGCTCGGCTTCACCGCGCCAGCCGGTGGTACGGCGTATGACGAGTACGTCTCCGATCCGGCGCATCCGGTACCGTTCCGCGCCCGCCCGATCCAGCCGATCGGCTACGACAACGGGCTGACGTGGCCGCAGTGGCTGGTCGACGACCAGCGCCAGGCCTCCGGCCGTACCGACGTGGTCAGCTTCAGCTCCGACGTGCTGACCGCGCCACTCACCATCAGCGGCGCCGCCGTCGCACATCTGGTGGCCTCCACCAGCGGCACCGACAGCGACTGGGTGGTCAAGCTGATCGACGTCTATCCCGACCAGGTTTCTGCCCAGCCGGAACTCGGGGGCTACCAGCTTGCGGTGGCGATGGACATCTTCCGCGGCCGCTACCGCAGCGGCTTCGACAACCCGCAGCCGCTGGCCGCCAACCAGCCGCTGACCTACCAGTTCGCCCTGCCCGCCAGCAACCATGTGTTCCTGCCCGGCCACCGCATCATGGTGCAGGTGCAATCGAGCTGGTTCCCGCTATACGACCGCAACCCACAGACCTTTGTGCCCAACATCCTGTGGGCCAAGCCGGATGACTACCGCAAGGCCACCCAGCGCATCTATCACGCGCCGGGTGAGGCCAGCTATATCGCGTTGCCGGTGGTGAGCCGCTGAGCGAACGGCCCGCAGACCTGGGCCAACGCAAAAAAAAGGGGGCGGAGGAAGCCCATGCAACTGGACCTCCTCCGCCCCCGACTAGCGACTA
>JBBQQL010000117.1:0-13664 GCA_038215995.1 Lysobacterales bacterium
CTGCATGCAGGAGTTTCCGGTAATGACGATCAAGGTAGGCATCAACGGCTTCGGCCGGATTGGACGCAACGTGCTGCGCGCTGCCGTGCAGAACTTCGGCAACGACATCGAGATTGTCGCGATCAACGACCTGCTCGAACCCGATTACCTCGCCTACATGCTGCGCTACGACTCGGTGCATGGTCGCTTCAAGGGCGACGTGTCCATCGACGGCGGCCATCTTGTAGTCAACGGCCGCAAGATCCGCCTGACCCAGGAACGCGACCCCGCCGCCCTGAAGTGGAACGAGGTGCATGCCGACGTCGTGATCGAGTCCACCGGCCTGTTCCTGGACAAGGTCACCGCGCAGAAGCATCTGGATGCGGGCGCGAAGAAGGTGATCCTGTCGGCGCCGTCGAAGGATGACACGCCGATGTTCGTGTTCGGCGTCAACGACAAGACCTACAAAGGCGAGGCAATCATCTCCAACGCGTCGTGCACCACCAACTGCCTGGCGCCGATTGCCAAGGTGATCAACGACAAGTGGGGCATCAAGCGCGGCCTGATGACCACCGTGCACGCCACCACCGCGACCCAGAAGACCGTCGACGGCCCGTCCAACAAGGACTGGCGCGGCGGCCGCGGCATCCTGGAAAACATCATCCCTTCCTCCACCGGCGCCGCCAAGGCGGTTGGCGTGGTGATTCCGGAGCTCAACAAGAAGCTCACCGGCATGAGTTTTCGCGTACCGACCTCGGACGTGTCGGTGGTCGACCTGACCGTGGAGCTGGAGAAGGACGCCACCTATGCCGAGATCTGTGCCGAGATGAAGGCACAGAGCCAGGGCGCGTTGAAGGGCGTGCTCGGCTACACCGAGGACAAGGTGGTGGCGACCGACTTCCGCGGCGAAACCTGCACCTCGGTGTTCGACGCCGATGCGGGCATCGCGCTGGACAGCACCTTCGTCAAGCTGGTGAGCTGGTACGACAATGAATGGGGCTATTCGAACAAGTGCCTGGAAATGGTGCGGGTTGTCGCGAGCAGCTGAGTCCACTCGCTACGTCATCCTGAAAAGACCGCGCCCGCTGGCGCGGTTTTTTTTGGTCCCACGGGTACGCATGGAGCTGTTTGCACGCACGAAGGCCCGGCGTATACTCGTCAAATGAGAACTACTCGCATTTGTGGATTTGTGATGGCGGCGTGGCTGCTACTCGCCATTGCGCCTGCCCGGGCGCTCTCGTTGACCGCACCAGACAATGACGCAGTCGTGCAGCAGACATGGCAGATGCTTGATTATCTGGCGACCGACTACGCCGGTGCCGTGAAGGACGGCGCCGTGACCAACCCGTCGGAATACGCCGAGATGCAGGAGTTCGCAGGCACCGCGCGCCAGCGCCTTCGCAGCCTGCCCCGCGACAACGGTTCGGCCACGCTGCTGAGCCAGGCCGATGCGTTGATCGACGCGATCGACGCGAGAAAGCCCGCGCCCGCGGTGGCGCGCATGGCACACGCTCTGGGCGATGCTCTGCTGCAGAACTATCCCGTGAGCACCGCGCCCGCGCAGGCACCGGATCTCGCCCGCGGGGCCATGTTGTACCAGCAGAGCTGCGCCGCATGTCACGGCGCAAGCGGGCATGGCGACGGGCCAACTGGCCGACAACTGGATCCACCACCGATCGATTTCACTGACCAGTCCCGCGCCAACCAGCGCAGCGCCCTGTCACTGTACGAAGTGATCAGCCAGGGCGTGAAGGGTACGGCAATGACGAGCTACGCCACGCAGCTTTCGACACAGGATCGCTGGGCGCTGGCCTACTACGTGGGCTCGCTGGCCTATCCTGCCGCCACCGCCACCGCCACCGCTCCCGCGGCGTGGCAGGGGGATGCCACGACACGCCAGCGCATTGCCGACCTGAAGGATCTCTCGCACGTTCGCGTGAACGCGCTGGCAGAGACCCTCGGCACCGAACAGGCACGTGCCATCGTTGGCCACCTTCGCCGTCATCCAGAAACACTGCAGAACTCATCGCGCGGACTGGCGCTAGCACGCAGCCAGCTGGCCGCAAGCGTCAAGGCCTATCAATCGGGCAACGCCAGCGAAGCCAGCCGGCTGGCGCTGTCTGCCTACCTTGACGGCGTGGAACCGGTGGAACCCGTGCTCAATGCCCGTGACCCGGAACTGCGCGCGACGGTGGAAACCGCCATGGGTGCATACCGGACGGCGCTCTCGCGCCAGCCCCCCGTCGGGAAAATTCGGGATCGCGCAGCCGGCATCGATGCGCTACTGCAGCGTGCGCAGCAAGCCACCACGCAAAGCGCCGGCGAGCCCGCTGCCGTCTTCCTCGGTGCCTTCACGATCCTGGTGCGCGAGGGTCTGGAGGCGCTGCTGGTCGTGGTGGCGCTACTGGCCTTTCTGGGCAAGGCCGGTCGCACCGGGGCGGTTCGATACGTCCACGCCGGCTGGACGTCTGCGCTCGTCGCCGGCGGATTGACCTGGGCGGCAGCGAGTTACGTGATATCGATCAGCGGTGCCGGCCGCGAGCTCACCGAGGGGCTCTCGTCGCTGTTTGCCGCCGCGGTGCTGATCAGTGTCGGACTGTGGATGCACCAGAAGAGCATTGGCGGTCGCTGGCAGCGCTACCTGAAGGAAAAAATGACCGCAGCGCTGAACCGACGCTCGGCCTGGTTCCTGTTCGCGCTGGCTTTCATCTCGGTCTACCGTGAGGTGTTCGAGACGATCCTGTTCTATGCGGCGCTGTGGAACGACGGCGAGCATGGCTGGCTGCTGGGCGGCATCACCGCCGGCGCGCTGGTGCTGGGCGCCGTTGCCTGGGTGCTGATGCGCGGCAGCCGGCGCCTGCCGCTGGCCACCTTCTTTGCTGCCAGTTCGGCGCTGATCGCCGTGCTGGCGCTGGTACTCACCGGCAAGGGTGTCGCTGCCCTGCAGGAGGCAGGCTGGGTTGCGCTCAGCCCGTTGCCGCTGCCACGCATCGAACTGCTGGGCGTTTTTCCCACGTCGCAATCGATGCTGGCACAGGCTCTGGTGCTTGTGCTGCTGACCCTGGGTTTTGCCTGGAATCTGCGCCAGCGCCGAGACCGTACCGGCGATTGACGCACACGCGACACGCCAGCCGTCAAAGGCCGTTCGAGTGGCGTCACACCACGCCAACAGCCTGCCTGCCAGCGACGTACTCGCATCAACATACCGGGTCGATGCCGCTCGCGTGCCCTGACTGCAGCCCTCACCTCATCGCGGCACAGGCATCCCGATCGATACCTCAGAGGAAACCCACCACGGCGACTCAGCGACGCTCGGCCGCGACCGTCGCCCGCACGCCCAGCCAACCCTTGATCGAGGCGATCTGCAGCGGCACCGCGCCGAAGATGATGAAGACCCGATCGCCGGGCACACGCAGCCACTCGAGCACATGAGAGCGCGGCATGCTCAGGCAGTCGATGCTGCGCGCATGCCCATGGCCATGCTGCACCACGTCCCGCAGCTGCAGCACACCGCCGGGAAAGAGGCTGAACAGCAGCAGCATCGCCCGGCCGATGCTGGTTCCCCAGAACCCGACCTTGACGTATTTCTCGCTGCCCGGCCCAACCCTCATCACTGCTGGTCTGGCGCAACACGAACACCATCAGCGCGAGCGCCAGCATGGCGAACACTCCCATCAAGGCGGTGTAGCCGTGGGTGGGCGTTGTCTGGGTGCCTGCCTCGCAAGAGCTGATGAGCGGCAGATTGATGAAAAAGCCGAACATGCCGGCTCCGACGAAGATCCGGAAACCCACCGACATCAGGAAGTGGAATGTCCACTTGTGCGGCACGCGGACCGGCTTGCCATCCATGTCGACCCTGCCCTTGGTCGCCCTGACGACGTCCCATGCATCCAGCGTCAGCAGGGTCAGCGGTACCACTCAAGTACCGAGAGCATCGCCGGGCAACCACCATGGCGATGGTGCCGTGTCCTCCTCGATCAAGGGCTGTGCTGCGTCGTTCATGATGTTCTCCCCGGGCGTGACAAGAGGCCACGAAACTCAGGCAGGCCCAAAGCCTGCTGATCCAGCGCACCTTAAGCCGACCCGTCGACGTTCCATCAATGGCCGGCAATCTGTCTTCGCCGCAGCGACAACCACTAATCTCGGCATTGATCGCCAGATAGATCTCCTCCCCGCAGGCACATCGAGCTCGGGAAAGATCGCTCCGACCGGACACACCTCGACACAGCCGGTGTGTTTGCCGTTGATGCAGTTGTCGGTGACGACGTGAGTCATCGTGTTTCCCTGGCGTGATCGCGTGCCGTCGGCTCGATACCCGCCGCTGTCTCCATTGACGCTGACGAGGCGGCATTGACACAGATCAGGGCTGCCGCCGCTCTGTCCCTTCAGAATCCGGGGTATCACTCAAAGCCCAATCGGAGCACTGCACCATGCAGACCTGCAACGCATCCGACGATCTTCATCCGATGCAATTTTTTTGATGCCACTCCAGACACCTCCAGACATCTGCCCGCGCAAGGATCCAGAATGCCCCGCATGAACCCACCGTCGCCACTGGATGAACCAGCCCTCGCCAGGCTGGTCGATCACTTTTACGAAAGGGTGCGCCGCGATACGCGGCTGGGTCCGGTGTTCGACGCGGCCGTGCGCGATTGGGACGAACACAAGCAGTTGCTTACCTCGTTCTGGGCCTCGGTGGCTTTGCGAGCCGGCAGCTACCGTGGCAACCCGATGGCGGCGCATCAGCCACACCCGATTCGCAGCGAACATTTCGATCGTTGGCTGGCGTTGTGGCAGGAAACCTGCGACGAAGAGCTGGACGAGGTCGATGCCGCGCAGATGCTGGAATACGCGCAACGCATCGGCCGCAGCCTGAAATACGGGCTGGGCCTGCATGCGCTGGGGAAGCCGTTCGGCGTGCCGATCGTGAGCATCAGCAACCCGTAAAAACACAGCCTGTGCCACGAGGTCTCGAAGGGTGCCCGGTAAGAGGCACCCCATCCGGAAACCTGGACTATGCCGGATTCAGCCCAACGCGCTCAGCGCCGCGTCGTAGTTGGGCTCGTTTGCGATCTCGCTGACCAGTTCGGCATGGATCACCTTGTCGTGCTCATCCAGCACCACCACCGCACGAGCAGCCAGACCGGCCAGCGGACCCTCGGCAATCGCCACGCCGTAGTCGTTGAGAAACTGGTGCCCGCGCATCAGGGACAGGTTGGTCACCTTGTCCAGGCCTTCCGCGCCGCAGAAGCGCGCCTGAGCGAACGGCAGGTCGGCCGAAATGCAAAGCACCGCCGTATTGTCCAGCTTGCTGGCCGACTCGTTGAAACGGCGCACCGAGGTGGCACACGTCGGCGTATCCACGCTGGGGAAGATGTTCAGCACCTTCCGCTTGCCGGCGAAAGTCGACAACGTGGCATCGGACAAATCACCGGCGACCAGGCCGAACGCGGGGGCCGACGAACCGACGGCCGGGAAAGTGCCATCAACCTTGATCGGCTTACCTTGCAATGTAACCTGGGACATCTTGCTGCTCCATGAAGATTGGGTCCTGCAAGTAAAGCATGACCAGGGTGACGAAGAACATCATCAGCCGCGCGGCAGGCGCAAGGACAGCGTCTGCTGCCGCTGGCGGCTCACCCGGCCGGCTATCCGACCATGCGCTCCTGCCTCATCCACGCCAGCGTATCGGCCAGCAGCGCATCGAGCGGGGGCTCGACATAGTCCAGCTCGCGCCGTGCCCTGGACGAATCCACCTGCAGCACATGGCTGGTCAGCGCGGCGGCTTCGGGGGTGATGTCAGGCTCCTTGCCGCTCAGCCTCGACCAGGCATCGGCGACCCTCGCCACGCCCATCAACAACCACGCCGGGGTGGCGCCACGCGGCGTACGCTTGCCCAGCGCTGCACCGACCCGATGCACGAAATCGACAAAGCTGGCCTGCTCGCCGCCGAGCAGATAGGTCTGCCCAAATCGCTGTCCCTGCCAGGCTCGGAGCTGCGCCCGGGCGATCTCGCGCACGTCCGCAAACGCGCCGACACCGGGCGGAATGCCAGGCAGCTTTTCGCGATCGATCAGCATGATCAGACGCGCCCAGTTGTGGCGGTCACCCGGCCCCAGGATGTGCGAAGGATTGAACACGATCCACGGCATCGTGGCGCCTCGAACCACCTGCTCGCCAAGAAATTTCGTGCGCTCATAGTTGATCCAGCTGCCGCCGCCTCGTTGCGCGGTGGACTCGCTGATGACGCCCTGCACACGGTGGGAATACGCAGACACCGACGAGGTGTGCAGGAAAGCCGTCACGCCCGCTGCTTCCCCGGCGCGCAGCAGGTTCAAGGTTCCCTGCACATTGGTGGCCGTCTGCGCGAGCGCATGCGGCCGCCACATGCTGGTGTCGGCGGCGGCGTGGAAAATCGCCTCGCACCCATCCAGCGCCCTGTGCAACGCGGCCTGATCGTCCAGCACGCCGCGAACGGGCAGCCCGCCGGCGGCGGTAATCGACGCATCGGATTCGGGCCGCCGCGACAGCGCCCTGACCTGCTGACCCGATGCCACCAGCTCGCGCAGGAGATGACCACCAAGAAACCCGCTCGCGCCGGTAAGAAACACTGTCGTCATGAAATGGTCCGCCTGCGAAGGAGTGCGTGGAACCGCCGCCTCACTGGGGCAGCAATCCCTGCCCCAGCCCGCGCAAGCCTAGCGGATCCAGCAACTCGAGCTCGCGCCCCTCGATCTGGATGAAGCCCTGGGCACGAAACCGGGTCAACACCCGACTCACTGTCTCCGCCGCCAGCCGCAGGTAATTGGCAATGTCGCCGCGCGACATGCTCAGGTGGAAGCGGGTCGCGGAAAAGCCGCGGGTGGCGTAGCGGCCGGACAACTCAAGCAGGAAGGCAGCCACGCGTTCATCCGCGCTGTGATCGCCGGCCAGCAGGCTGGCGCTGCCCAGCTCCTTGCTCAACAGACGGAACAGATGCTTTTGCAACGCAGGCATGCGCGCGGCCAGCGCGCTCATCGCGGGAAACGAGAATCGGCAGAAATACGCCGTATCCAGCGCCACCGCGTCACAGGGAAAATGTTCGGGGTAGATCGCGTTGAGGCCGATGACCTCGCCGGGAAGATAGAAGCCGAGCACCTGCTCGCGCCCCTCCTTGTCGACCATACGGGTTTTCACCGTGCCACCGCGTACCGCAAAGATCGCCCGGAACGGATCTCCGGTGCGAAAGATGTGCTCCCCCGCACGGAATGGTCCGACGTGCTCGACCAGGCAGTGCAGCTCGGCCAGCTCGGGTTTCTGATAACCCTCGGCGATGCAGGCACTGGAAAAGGCACAGGTGCCGCAGAAACGCGACGCATCACCATCATCGGCCATCGGACTCGGCGGCCCAGGCAGGCGACCTGCCACTTGCTTTGACTGCATGGCGATGACCGGTGGAGACAGTTGGGACCGGCTCGCGCTTAAATCACGCGCGAGTAGCGCGACGTCTGCGTCTGGTCCTCCAGATACGCATCGAAACACATCGCGATGATACGCAATAGCAGCCGCCCCCGCGAGGTCACCTGCAGCCGGCGGGCGTTCTCTTCGACCAGGCCGTCGGCCAGCAGTGGCACCAGGCGTTGCCGCTCGCGTTCGAAATAGGTGTCAAACAGCAGACGATGGCGCACGCCGAAAGCCTGCTTGTCGACCACGCCATGGCACATCAGCTCGCCGATCAATTCACGCCGGATCAGATCGTCCTCGTCCAGTTGCATGCCGCGCACGATCGGCAGCCGCCCGGCATCCAGAGCGGCGTAGTAGCCGATCAGGTCGCGTGCGTTCTGACTGTAACTGTCACCGACCCGCCCGATGGCACTCGCACCGAGGCCGACGATGTCGCAATCGCCATGGGTCGAGTAGCCCTGGAAGTTCCGTTGCAGGGTGCCTGCGCGCTGCGCCACGGCCAGTTCATCGTCGAAGCGGGCGAAGTGATCCATACCGATATAGACATAACCTGCGGCACACAGCCGCTCCAGCGCGCGCCCGAACAGCGCCAGCCGGGTGGCGGCATCGGGCAGTTGCGTCTCGTCGATCTGTCGCTGCGGCTTGAACATCTGCGGCAGATGCGCATAGCCGTATACCGCCACGCGGTCGGGAGCGAGGGCGACGACCTGATCCAGCGTGCGGCTGAAGCCGTCGAGGTTCTGCAGCGGCAGGCCGTAGATCAGGTCAACGCTGACCGAGCCGAACGAGGCTTGCCGGGCCGCCTCGATCACCTCGCGGGTCTGCTCGACACTCTGGATACGGTTGATCGCCTGCTGCACGGGCGGATCGAAATCCTGCACACCCACCGAGAGGCGATTGAACCCCAGCTCGGCCAGGCCCTTGATATAGGCCGCATCGGCAAAGCGCGGATCGATCTCGATGCCGTATTCGCGTGCAGCCTCATGGGTGAAACTGAAGTGCCGCGCCAGCGATTCCATCAACTCGCGCATGCGCGGCAGATCAAGGAAATTGGGCGTGCCACCACCAAAATGCAGTTGCTGTACCGGCCGATCACGGTCAAACAGCGGCGCCAGCAGTTCGATCTCGCGATACAGCCGCTCCAGGTAGCGGTCGGCCTTCGCCATGTCGCGGGTGATCACGCGGTTGCAGCCGCAGTAGAAACACGGACTCATGCAGAACGGCATGTGCACGTAGAGCGACAGCGGCCGCGGAATCGGCTCCTCATTGGAGCCACTGATGACCGCACGCAACTCGGTCTCGCCGAATTCGGCAGCAAACTGCGGCACCGTGGGGTAGCTGGTGTAGCGCGGACCTGCCACATCGTAGCGAGCAATCAGCGCGGGATCGAATTCAGGCGGGGCGGGGAGAGTTTCCATGGGACCAAGTGTCGGCACCTGGCCCCATGGTCGCCTTGATCAGGGTCAATTCGGCGCATGTTTCTGCCGGCGAAACGCCTGCCAGTAGGGCGCACCCTCAACTCCGGCTGGGTGCAACCTGCTGCTCGATCGAGCCGAAGATGGACTTGCCCGCCGCATCGGTCACATCGATTTTAAGCCGATCGCCGAACTTCAGGAACGGCGTGCTCGGCTGGCCATCGCGCAGGGTTTCGACCGTGCGCTGCTCGGCCAGGCAGGAGGCGCCCTTGCCGGTGTCCTCGTTGGCGATGGTGCCGGAGCCGACGATGGTGCCGGCGGTCAGGGGCCGCGTCTTCGCCACGTGCGCAACCAGTTCGGCAAAGCTGAACTGCATGTCCACGCCGCACTCGGCCTCGCCAAACCATGCCCCATTGAGCCAGGTGCGCATCGGCAGGTGCAGCTTGTCGCCTTGCCATGCGTCACCCAACTCATCGGGCGTCACCAGCACCGGCGACAGCGCCGAACGCGGCTTGCTCTGCACGAAGCCAAAGCCCTTGGCCAGCTCGCCGGGGATCAGTCCGCGCAGGCTGACGTCGTTGATCAGCCCCACCAGCTGGATGTGCCCGGACGCCTGCGCCGGCGTCACCGCCATCGGTACGTCATCGGTCACCACGATCACTTCGGCCTCGAGATCGATGCCATAGGCTTCGCTGGTGACCAGTACCTGATCGCGCGGGCCGAGGAAGCCGGCGCTGGTCGCCTGATACATCAGCGGATCGGTATAGAACGACTCCGGCACCTCGGCGCCACGAGCGCGACGCACCCGCGCCACGTGCGGCAGGTAGGCGGAACCGTCGACGAATTCGTAGGCGCGCGGCAGCGGCGCGGCGAGCGCGGCGATATCCAGCGCGAATGCATCCGCTACGCTGCCGGCGTTGAGCTCTTCCGACAGCGCGTTGAGCCTCGGCGCGGCGTTCGACCAGTCATCCAGCGCCGCCTGCAACGTCACCGCGATGCCGGCCGCCCTGACCGCGCGCGTGAGGTCACGACTGACCACGATCAGCGTGCCGTCGCGGCCGCCTTCCTTGAGACTTGCAAGTTTCATTGGATGCTCCTAACTGCAACCTTCCACGTAATCGACCTGCGGCGACACACCCACGCGCCACCGCGTTACCTTGCCCTGCTCATCAGTTTCGAACAGCAAGATGCCAGCACCCTGCGGCGCCGTGATGCGCAGGTAGTTTGCACCGTCCACGTATTTGTGTGGCTGCACGACGACGCGCGTACCGTACAACGCACGGATCTGCGCCTCGCTCATGCCGACCTTGCCGCCACCAGGCGCGGTCTCCGTGGCGTTGCCGACGTCGTAGCGCACGAAGCGGCCGCTCTCGAACATGAAGCCGAAATCACGCGGCGTCGCGGCCGCTGCCGGCGACTTGTAGAAACAGCTCGAACCCGGCGCCGCTGCGCCCTTCAGCTTGCCAGCCCAGGCCTGCTCGAACGCCGTCTCGTCCATGCCGAAGCGCAGCTCGCCGTAACCGTCGTAGCGAGCCGTCGACACGTTGACGGCTTTCGACAGCGCTGTTGTGGATGGCGTCGTGTTCAGCGCTGAGGTAGCCACTGGTGGTGGCGCGGCCGAACCGCAACCGGCAAGCGCAAGCGCAAGCGCAACGCCCGTGATGACCAGCCAACGCCAGGTCACGCCTTGCGGCCCGGCTCGAAATGCTTCGCCATGCCCTGCCAGCACCGGTAGTAGTCCTGCTGCAACCAGGGCGCGTCCAGTGCCTGCCTCGTCGGGCAGATCACCTTGCGGGTCTCGAACATGAAGGCCATGGTGCCGCCAATCACGTCGGGCCTGGTGATATCAGCCTGCGAGGCCTTCTCGAAGGTGGCGGCATCCGGGCCGTGTCCGCTCATGCAGTTGTGCAGCGACGATCCGCCCGGCACGAAGCCTTCCGCCTTCGCGTCGTAGACGCCGGTGATCAGGCCCATGTACTCGCTGGCCACATTGCGATGGAACCAGGGCGGGCGGAACGTGTGCTGAGCCACCAGCCAGCGTGGCGGAAAGATGGCGAAGTCGATGTTGGCCGTTCCCGGCGTATCGCTGGGCGAGGTCAACACGGTAAAGATCGACGGATCGGGATGGTCGTAGCTGATCGAGCCGATCGTGTTGAAGCGGCGCAGATCGTATTTGCACGGCGCGTAGTTGCCGTGCCAGCCGACCACATCCAGCGGCGAATGGCCGATCTTCGCCGACCACAGTGCGCCCTGGAATTTGGCAACCAGCTCGAACTCGCCCTCGATGTCCTCGTACGCTGCGTGCGGCGTGAGGAAATCGCGCGAGTTGGCCAGACCGTTGGAGCCGATCGGCCCGAGGTCCGGCAGGCGCAGCATCGCGCCGAAATTCTCGGCGACGTAGCCTTGAGCCGAGTCATCGAGCAGCTCGACACGGAAGCGAACACCGCGGGGAATCAGGCCAATCTCCTGCGGCTCCAGCTCCAGCACGCCCAGTTCGGTAGCGATACGCAGGCGGCCCTGTTGCGGCACGATCAGCAGCTCGCCATCGCCATCGTAGAAAAACCGCCCCTGCATCGAGCGGTTCGCCGCATAGAGATGGATGCCAATACCTGCCTGCTCGTTCGCCCCGCCGTTGCCGGCCATCGTCACCAGGCCATCCACGAAATCGGTGGCTGTGGCAGGCAGCGGCAACGGATCCCAGCGCAGTTGATTCGGTGTCGCCGGCACCTCATCGAAGCGGTTGTGCAAGGTGGCGTGCGCCAATGGCTGGAACGGCGCGTGCACCGCCGCCGGACGAATCCGGTACAGCCAGCTGCGCCGGTTGGCATGCCTTGGCGCGGTAAATGCGGTGCCCGACAACTGCTCCGCATACAGCCCATGTGCCACGCGCTGCGGCGAGTTCTGTCCTGCCGGCAACGTGCCGGCGATGGCCTCGCTGGCAAATTCGTTGCCGAAGCCGGACTGGTAACCGTTACTGACGATGGTCGCCATGGGAGCCGCTCCTCAGAGGAAACCGCGCTTCATCTGGTCGCGTTCGATCGACTCGAACAGCGCCTGGAAATTGCCCTCGCCGAAACCTTCGTTGCCCTTGCGCTGGATGATCTCGAAGAAGATCGGGCCAATCGCGTTCTGGGTGAAGATCTGCAGCAGCTTGCGCTGTTTGGTCTCGAGATCGGCGTCGATCAGGATCTTGTTCTTCGCCAGCCGCGCGACGTCTTCGCCATGGTTCGGGACACGCTCGTCGATCACCTCGAAATAGGCATCGGGCGTATCCAGGAATTCGACGCCGGCCGCACGCATTTTCTCCACCGTGGTGTAGATGTCATCGGTGAAACACGCGATGTGCTGGATGCCTTCGCCGTGATACGCGTCGAGGTATTCGTTGATCTGGCTCTTCGGGTCGTTCGACTCGTTCAGCGGAATGCGCACGACGCCGTCCGGCGCGGTCATCGCCTTGGAGACCAGGCCGGTCTTGGCGCCCTTGATGTCGAAGTAGCGGATCTCGCGGAAGTTGAACAGCCGCTCGTAGTACTGCGACCACTTTTCCATGTTGCCGAAATACAGATTGTGGGTCAGGTGGTCGATGAAGGTGAGCCCGAAACCGGCCGGATTCGGCTCGACCCCCTCGATCGGCGCGTAGTCGGCGTCGTACATGCTGCCGGCATCGCCGTAGCGATCGACCAGATACAGCATGCAGTCGCCAATGCCCTTGACCACCGGCGCATCCACCGCCTTGCTGGACGGCTTGTGCTCGACCGCCTCACCACCATTGCCCAGCACGGTAGCCAGCACCTCGCTCGCCGGCTTCTGGAACCGGATCGCGAAACCGCAGGCGCTGGGACCATGCTTGGCAGCGAAATCGGCCGCAAACGAATCCGGATCCTCGTTGAGCAGGAAGTTGACCCCGCTTTGCCGATAGACCGTGATCGGGCGGGACTTGTGCCTGAGCACGGCCGTGAATCCCATCCGCTTGAACAGGTCGTGGAGCTCGTCAGCGCGGCCGGTCGGCGCCGCGAACTCGACGAATTCGAAGCCATCGATACCCATCGGGTTGTCGAACGTGGTGACCTGCATGCCAAGATTCGGCTGGGCATTCATTGGCGCTCTCCTGTGTGTCGGTGCACGATGGTCGGACACGTCAGCGTGCCACCATCGGAATTATCCCTTCGTTATAGTTACAAATGAAACCATATGCAAGGAGCTCCTCCCTGATGCCTGCCAAACGCAAGCCCGCCCCGGCCACGGCCGAGCACGCCCCCTTGCAGCTGGAACACTTCCTGCCGTACCGCTTGTCGATCCTGTCCAACACGATCAGCCAGGCGATTGCCGACGACTATCAACGCCGTTACGACCTGTCGATGACGGAGTGGCGCGTGATGGCCGTGCTGGCGCGCTTCGAGGGGCTGTCGGCACGCGAAGTAGCCGAGCGCACCGCGATGGACAAGGTGGCGGTGAGCCGGGCGCTGTCGCGACTGGTCGAGGCCGGCCGCGTCAACCGTGACATCCACGACGGCGACAAACGCCGCTCGGTGCTGGGCCTCACCGAAGCGGGCTGGGCCATGCACGATGAAGTGGCGCCGATGGCGCGCGCACGGGAGCGCGAGGTGCTGGCCAGACTCAATGCCGAGGAGCAGATCTGGCTGGAACGAATTCTGGACAAACTGCAGATGGGGAACGGGGAACGGGGAACGGGGAACAAAAGCTGAAGAGCCAGTGCCAGGCTCTTGCCGTTCCCCGTTCCCCGGTCCCCGTGCCCCCGTCCCCGTTCCCCGTTCCCCGGTACCCGGTACCCGTTACCCCGTCCCCGATCCCCGGTCCCCGCGACCA
>JBBQQL010000118.1:0-13582 GCA_038215995.1 Lysobacterales bacterium
GCGACGTGGAAACCGGCAACGACGAGCCGCTGCCGGCTGGCACCGTATTGTCGTTTGACTTTACCCAGCAGGACCGCATCGTGCGCGGCCGCCTGCCCACGCTGGAGATGGTCAACGATCGCTTCACCCGCTTCTTTCGCAACGGTGTCTACAACGTCTTGCGCAAGACCTGCGAGGTCTCCGTGCTTGGTGTGAAGATGGTCAAGTTCAGCGAGTACGTGCACAGCCTGACCCTGCCCAGCAACCTCAACCTGATTCGCATCAAGCCGCTGCGCGGCACTGCGCTGGCCGTCTTCGAGCCGCGTCTGGTGTTCACCATCATCGACAACTTCTTCGGTGGTGATGGCCGCTACCACGCGCGCATCGAGGGACGTGAGTTCACCAGCACCGAGAACCGCGTGATCCAGATCATGCTGGCGGAATTTTTCACCGCCATGACCGAGGCGTGGGCGCCGGTGTTGCCATTGGAGTTCGAATTCCAGAGTTCGGAGATCAACCCGCAGTTTGCCAACATCGTCAGCCCGACCGAGACCGTGGTGGTGTGCCGTTTCCACATTGAGCTCGATGGCGGCGGCGGGGAAGTCCACCTGACCTTCCCCTACGCGATGATCGAGCCGATCCGCACCCTGCTTGATGCGGGCGTGCAGAGCGACCGCGCCGATCGCGACGGTCGCTGGACCGAGACCATGCATGAGGAAGTGCTGGACGCCGAGGTCGAGATCAGCTCGCTGCTGCTGGAGGCGCAGATGACGATCGGCGAGTTTCTGCATCTGCGACCCGGCGACGTGATCCCGGTGCAGCTGCCCGAGCTGGTCACGGTGTATGCCGAGGATGTTCCTGTTTTTCGCGGCCGCTATGGCCAATCCAGCGGCTACAACGCCGTCCGTTTCCACAGCCATGCCGGCCGCCGCGAAAGGCGTACGGCGGGCGATTCAGCCACCGAGAAGAAGCCCGTATGAACCAGTCCCCTGAAGAAGCCGTTGCCGAGAAAAGCGAACGCGTTGAATTCGATCACCTGACCGGTGCCGCGGGCGAGGGTGGCGACGTCAATCTCGACATGATCCTCGATGTGCCAGTCACCCTGGCGATGGAGGTGGGACGCACCCGTCTCAGCATCCGCAACCTGCTGCAGTTGAACCAGGGCTCGGTCGTGGAGCTTGATCGCGCCGCCGGCGAGCCGCTGGACGTTTTCGTCAACGGCACCCTGGTTGCCCATGGCGAGGTCGTGGTGATCAACGAGAAGTTCGGCATTCGCCTGACTGACGTGATCAGCCCGGCTGAGCGCGTGCGCAAGCTGCGCTGATCATGCTTGCCCTGATCGCCGCCGCGCCCGCCATCGCCGCCCCCGACGTCAACGTCGGCGCCGAGCTGCTGCGCGTGATTCTGAGCCTGCTTGGCATCATCGTGTTGATCCTGATAGCAGGCTGGTTCAGTCGTCGGGTGCAGGGCCGTGGCGCGCCCGGTGGTCGGCGCATCCGCTGCGTGGAAACGTTCGCCATCGGCTCGCGCGATCGCCTGCTGCTGATTCATGCTGACGGTCAGCGCCTGCTGATCGGTGTAGGCCAGGGCGGCATGCGCACCTTGCACGTCTATGAAGGCGGTGATCTGGTGCCGGCCGAAGCCGTGGCGGTGGCCGCGCCGGCGGTTCCTGTTTTTGCCGACTTGCTGGCCCGGCTGAGGCGCGCATCATGACTGCCCGCCATCCCGATGTCTGGCGTCGTTGCCTGATGGCCGCCCTGTGGTTGCTGCCGCTGTGCGCGATGTTGCTGCCGACGGCTGCTGCCGCTGCGGCGGCGGCACAGGCGCCGATCAGCACGCCGGCCATGCCGTCGATGCCGTCGATGCCACCTTCATCGGCAGGCATCCCGGTGCTGACCATGCACAACGGCCCCGGCGGTGCGCAGAACTGGACGTTGTCGCTGCAGGTCGTGGCGCTGATGACGGCACTGACACTGTTGCCGGCGATCGTGCTGATGATGACCTCGTTCACCCGCATCATCATCGTGCTCAGCTTTCTGCGTCAGGCACTGGGTACGCAGTCGACCCCGCCCAACCAGGTGTTGCTGGGACTGGCCTTGTTCCTGACCTTGTTCGTGATGTCGCCGGTCATCAACCGCAGCTATACCGACGGCGTAAAGCCCTATATGGACGGCACGATAAGCGCCGAGCAGGCGTTGCCGGCGGCATCGGCACCGTTCAAGCGCTTCATGCTCGACCAGACCCGCGACGCCGACCTGCAGCTGTTCACCCGCCTGGCCAAGCAGAAGCCGTATGCCAGCAAGGCGGATGTGCCGTTCGTGGTGGCGATGCCGGCGTTCCTGACCAGTGAGCTGAAGACTGCCTTCCAGATGGGCTTTCTGCTGTTCATCCCGTTCCTGATCATCGATCTGGTGGTGGCCAGCGTGCTGATGTCGATGGGCATGATGATGGTCTCGCCGATGATCATCTCGCTGCCGTTCAAGATCATGTTGTTCGTGCTGGTCGATGGCTGGGCCCTGTTGTTGGGCACGCTGGCCGGGAGTTTCTACACATGACGCCCGAATCGATCATGGAATTCGGCCAGCACGCGCTTTACGTGGCGATGCTGGTGGCGGCACCGTTGTTGCTGACGGCATTGGCGGTGGGTCTGCTGATCGGCGTGATCCAGGCGGCGACGCAGATCAACGAGATGACGCTCAGCTTCATCCCCAAGCTGATGGCGATGTCCGCCGTGGCCCTGATCACCGGGCCGTGGATGCTGCGTCTGCTGGTGCAGTTCACTCGCCAGTTGATCGAGAGTCTGCCGGATGCGGTGAGATGATCGCGGTCGACCTGGCGCAATTGCCGGCCTGGCTGGGTGGCCTGTTCTGGGCGATGGGTCGCGTCGGCGGGTTGTTCCTGGTGGCGCCGGTATTCAGCGCCACGGTGCTGTCGGCGCGGGTACGCCTCAGTCTGGTGCTGGTGCTGACCCTGGTACTGGCGCCGCTGGCGCCGACCACGATTGATGTGATGACGGCCGCGGGCGTGGCCACCCTGGCCAGCCAGATCCTGATCGGTGCGGCGGTGGGTTTCGTGTTGCGGATGGTGTTCGAGGCGGTGTCCTTTGGCGGCGAGTTGATTGCGCAGAGCATGAGCCTGGGCTTTGCCGAGGTAGTCAACCCGCAGGCCGGCGGCAGCTCGGTGGTGCTGAGCCAGTTCTACCTGGCCCTGGTGACCTTGCTGTTCCTCTCGATGAACGGTCATCTGCAGTTGATCAGCTTGCTGGCCGACAGCTTCCATACCCTGCCACCGGGCAGTGACGCGATTGGCCCCAAGGGCCTGCACGCGGTGGCCAGCTTTGGCGCAAGCCTGTTCTCCGGCGCGGTGCGGGTGGCGTTGCCGGCCATGACTTCACTGCTGGTGGTGAATATCGGCTTCGCCGCGATCAGCCGCGCGGCGCCCTCGATGAATCTGTTTGCGGTGGGCTTTCCGATCACCGTTTCGCTGGGTTTCATCGCGCTCTGGCTGGCGTTGCGCAGCTTGCCGGGTGCATTCGAATCTCTGCAGGACGCCGCATGGTCGCTGATGCACGAACTGGTCGGAGGCTAAGCTCATGTCCGAAGACAGTGATCAGGAAAAAACCGAACTACCTACCGAAAAACGCCTGCGTGAAACGCGCGAAAAGGGCGATGTTCCACGTTCGCGGGATCTTTCCGGTGCGCTGGTGGTGCTGGCCGGTGTGTGGGCGCTGATCAGCGGCGGACAGGCGATGTTTCTGCATGCCCGCTCCGTGTTCTCGCTGGGCATGGGCTATTCCCGCGAGGCGCTGTTTTCCGACGAGTTGCCCGGGCGTGCTCTGCGCGCGGCCATACACGAGGCATTGGGCATGTTCGGACCGGTCGCGGCCGCGACGCTGGCGGCGGTGTTCGCTGCGCCGCTGTTGCTCGGCGGCATCAGCTTTAGCGCCGAAGCCTTGCAGCCCAAGTTCGAGCGGCTCGACCCGATCAAGGGGCTGGGCAAGATCTTCGCCATGCGCGGTCTGGTCGAACTGGGCAAGGCGCTGTTGAAACTGTTGTTCATCGGCGCGGTGCTGCTGATGTTGCTGCGCCACTGGCAGGCACCGCTGCAGGCGACTGGCCGTGGCTCGGTAGTGGCTGGCATCACTCAATCGGTCGGCTTGCTGGGCAGCGCCGCGCTGTGGTTCGGGGCGATTCTGGCCTTGATCGGTGGCATCGACGCGCTGTACCAGCGCTACGACTACGGCAAGCGCCTGCGCATGACCAAGCAGGAGATCCGCGACGAGTCGAAAGAGAGCGAGGGCAACCCCGAGCTCAAGGGCCGCATTCGCCAGGTGCAGCAGATGCAGTCGCGCCGCCGCATGATGGAAGACCTGCCCAAGGCCGACGTGGTGGTGGTCAACCCCACCCACTTTGCCGTGGCGCTGGTTTATGACGATGGCCGCATGGGCGCGCCGCGGGTCGTGGCCAAGGGCATGGACGTGCTGGCCCAGCAGATTCGCCTAGTGGCGGGCAGCCATCGCATCCCGCTGGTCGAGGCACCGCCGCTGGCGCGTGCGCTGTATGCCACCACCGAACTGGGTCGGGAAATTCCCGCTTCGCTGTTTGTCGCGGTGGCGCAGGTATTGGCCTATGTCTACCAGTTGAAGCAGGCGACGTCGCAAGGCGACACGCCGCCAGTGGCACCAAGTCCCGAGGTCGATCCCGACCTGATGGGTCCTTATCGTGATGTGTAACAGGCCAGGCCAATGACGGGCGAAAACATACTCGGCAATTTCAAGCAGCTGGCGCGGCGCGGTATCGGTGCGCCGGTAGCCGTGCTGGTGATGCTGGCAATGATGATGTTGCCGCTGCCGCCGATCCTGCTGGACATACTTTTCAGCTTCAACATCGCGCTCTCGCTGGTAATCCTGCTGGCGGTGATCTATGTGATGCGGCCGCTGGAATTCGCCGCGTTCCCGACCGTGGTGCTGATGGCCACCCTGCTGCGACTGGCGCTGAATATCGCCTCGGCACGCGTGGTGCTGCTGCACGGCCACGACGGCCCCGCCGCCGCCGGCAAGGTGATCGAGGCGTTCGGTGAATTCGTCATCGGCGGCAATTTCGCGGTCGGCCTGGTGGTGTTCACCATCATCACCATCATCAACTTCGTGGTGGTGACCAAGGGCGCCACCCGCGTGTCCGAAGTGACCGCGCGATTCACCCTCGACTCGATGCCCGGCAAGCAGATGGCAATCGACGCCGACCTCAACGCCGGCCTGCTGACTCAGGAGCAGGCGCGTGAGCGCCGCCAGGAAGTGCGCGAGGAAGCGGATTTCTACGGTTCGATGGACGGTGCTTCCAAGTTCGTCCGCGGCGACGCGACCGCCGGCATCCTGATCATGATGATCAACATCATCGGCGGCTTCTTCGTCGGTGTGCTGCAGCATGGCCTGTCGGCTGGCGAGGCGGCCAAGACGTATACCCTGCTGACGATCGGCGATGGTCTGGTGGCGCAGGTACCGGCGCTGATGTTGTCGGTGGCCGCGGCCATCATCGTGACCCGCGTGTCCAAGTCGCAGGACATGGGCAAGCAGGTGATGAGTCAGGTGTTCGGCCAACCGCGCGCGCTGGCGGTGGCCGGTGTCGTGCTGACCGTGATGGGCTTGATCCCGGGCATGCCGAACATGGCGTTCCTGTTGCTGGGCGGCAGCTGTGGTGGCGCCGCCTGGCTGTTGTGGAAGCGTGAACGTGAAACGCTGGCCCGCTTGTCTGACGGCGCGATCGAGGCGCCGGTGACCAAGCCGACCGAGCGCGTCGAGCTGGGTTGGGAGGATGTGACCAGCGTCGATCCGCTGGGCCTGGAAGTGGGCTACCGGCTGATCCCGCTGGTGGACACCCATCAGGGTGGCGAGTTGATGGGGCGGATCAAGTCGGTGCGGCGCAAGCTGTCGCAGGAGCTGGGTTTTCTGGTGCCCGCGGTGCATATCCGCGACAACCTGGATCTGGCGCCGAACATCTACCGGATCACCCTGATGGGCGTGCCGATGGGCGAGGCCGAGGTGCACACCGACCGCTTGATGGCGATCAACCCCGGCCAGGTGCACGGCACCTTGCAGGGCATCCCCACCCAGGACCCCGCGTTTGGGCTGGAGGCGGTGTGGATCGACAGCGACCAGCGCGAACTGGCGCAAAGCTACGGCTATACCGTGGTCGATCCGGCCACGGTGATCGCCACCCACCTGTCGAACATCCTGCAGAACCATGCGCATGAGCTGCTGAGCCACCAGGACGTGCAGCAGCTGCTCGACCGCCTCGCCGCCACGGCGCCGAAGCTGGTGGAGGACCTGGTGCCCAAGCGGCTGACCCTGGGCGTGGTGGTCAAGGTGCTGCAGAACCTGCTGGCCGAGCGGGTGCCGATCCGCAATATGCGCAGCATCGTCGAATCCTTGGCGGAGCATGCGGGTCAGAGTCAGGATCCCGGCGTTTTGACGGCGGCCGTGCGCGTGGCACTGGGTCGGCAGATCCTGCAGGAGATCACCGGCCTGGGTACCGAAGTGCCGGTAATCACCCTCGCGCCGGAGCTTGAACAGATCCTGCTGACCTCCCTTTCCGGTGGTGGTGGCGTGGCCGGAGCGGCCGTGGAGCCGGGCCTGGCGGACCGTTTGCAGCAGAGCGTGGCCGACGCCGCGCGACGCCAGGAAGCCAGTGGCGAGCCGGCCGTTTTGCTGGTCGCGCCGCAGCTTCGTCCATGGTTGGCACGCTTCACCCGCCATGTGGCACAAAACCTGCACGTACTGGCTTACAACGAGGTGCCCGACAACCGCCGAGTGCGTTTGGTACAGGCATTGGGCCGCTGATTCGGGCCATACAGCGAGGGTGACGAGATGACGATGTTGAAGACAGGCCAGGGAGCAGGGAGCGGGGAACGGGGAACGGGGAACGTGCTGTTCCTGGCGGCTGCTCGTGTGGAGCCAGGTCGCCAGAGCAAGCGTTCCTCGGGTCGGCTGTTCCCCGTTCCCCGTTCCCCGTTCCCCGCTCATCTGCTTTTCGACATCACCCGCTTCTCCGCGCGGAGTCAGCAAGCATGAAGATCAAGCGGTTCGTGGCTGCAGACATGCGGCAGGCAATGCGTCTGGTCCGCGAGGATCAGGGTCCCGAAGCGGTGATCCTGTCTACCCGACGGATCGACGACGGCATCGAGATCATTGCCGCGATCGATTACGACGAGGCCTTGGTACGTGAGGCTGCGCGGCATGGCATGCCCGAGGAAGCGCCGGCCCAGGCAAGCACACCGGCGCCCGCTGCAATCAGCCCCGCGCGTGCTCGTGCGGCGGCGGTTGCGCGGGTGTTCAAGCCGACCCCGGCCGCCGCCGAATCGGCGCCGGCCCACGCGCCAGAGCCGCCGCTGCGCCGATCGCCGCCGGCGGTACCACCGGCGTTGGTGCAGGTGCCCGTGCCTGCGGCGCCGGTCGCCAATGAAGCGGTGGCCAGCAGCCCGATGATGGAGCGGGCGATGCAGGACACCGCACGCATGCGCAACGAATTGAGCAGCCTGCGCGACATGCTGGAGACGCAGCTTTCCAGCCTGGCCTGGAACGACATGGAGCGGCGCGATCCGTTGCGCTCGCGGGTGCTGCGCGAACTGACCCGCATGGGCATCGATGCCGATGTGGCTCGCAGTCTGGTGGCCGAGTTGCCGGAAAAGATCAACGCCGAACAGGCGCGCTACCTGCCGCTGGGCATCCTCAGCAGCAATCTGAAGGTGAGCGGTCGCGGGGTGTCGACCATCGGCGGTGTCACCGCCCTGGTCGGACCCACCGGCGTAGGCAAGACCACCACCATCGCCAAGCTTGCCGCGCGCGCCGTGTTGCGCCACGGCCCTGAACAAGTCGCCCTGATCAGCACCGACCATTACCGCATCGGCGCCTCGGCGCAGTTGGAACATTACGGCCGGTTGCTCGGCGTGCGGGTGTACCCGGCTTATGACGCGGAAAGCCTGCGCAAGGTGCTGGACCTGCTGCGCGGTTGCCATACCGTGCTGATCGATACCGCCGGCGTCGCCGGCAGCGATCCGCGGTTGACCCAGCAGATGGAAATTTTTTCGCAAACCAGCGAACTGCGAGCTTGCATGGTGCTGGCCGCGAACGCCCAATCACAGTCACTGGAAGAATCCGTGCGCGCCTATATGCCATTGAAGCCCAATGCCTGCATCCTGACCAAGCTGGATGAGGCGCCGAACCTGGGCGGAGCCCTTTCGGTACTGATCCGCCATCATCTGCCGCTGGACTACACCACCGATGGACAGCGCGTGCCGGAAGATATTGCTGCAGCCGATGCGCGGGTGCTGGTGTGTCGCGCGGCCCAGTCGATGAAAAGCTATGTCCCCGATGAAAGTGTCATGGCCGACCGCTTCGGCCTTGCGGTGGCCAGCGCATGAACGGAGCCATTGCAATGGATCAGGCGTGGGGTCTGAAGAACATGTTGTCGGCCATGTCATCCCTGCCGGAGGCGCCGGTAGCCGCGCCATCCGCCCACCAGGCCAGCAGCCTGCTCAGCGCATCTGCCAGGCCGGCACGCCGCCGTTGCCGCGCCATTGCGGTGGCCGGTGGCAAGGGCGGTGTCGGCAAGACGACGGTGGCGGTCAACCTGGGCATGGCCATGTCGATGGCCGGCCACGAGGTGATGTTGCTCGATGCCGACATGGGCCTGGCCAATGTCGACGTGCTGCTCGGTCTGGTGCCCTCACGTCACATCGGTCACATGCTGGACGGCGAGTGCAGCTTGCAGGAGCTGATGCTGACCGCTCCGCGCGGCCTGCAGATCGTGCCTGGTGGATCGGGCGCACGAAGGCTGGCTCAGCTGGACAGCGCCGGACATGCGGCGATCATCCGCGCCTTTGACGAACTGGCCCAGCCACCGGAATTTCTGCTGGTCGACACCGCGGCAGGCATCAGCGACAGCGTGGCGATGTTTGCCTCCGCCGCCGACGAGGTGCTGCTGGTGGTGTGTGATGAGCCGGCGTCGATCACCGATGCCTACGCGCTGATCAAGATCCTCAGTCGCGACTTCGGCGTGCGTCGTTTCCGCATGGTGGCCAACATGGTGCGCAACGAGGGCGAGGCCAGGCAGCTACACCAGAAACTCTCCCGGGTCAGTGACCGGTTTCTCGATGTGGTGATCACGTTCTGCGGTTGGGTACCTCACGATGAACGGCTGCGCCAGGCCATTCGGCGTCAGAGCGCGGTGGTCGACCTGTGGCCGTCATGCCGTTCATCACTCGCATTCAAGCAATTGGCAGGTGCGGTCGATAAGTGGGCAGAGCCTGAGCGTGCGTCTGACCGGATCGCCTTTTTTGGTAGCCCGGTGACACCGGCGGCAGGGTATTGAGATGGGCGTGGCTTCGGAATATCTACAACATACCCGCGAAAGCGCTGACGAGCTGGTTCGTCGGCATGCTCCGCTGGTACGGCGGATCGCCTATCACCTGATGGGGCGGTTGCCGGCCAGCGTGGACGTGGGCGACTTGATACAGGCAGGGATGATCGGCTTGCTGGAGGCATCACGACATTTCGCCCTCGACCGGGGCGCCAGCTTCGAAACGTATGCGGGTATTCGCATACGTGGCGCCATGCTGGATGAATTGCGGCGAACCGACTGGACCCCTCGTTCGGTGCATCGCAAGACCCGTGAAGTGGCTGAAGTGGTGCGCCAGATCGAGACCGAAACCGGCAAGGAGGCCGATGACACCGAGGTGATGCGCCGGCTTGGCATGGGTGCCGAGGAGTACCACCAGATCCTTGCCGATGCTGCCTGTGTGCGCCTGCTCAGCCTGACTGCGTCGGAGGACAACGAGGAAAGTTCGGTGCTCGACGTAGCTGATGAAAGCGGGCTTACGCCGCACGAAGGGATCGAGCGTGACGGCATGCGCGATGCCCTGGCGGAGGCCATCGAGGGTTTGCCTGAGCGGGAAAAGTTGGTGATGTCGCTGTACTACGAGCAAGAACTGAATCTGAAGGAGATTGGCGCCGTGATCGGAGTCACCGAATCGCGGGTTTGCCAGATCCATGGCCAGGCAGTCATCCGGTTGCGCGCGCGGATGACTGATTGGCGAATGTGAACAACTGCACCTGAGTTTCTGAGGCCGCGCATTGGCCAGCACCATGCATCTGGAGAGAGTCGTTGGACAAGAACATGAAAATCCTGGTGGTGGACGATTTCTCCACCATGCGGCGAATCGTCCGCAACCTGCTGGTCGAGCTGGGGTTCAGCTCGGCGTTGATCCAGGAGGCCGACGACGGCGAGAGCGCGCTCACGATGTTGCGCGCGCAAAGCTTCGACCTGGTCGTCACCGACTGGAACATGCCCAACATGACCGGCATCGACCTGCTGCGGGCGATTCGCGCCGAGGCCACGCTGAAGGGCATGCCGGTGTTGATGGTCACCGCCGAGAACAATCGTGACCAGATCATCGCCGCCGCCCAGGCGGGCGTGAACGGCTACGTGGTGAAGCCGTTCACCGCGGTCACCCTGAAAGAGAAGTTGAGCAAGATTTTTGAACGCATTGCCGCCAGCGGAGCCAGCGCATGAGCACGAGCCTGAGTAACCCGCTTGCCAGTGATGACACCATGCCGGAAGAGCTGCGCGAGTTGTTGAACAGTCCGGACGGCCCCGCTTTCGAGCAGGCGCTGGACGTGATGGTGCGCCAACGCGAACAGCATCTGTTCCGCGCCCTGGGCCAGCTGGCACGTGACCTGCACAATGCCGTGCGTCGCCTCGGCGGCGAGCTGTCTGCGGACGGCTTGCCCGACATGGTCGCCGATGCGCGCCAGCACTTGCAGGAAGCGCTGGAAATGAGTGGCAACGCCGCCCATCGCAGTATCGATTTTGCCGAGCGCATGCTGCCGCAGGCCGATGATCTGGCCAACAACGGGGCCGAAGTAATGAAGTGGACCGAGGGCAACGAGGCGGCGGCGATACTGGCGCGGCAGGCGATCGGTTTCGCCACCGACTGCCGTGATGGCCTGTCCGACCTGATGCTGGCCCAGTCGTGGCAGGACCTCACCGGCCAGCGCATCAAGAAGGTCAGCAATTTCATCGGCACGGTGGAGTCATCGATGCTGGAGCTGGTTCGCCTGACTGGCGCGCTGGCGGGCGCCGAGGCGCCGGTGAGCGTGGAGCGGGTGACCAGCCAGGACGACGCGGACCGCTTGCTCAGCGAATTCGGGTTTTGACGAGAGCCCGCGTATGGTCCCCAAGTACTCCGCGTCGTCATCGAGTGGCTGCCAGGTGGTAGTGCGTGGCGCAGCGCCTGACCGGCCGTCAGGTCAAGCCGCGCGCTGCCGCGGGGCGGCCACTCGATGGCAGCCCGAAGGGCCGGGTCTGTTTGCCCGCATGCCGGCGTCATCACTCAGTCGTGGACGCACGTCCACTCTTTCGTTCTTCCTTGGTCTGCGCGGAAACAGCTCCCGGCGCTCGGCGCTTGGGGACCATAAACAGGCTGTGGCGCCGTGAATGCAGATTTCGACATCGAGCTGCGTCAGGATTTCCTGATCGAAGCGGGCGAACTGCTGCAGCGTCTCGGTGAGCAACTGGTCAGCCTGGAGAGTGCGTCGCGTGACAGCGAACTGCTCAATGCCGTGTTCCGCGCCTTCCATACGGTCAAGGGTGGTGCCGGCTTTCTGGCGATCGAGCCGATGGTGGTGCTGTGCCATCACGCCGAGGATCTGCTGAACGAAGCACGCGGCGGCAAGGTGCTGCTGGGTGCCGGTCATATGGATGCCCTGCTGGAAGCGCTGGACCTGCTCAACGCGATGATGGATTCGGTTCGCGACGAAACGGCGGTGCCCTTGCCGCCGGCGGCTCTGCTGCAGTCGCTGCTGCCACGCGTGGCGGCGCCGGCCGTGGTGGCGTCTGCGCCGGCTGCTGCCGGTGGCGCCATCGACGACAGCGAGTTCGAGGCCTTGCTGGACAGCATGTACGGCAACGCCGTCCCCGGCACGGTCGAGCCCGCGCCGCTGCCGGCAGCGGCGCCGTCGACGGCGATCAGCGATGATGAATTCGAGGCGCTGCTGGATGCCTTGCACGGCGAGGGTGCGGCACCGTCGGCCACCGTCGTGGTGGCGCCCGTTCCGGCGCCGCAGCCGGCAGTCGCCGAGTCTGCACCTGCTCCGGCACGCGCGCCGGCAGCGGCGGAAAATACCGTGCGGGTGGATACCGCGCGTCTGGACGTGCTGGTCAATCACGCCGGTGAACTGGTGCTGGTGCGCAACCGCCTGCTCAGCCTGGCCGCGCAGGATGGCAACGAGGCCCTGGTGGCAGCGGCCGGTGAGCTGGACCGTGTCGCCGACGAATTGCAGCTAGCCGTGATGGGCATGCGCATGCAACCGGTGGGGCGCTTGTTTCAGCGTTTTCCCCGGATTGTTCGCGACCTCGCCCGTCAGCTTGGCAAGGATGTGGAACTGGTGCTGGAGGGCGAGGGGACCGACCTCGATCGCAGCCTGGTCGAAGCATTGGCCGATCCGCTGATTCACCTGTTGCGCAACGCGCTGGATCACGGCGTGGAGATGCCCGATCAGCGCGAGCTCAACGGCAAGCCACGCAAGGGCAGGGTGTGCCTGTCGGCCAGTCAGCGCGGCGAGCGCATCGTGATTTCGGTGAGCGATGACGGTCGCGGCATGGATCCGGAAGTGCTGCGTCGCAAGGCCGTCGAAAAGGGTGTCATCGACCAGGCCCATGCCGCGCGCCTGACCGAAAGCGAATGCTACGAATTGATTTTCCGTCCGGGCTTCAGCACCGCCGCCACCGTCTCGGATATCTCCGGCCGCGGTGTCGGCATGGACGTGGTGAAAACGCGGGTGGCCGAACTCGGTGGCACCTTGAAGGTGAACTCCCGGCTCGGCAACGGCAGCGAACTGGAACTCACCGTACCGCTGACCCTGGCGATCCTGCGCGTGCTGATGGTGCGGGTCGAGTCACGCCTGTTTGCGCTGCCGCTGAGCAATGTCGAGGAGGTTTTTGAACTTCAGGATGGTCAGGACAGCCTGCTCGATGGCGGCATGGTGGCGCGTCATCGCGGCCGCGCGCTGCCGCTGGCGAACCTGGCTGGCTGGGCGGGCGCCAGCGGCGCGCAAGGTCGCCATGTGGTGGTGCTGCATATCGGCCACATGCGGCTGGGCTGCCTGGTGCACGCCGTGATCGGGCGTGAGGACGTCATCGTCAAGCCGCTGGGCCATTTGTTTGACGGCGTGCCGGGGATCGCCGGCGCCACCGTGACCGGCGATGGCCGGCTGGCGCTGGTGGTTGATCTCGCCGGTCTGGCCGACAGTGCCGGCGACCTGTTGCCCTCGTTGCAGATGACAGGTTGACGCCATGGACCCGGTAAGCATCATCGGCACCATTCTCGGCATCCTGGTGATCATCATCGGGACCGTGCTCAAGGGCTCCACGGTGGGCGCCTTGTGGAACCCCGCGGCCTTCGTGATCGTGTTTTTCGGCACGTTCGCCGCGCTGCTGGTGCAGAACCAGGGCAAGGTGCTCAAGCGCGCGCTGTCGATGATGTCGATGATCTACCACCCGCCGCGGCATCGCCCCGAGGACCTGATCAAGCGCATCGTGTCCTGGAGCGA
>JBBQQL010000119.1:0-13553 GCA_038215995.1 Lysobacterales bacterium
ACCAGAGCGACGGCTTGCGTGCCCTGGTCACCCACCTCAAGCCGGGCGGCATCTTCGGCCTGTGGTCCAACGACCCGCCCGACCCGGGGTTCACTGCTCGACTAGCCGGTGTCTTCGCCGAGGCCTGGGCCGAGCCCGTGACCTTCGACAACCCGCTGCAGGGCCGTCCGTTCACGCAGGCGGTCTATCTGGCGCTCCGCGCCAGGTAACACGTCGCCGCCCAGACAGGTTCGCCCCTTGTATTCGCGAACCGCGCCAGGCGAGCGGAATTTCACGGGCAGCATCGCGGTTTTCCCTCGTCTTTGCGCCGCGCCCGTCGAGGCTTATTGCAGTGCGCATTTACGGCGGCCCATGTAAACGTTTACATTCAGCAGCCAACGCCCACGGCGCGCACCGTCGCGCCGCCCAGGAGAACGAATGAACCATCCCATACCCTTGCGTAGACGCGCCACGCTGCTGTCTTCCCTCGCCGCCTGCGCGCTGACCCTGGCGGTCGCCCATGCCACTCGGGCCAGCGAAGCGCCATCGCGTACGCGCCCGTCTTCGATACAACCCTCCAATGCGCAACTGGCCTCCCCTGCGATCCGGCACCGGGTCGATGCGCTGCTCAAGAAGATGACGCTGGCCGAGAAAATCGGCCAGCTGGTGCAGTACAACGACCAGGGTTCGTCGGCACCGACGGCCGCGGATGCCGATTCGGCCATCGCGGTGAATCCGGAAACCCTCGACCACGTCGATGCGATGGCGCTGGCGAAGAAGGGCGAGCTGGGATCCATGCTCAACGTGATCGGCGCCGAAAAAACCCGGCGCTTCCAGCAGGCGGCCATGCATAGCCGCCTGGGTATTCCCATCCTGTTTGGTGCCGATGTGATCCACGGTTATCGCACCATCTACCCGGTGCCGCTGGGCCTGTCCGCCTCGTGGGACCCACAGCTCATTCAGGAGCTGTCCCATATGGCCGCCGTGGAGGCCACCACCGCCGGTGTGAAGTGGTTCTATTCGCCGATGGTCGACATCTCGCGTGATGCGCGCTGGGGCCGCTCCACCGAGGGCGCGGGTGAAGACGCATACCTCGGCTCGGCGATGGCGCGTGCGTATATTCGCGGTTATCAGGGCAGCGACCTGTCCCAACCCGAAAGCGTGGCTGCATCGGTCAAGCACGTCGCCGCCTATGGCGCGGCGGAGGCGGGCCGCGAGTACAACACCACCGACATGTCCGATATCCGCCTGCGCCAGGTCTATCTGCCGCCGTACAAGGCGGCGGTGGATGCCGGCGCCGCCACCATGATGAGTTCGTTCAACGCGCTCAACGGCGTGCCGGCGACGGCCGATCCGTACCTGATGACCGAGATCCTGCGCAAGGAATGGGGCTTCGACGGCTTCGTGGTGAGCGACTACACCGCGGTGATGGAACTCACTCATCACGGCATCGCACTGGATGCCGCCACCGCCACGCGCAAGGCACTGGATGCCGGCGTCGAGGTGGACATGATGTCCCACTTCTACGACACCCAGATCCCCAGGCTGCTGGCCGACCACCAACTGTCGATGGCCACCGTGGACGAGGCCGTGCGCCGCGTGCTGCGGGTAAAGTTTGCGCTCGGCCTGTTCGAGCATCCGTATGCGCGCGGCTCCGAGGTGACGCGCGCGGTGGATGCGCATCGTCCGCTGGTGCGCCGTGCTGCCGAGGAGTCGTTCGTGCTGCTGAAGAACGGCGGCAACGGCACGGCACCGATCCTGCCGCTGTCCTCCGCCGTGAAGAAAATTGCCCTGATCGGCCCACTGTCAGACAACGCCGGCGAGATGCAGGGCGCCTGGGGCGGCGCGCAGCATCAGCCGGACGTCATCACCGTGCGTGCGGGTCTGGCCGCTCGCCTGAAAAAAATCGGTGGTGAATTGCTCTACGCGCCAGGCACTGACATCGATGGCACTTCCGAGGCAGGCTTCGCCGCCGCCAGACACGTTGCCGAGCAGGCCGACGTGGTGGTGATGGCCCTGGGTGAATCGAGCAGCATGAGCGGCGAAGCCGGCTCGCGCGCGCACCTGGATCTGCCAGGCAACCAGCAGCAGTTGCTGGAACAGATCGTCGCCACCGGCAAGCCGGTCGTGCTGCTGGTGTTCTCCGGTCGTCCGCTGGTACTGGATTGGGCAGCGAAACACGTGTCGGCGATCATGGCCGTCTGGTTTCCCGGCACCGAGGCAGGCTCGGCTGTGGCCAGCACCCTGTTCGGCGACGTCTCTCCGAGCGGCAAGCTGACCATGAGCTTCCCGCGCGCGGTCGGCCAGGAGCCGCTGTACTACGACCAGTTCCCCACCGGCCGACCGGCTGGCGATGCCGATCTGAGCAAGCCGCCCAGCGGCGACACCCGCTTCATTTCGCGCTACATCGACGTGCCGAACGATGCGCTCTATCCATTCGGATACGGCCTCAGCTACACCAGCTTCGCCTACTCGGGCGTGCATCTCTCGCGCAACAGCTTGCCGCTGGCGCAGGCCGATCGCGCGGATGCCGGCGATCTGGTCACGGTGACCGCAACGGTGAAGAACACCGGTCAGCGCGAAGGCACTGAAATCGCGCAGCTCTACGTGCGCAATCTGGGCGCCAGCGTCGAGCAACCGGTGCGCAGCCTGAAGGGATTCACCCGTTTGACGCTGAAGCCCGGCGAATCAAGGCAGGTCACTTTCAAGCTGGGCTTTCCGGAGCTGTCGTTCTGGAACGTGAAGAGCCGGCAGGTGGTCGAGCCCACGCATTACACCGTGTGGGTCGGCGGCAGCTCGCAGGCCACCGAACAGGCGGATTTCGTCGTCACGCCCTGAGTTCCCGCTGACTGGCCGAACCGAGAAAAGGCAGCCGCGCGGCTGCCTTTTTTTCGCTGTCGGGAAGGATGACGGACTGCTCTTTCCGTGCATCACCTCGCCCGCTCAGGACGCCGTATCGCGCGCACTTTCAGGCGCCCGCTGCTGCGCCACACGCACCCGGTTGCGACCATCGCGCTTGGCCCGATACACCGCCTGATCGGCATGGACCACGAGCGTGCCCACATGGATGTGGCCGCTACGGCGATCGGCGCAAGCCATGCCGATGCTCGCGGTGATCGCACCACCCGGCGCAAAGCTGCTGCAATCAATGCCGGCCACCGCCGCGCAGATGCGCTCGGCGACCAGCAGCGCCTTTGCCTCATCACAGTCATGCAGCAGCACCGCAAACTCGTCACCGCCCCAGCGCGCGGCGATGTCCGGCAGGCGCACCTGCTCGCGCAACACGGCGGCGACCTGACCCAGCGCGATATCGCCGGCGGCATGCCCGAACTGGTCGTTGATCGGCTTGAAGTTGTCGAGGTCGAGCAGGAGCAGGCTGAGCGGAAGTGCGCCACCGCCACCAGCGGCCCGCCCGTCTGCCTCCAGCGCCTGGTCGATGGCTCGCCGGTTGGCGAGCAGGGTGAGGCTGTCGGTACGCGCGAGTTGCTCGGCAATCTGCGTCTGCACCTGCAGTTCGGCGGTGCGTTCGCCGACCAGCGCGCGCAGGTGGCGTTCGTTCCTGCGCGACTGGCGCAAACGCACCAGGAACGTGGTGTAGGCGACCAGCCCGGCGAGCGCGGCCAGCAGCCCCCATACCCAGGGGCGTTGCCACCAATACGCACGGATGCTGAAAGCAAGGTTGGCCATGGACCTGGCCGACTCACCGGGCAGGGATGCCTGCAGTTGCAGCTCGAAAGCACCCGGATCGAGGTGGGTCAGTTGCACTTCACGGCTACTGCCCAGCTCGACCCAGGCCGGCGCCGCGCCGCCCAGCCGGTAGCGGTAGCGTACGCGTGCCGCGTTCAGCAGCGCGGGCGCCACAAAGCGCACCACGATGCGATGGTCGCCCGGCGGCAGCTCGGGCGACTGCTTCAGATCCACCTCCCGCCCGTCCACCTCCACGCTTTCGATAGCGATACCGGGCAAGCTCGCGGCCTGATGCAGCGGCACCGTCGGATCCAGTCGCGCCGCGCCTTGCGCCGTGGCCACCCACAGGTGCCCGTCACCATCGAGTGCCGCCGCAGGCGTGGAACCGCCGTTGGCCTGTGCCGATACCATGCCATCGGCACGTCCGTACAGGCGTGCGTCGACCGTCTTGCGCCGTCCGGCCGCCACGTCCTCGATATCCGCCAGCTGCAAGCCTACGACGCCTTCGTTGCCGGTCAGCCACAGCCGTCCACGGGCATCGGCCGCCATGGCGAAAATCTTCTCGAAGGGCAAGCCCTGGCTGCGGCCGACCACCGCCACGGGACCGCCGTGTCGCGGTACGCGTACCAGTCCACGATCGGTAGCCAGCCAGACCGCCTGAGCGTCCGTCGACGGCAGGAATCCGTACACGTATTGCGCATCGCTGCTGCCCAGGTCCACCGATTGCATGGTGTCCCCGACAAAACGCACGGCGCCCTGGGCGGTGCCTACCCATACCGAGCCGTCGGCATCTTCGTACAAGGCCTGGATGAAGTCGGCGGCCAGCCCGTCACGGGTGCCGTAGGTACGAGTGCGGGCACCGGCGCCAACCACCAGACCCTGCTTGGTGCCGATCCACAGCCGTCCGTCGCGGGCGGGCAGGATGGCGCGCACCTCGTTGGCCGGCAGGCCCGATTCCATGGTGAGCGTGCTGACCACTTGCCCATCGTGCAGGCGGAGCAGGCCATCGTGGAAAGTACCCACCAGGATGTCGCCTTGCGCGTCCTGCGCCAGCGACAGCACGGACACGTCGGCCAGCCGGGCACTGAATCGGACACGGCTGATCGTGTCGCTACGTAGATCGAGGCGGTCCAGCCCCTGGCCGCCACCGATCCAGACCGTGCCGTCGCGATCGACCAGGGTCGCGCGAACGAAATCATCGGCCAGTCCGTCGGCCCGCGTGTACGTGTGGATCGGCGCGGCGCGCACGCGGGCCAGGCCGCCGTTGGTTCCCACCCAGAGACTACCCTCGCGATCGCGTCGCAAGGCGAGCACGCGGTTGTTGGGCAGGCCCTTGCCGATGTTCAGCCATTCGAGGTTGCCGCCGGCCACCCGCGCCAGACCGTTGTTGTTGGTGCCGGCCCAGACACTGCCGTCGCCGTCGCGCCACAAGCGGGTGATCGCGTAGGCCGCGAGCCCGGGGTGCAAGGGCACGAAGCCCTGCGCATCGCCGACGAAGGCGCCGTGTTCGGAGCCCACCAGCAGCCGCCCGTCGGCCAGTGCGAACAATGAAAACACCGGGCCATGCGACAGACTCTGCTGTCCGATCGGCCGCGCGCGCGCGCTTTCAATCAGCGCCAGGCCCCGGCTGGTTGCCGCCCAGATCTGCCCTCGTGCATCGCTGGCGAGGGCATTGACCGTCTCGCTGGGCAGGCCGTTCGCCTGGGTGATCGAGGTGCGCTTGCCAGAGGCCTCGATGCGCACCACACCATCGTGCAGTGTTGCCACCCACAACCCGCCGTCACCGGTATCCAGCAGATCAGTGACGAGGCTGGCCACCGGCGCCAGGGCAGTCCAGTGTCCATCGTGCAGACGGACGATTCCGCCGCGCGCACTGCCCGCCCAGAGGTCACCCGTCGCGCCGATGTTCAGCGCGCGAACGCCATCGTCGAGCAACCCCGGAATGTCCGCGCGGCGATACAGGTGGAAATCGTGGCCGTCATAGCGCACCAGGCCCTCCCAGGTCGCCAGCCAAAGGAAGCCATCAGGCGTCTGCCCGATCCCATGTACGGTGCTGTGTGGCAAGCCGTCGCGCGTGGTCCACACTTCGACGAACTGGTCGGACAGCGGTTGCGCGTGCGCCCACGGCATCAGCCCCCACGCGAGCGCGCCGACAAGCGCCACCGCGCGCCACGCGCCGCGCAGCGCGCGCCCGTGCCTGGACGCACGCAGCAGCTTGTTGCGCCGCGCCGGTAGTGCGCTCATCGTCTGTCCCCAGGCTATCCCGCCGGATACTTTGACACGAAGGCCGGTCGACGCCTATGGGGGGGTGCATGATCCATCTCGGGCAAGGTGTCGCCCGGCATTCCCCCCTCGAAAGCACCGGTCAAAACCGGACCATCGCTGCCTGGCGGTACGCCCCGCGGCCGAGCCCGTTGCTCCCCGCTTCGCTTCGCCTGGGAGCCATTCAACACCCTGATAGACTCTGCCGGGCCGCTCCCGACGAGGTTGCATCAACAGCGCAGGAGGCGGGACTTTCCACAAGAGTGCGGGGAATGTGATGGCCATGCCGTTGTCGTGGAAAATCGGGGGTGCGTTGACCGGATTGATCGCCGCCGTACTGTTATGGAACGGCGCCTCCCGGTACATCGCTGCGCGCCAGGCCGACGAGATCACGCGCGATTCCGCCCACGTCGCTGCCGTCGAAGCCCAACTGGCCAGGGCGCGTGCCGAGCAGAACCAGGCCCAGCTCGCGGCCGACCTGAAACAGCATCGCGAGGCGCTGTCCAATAACTACCGGCAGATCAAGGAAGATGCCCAGCTTTATCAGGCCGAGCAGGCGATACGCCTGAACAAGCAACGGCAGGACCAGTTGCGCATACAGGCTACCTACAAGCTGGACCGCAACCAGCAGTGCGTCGGCGGCATCGTCATCAACCGCAGTGGCGGCAATTTCACCCAGCCCGTCGGCATGGATGGCAAGGCGATCCGCTGCCTCGGCGACACCGCCTCGCAACCCCTGCGCTGATTCCGGATCAACACCGCCGAATCTGGACCGGCACCAGGCCTGATGCAAGAGATGGCTCAGGCGACCTCGCTGCATCTCACACCCCGAGCAAGCCATGACCCGTCAATGGTTCACCAGCAGGGAATGCACCGTCCTGGAAATCAGGAAGCACCAATCCATTTCGGTGCCTCAAGTCATCAGCGCCGTCGCCATCGAAGACAGCAAGGTCATCCAGACCATCATGGCGCGTATAGAAAGCATCCCGGTGGCAGGTGACATGATGAAATCGTTCGGCCCCGATGCCGAATATATCGATATGCTTTTCCACGACGCCCATGGAAGCATCCAGAAGTTGGGCATCTATCAAAAGAGGTTCAAGACGCCCTCCACCGGCTTCCACGGCGGGCCGAGCGAGACCGAAGCCGCATTCCATGCCGATATCGACGCCTTGCTGTTCCCGGCGATCGACAAGGTGATATTGAAAACAAAAGATGTCGAACTCGACTTCGGGGATTTTTCGCTGACCTACCTTGGCGAAACCCAGTCAGATGACGCCCCGGTCTCGGCATCGTGGGTGGCGAATCGATTTCTGCTGAAAGACAAGACCGGTCAATCGCAAGTGATCCGGATCATCTCCGGCCAGCTGTCGCCACCCGCGCATGACTTCGATCTCGATCAAAAGCGATTCACCCTGCTGACCTTCGAGACGCGGACGAAGCAACGGCTCTACCCGGACCACTTTCAGGTCATCACGCGTCAGCACTGAGCCGGCCGCCACAGCGGCCAGCCGGCCATCGTCAGCCTCCCCCGAGACCCGGTGGAAGCGTCATCGTGGCGCAGGCACGAACGGGAAGTCGGCCACGGTCACCGAGCATGGTTCCAACACCGGGCCGGACCACGTCCACCCTGCAACTCCGCCAGCCTGCCCTGCGAGCGCTAGAATCGCGTCAATCCGGACGACTCGCCGAACATGGTGGAGCATTCCTGCATGGCATCGATGTCCACACCGCCACCACCCCCCGCGAGCTGCGGCAATTGCGGCGCGCCGCTGCATGGCAAGTATTGTCATGCGTGCGGCCAGCCGATAGAGGGGTTGGTTCGACATTTTGGCAGCGTGCTGGGCGACGTGCTGGACAGCTTGCTCAACATCGATGCGCGCATCCTGCACACGCTGCTGCCGTTGTATTTCCGGCCGGGCAGACTCACCCTGGATTACTTTGCGGCGAAACGTGCACGCTATGTCACGCCGTTCCGGCTGGTCTTCTTTCTGGCGATCATCGCGTTCCTCGTGATCCAGCTCGCGGTCCGTTCAAGTTCCACTCCGATCGTGCAATTCCAGACGCCACCCATTCACGGTGTCGCAGTCAGTTCGACCCCGGTGACAACGGAGCAGGACACACATTTCGCGAACGGCAACATCACGTTCAACGACAGGGTCGTCTGGAATCGCGAGTCCAGGCCGTGGCGTTCCGGATGGTTGCCCGGGTTCGCCAATGACTGGCTCAATGACGCGATCGAGCGGGCGCGCAACAACCTGCATGACATGAAATCGGGCAATGCCGCCGCTGCAAAGGCCGCGGCCTGGCGCCTCATGGGCGGGGTGTTTGCGGTTGCGCCACAGGTGCTGTTCGTGTTGTTGCCGGTATTTGCGCTGCTGCTGAAAATCTTCTACATCTTCAAGCGCCGGATGTACATGGAACACCTGATCGTGGCCATGCACAGCCATGCCTTCATCATGCTGTCGCTGCTCGTTCTGGTCGCACTGGATCTGCTGCGCGGCTGGGCCGCCCTGCATGTCGCATGGCTTGGCACGCTGCTGGCGCTGTTGCATGGTGCGGCATGGCTGTGGATGTTCGCCTATCTGTTCCTGATGCAAAAGCGCGTGTATCGGCAAGGTTGGTGGATGACCTCGCTGAAATATGTCTGTATCGGTATCTGCTACAGCGTGCTGATCAGCATCGGCATGGTGTTTGCGCTGCTGTTGAGCCTGGGCAGTACGTGAGGCGGCCGGCTTACACGGCCATCCGGGACGATTGAAAACAGCGGCTGCCGCCACCGGCTTTTGAGCGCCATGGCGGCGGCGCGACCCGGCCTAGACCCGGAAGTAACGCATCTGCGCGGCCAGATCGGCCGCCTGGTCTTGCATGGTGCGTGCGGCCGCCGCAGCCTCTTCCACGAGAGCCGCGTTGTGCTGGGTCACCTCGTCCATCTGCGTCACGGCGTGGTTCACCTGATCGATCCCGGCGGACTGCTCCAGGCTGGCCGCGGCAATCTCCGCCACGATATCGGTCACCTGCTTGATGCTGCTGATGATGTCTTGCAGCGCACCGGCCGATTCGTCCACCAGCACGCCGCCCGCCTGCACCTTGTCCACGCTGGTCTTGATCAGCGCCTTGATCTCCTTCGCCGCCAATGCGCTGCGCTGGGCCAGGTTGCGCACCTCGGTGGCCACCACAGCGAAGCCCCGCCCCTGCTCACCGGCGCGCGCCGCTTCCACGGCGGCATTGAGGGCCAGCAGGTTGGTCTGGAACGCCACCTCGTCGATCAACTGCAGGATATCGGTAATCTGCCGGCTGGCCGTCTCGATCTCGCGCATGGCACCACTGGCACGAGCTGCCACTTCTCCGCCGCGCTCGGCTTGCGCACGGGCGCTGCCGGCGAGCTGATTGGCATGGCTGGCGTTCGCCGAGCTCTGCTTCACGGTGGAGGTCATCTCTTCCATGGAGGCGGCAGTTTCCTCCAGGCTCGAGGCCTGCTCCTGCGTGCGCTGGCTCAGGTCATCGTTGCCACTGGCGATTTGCCGCGCAGCGGCGGACACCACCTGCGAGCCACGCTGCACCTCGTTGACAATGCCGGTGAGCTTGCCGCGCATGCGCTGCAGCGCGCCCAGCAGACTCTCCGGCGCGAATTCGGGTTCGTCATCAGGACGACCCAGGTCGCCGTCGGCGATTCGCCCTGCCATGCTCACCGCGAATACCGGCTCGCCACCGATGCTGCTGCGGATCGAACGCATCGACTGCCATACCACCAGGATCACCAACAGGCCGATCACCGCAGCGCGCAGCAACTGCGCCATCAGGTTATGGCGGTAGGTCGCGTTGATATTGACGTAGTAGGCACCGGTGGCGAAGTGCAGGTCCCACGGCTTGTACCACTGGCTGTAGGAAACCTTCGGCTCGATCGCCTTGGTACCCGGCATCGGCCACACATAATTGGTCAGACCGTGACCATCTTTCTGGTCGACAGCAAGCATCAGGCGGTACTGCTGCGTGCCGTCGCGATCGTGCTCGTCGCCGAGATACTTGCCGACGTCCTTCGCTTTCATCGGATGCATGCGCAAAATCAGCTTGGAATCGAAAGCAAACAGGTAGCCGGTACCGTTGTCCCAACGCATGGCCTGGATCACGGCGAGCGCGCGTTTCTGCGCCTCGCCCTGATCGAACTCGCCCGCAGCAGAGCGCGCGCGAAAGCTGTCTGCAATCGAAATCGCACTGGCTACATGATTGGCAAGGTCGATCTCCAGCGTCGTCATCTGCTGGCGGCGGGTCTCCACCGCACCGATGACGGTAAGCGTGGCCAATCCGGCAATGACGAGGGCAATCACCAGCCAGACGCGCGCGTGAAGGCTGAGATGATTGAAGAATCTTGTTGGGGAAAGCATGAAAGAGACACCTGAGTGCTGAAAGTCCTGCGCAAAAAGTCGCAGCCGTCGACGCTGGCCTCGACCTGCACATCCAGCGACGCTCTGCTCTGACGGGAATGGCGACCCGCCACCCCGTCTGCAGCGTGCCCCTGTCTGGCAAGGCATCTTTGGTCGAAGAATCTATCGGCAGCAAGCGGCAGGAATTTAGCGCCGCGGTCACTGACGCAGCGGCAAGGGCATCTACCGTCAACGCGTCGCTTCGCTCTGACTTGAGCAAGCGGCCCCTGTCAGCGCAATTTCTTTCGCGAGCGGCTTCGCGCTGGCTTGACGGCAGAGCCGATAACCTCGGCATTTCGCTGACACCCAGCTTCAGGGAGAGCACCATCCATGCTCGATACACTCAAACGCACCATGGTTCCCGTCGCAGCCTTGCTGCTGACGGCTGCTCTGGTGCTGATGGGTTGGATGCGCTCACCGGCCTGGTACTGGCCACTGCTCATCACCGTACCGATCGTCGCGCTGGGCATACACGACTGGACTCAGCGGCAGTGGACGATCATCCGCAACTACCCGGTCGCGGCACGGATACGCTGGCTGTTCTATGACCTGCGCCCCTATCTGCGCGCCTATATCGTCGAGGATGACCTCAACGGCACGCCGTTTTCGTTCGAGGCGCGCAACCTGGTGCATGCACGCGCATCAGGACAGACCGACACCCATCCGTTCGGCACCGAACGGCATACCGACGACCCGCGTTACCACTGGTTCGCACACTCGATCAAACCGGGCGAATCACCGGACCAGTCGCCGCGCATCATGGTCGGCAACGAGCAGACCGCACGCCCCTATTCGGCATCGGTGCTGAACATTTCGGCGATGAGCTTCGGCGCGCTGTCGGCCCACGCCGTGGAAGCGCTGAACCTGGGTGCGAAGCTGGGCGGCTTCTATCACGACACCGGCGAAGGTGGCCTCAGTGACTACCATCTGTCCCACGGCGGCGACCTGGTGTGGGAGCTGGGTTCGGGCTACTTCGGCGCACGCGACAAGCACGGCCGCTTCGACGCCGCGCAGTTCGCCGACAAGGCCGCACATGATGCGGTGAAGATGACCGAGATCAAGCTGAGCCAGGGTGCGAAGCCAGGCCATGGCGGTCTGCTGCCGGCGGCCAAGGTCACCGAGGAGATCGCCCGCATCCGCGGCGTGCCTGCGCACCAGGACTGCCTGAGTCCGGCCGGCCATTCCGCATTTTCCACGCCGATCGAGCTGCTGGAATTCGCCGCGAAGATGCGCGAACTGTCCGGCGGCAAGCCGGTCGGCATCAAGCTGTGCATCGGCCAGATGCACGAACCGTTCGCGTTGATGAAGGCGATCCTCGAGACCGGCATCGTCCCCGAGTTCATCGTGGTCGACGGCGGCGAGGGTGGCACCGGCGCCGCGCCGCTGGAACTGTCCGACTGGGTCGGCATGCCACTGGATGAAGGCCTGCTGGTGATGCGCAATGCGCTGGTCGGCGCTGGCCTGAAGGACAGGATCAGGCTGGCGGCGAGCGGCAAGGTCTATTCGGGCATGGGCCTGGCGCGCAACCTGGCGCAGGGTGCCGACTGGTGCAACGCGGCGCGCAGCTTCCTGTTCTCGGTCGGCTGTATCCAGGCGCAGCGCTGCCACCTCGGCACCTGCCCCACCGGCGTCACCACCCAGGACGCCGGACGCCAGCGCGGACTGATCCCCGCCGTGCAGGGCCCGCGCGCCGCACGTTTCCATGCCGAGACCCTGAAAGCGCTGGCGGAAATCGTCGCCGCCGTGGGCTTTGAACACCCGCGCGATCTCGCACCCCATCATCTGATCCACCGGGTCGGCCCGGAAAAAGCACGGCCGATCGATGAGATCAAGACCTTTCTGCCCGAAGGCGCGCTGCTGGAGGCGCCCGAGGACACGATCTACGCGCCGTGGTGGCGCGCGGCGCGCGCGGACAGTTTCCGCCCCGCCACCGACCTGGTTGCCGAACGCGCCCGCAAGCAGCGCACCACGGCGATCTGATCCACGCTTGAAAAAGGAGTACCTCCCCATGGCCCACAAGGTCGCCGACATCATGGTGGATACGCTGGTGAAGGCTGGCGCGCAACGCTGCTACGGCATCGTCGGCGACACCATCAATCATTTCACCGATGCGGTACGCCGCTCGCCATTGCGCTGGATCCACGTGCGCCACGAGGAAGCTGGTGCGCTCGCTGCGGGCGGGGAAGCGTACATGACAGGCGAGCTGGCGATCTGCGCAGGCACCTGCGGCCCCGGCAGCCTGCACTTCATCAACGGTATCTTCGAAAGCCACCGCAACGGCGCACCGGTGGTGCTGATCGCCTCGGACGTGGCCCGCGCCGAAGCCGGCCTGGCGTTCCCGCAGGAGGTCGACCAGCAGCGCATCTACGAACAGGCATCGGTCTTCTGCGAATACATTTCGCATCCGTCGCAGGCGCGGCGGATCACGGCGCTGGCAGCCCAGGCGGCACTGTCGCTCGGCGGCGTCGCCGTGGTGGTGGTCAATGGCGACATGTTCAGCGAGACCGATGACGATGCCCTGCCATGGTCGGTGCACCGCGCCCAGCCAAGGATCTGTCCGGGGGACGACGAACTCGATCGGCTTGCGCTCGCCTTGAACCAGGCCAACAGCGTCACCCTGTATGCGGGCTACGGCGCTCGCAGCGCCCACGCGCAGGTGATCGCGCTGGCCGAACATCTGCAGGCACCGGTGGTGCATACCAGCCGCGCCAAGGAGTTCATCGAACCGGACAACCCGTTCAATGTCGGCATGACCGGCATCCTCGGCAACCGCGCTGGCATGGACGCGGTGGAGGGTGCCGATATCACGCTATGCCTTGGCACCGACTTCGCCTGGACGCAGTTCTACCCGTCACACCAGCACGTCATTCAGATCGATCGTGATCCCACCCATCTGGGCCGGCGCGCGCCCGTCGCCATGGGCCTGGTCGGCGACGTCGGCCCCACCATCGACGCCCTGCTGCCGCGCCTGTCGCGCCAACAGAACGACCAGCATCTGGCCAAGGCCCGCAAGCAGTGGAGCGCGGACCGCGAGGATTACGCACACGCCGAACGCGACAGCAGCCCCGAGCTGCTGCATCCGCAACACGTCACCCGTGTGCTCGATCAGCTGGCCAGCGCCGATGCGCTATTCACCGCCGACGGCGGATCGCCGATGGTATGGCTGCTGCGCCACCTCACCGCCAAGGGCAGCCGTCGTTT
>JBBQQL010000120.1:0-13329 GCA_038215995.1 Lysobacterales bacterium
GGCTCTCTCTCGATTGCTGTGGTTGACTTCGGCCTGACTTGCCCTGTTGGCAAGGTATCGGCAAGCTTGGCCGATGGAAACTCTCTTCACTCGGGCCCTCGGGCTTAGCGCACCGTGGCGTGTGGTCAACGTCGACTTCCGCCCTGGCGAAGGCCTCATCGCCTTCCAGATCGACAACACGGCCAAGCGGTTGGTTTGCCCAGCGTGTGGTGCGGCCGATCAGCCGATTCATGACCGGCTGCCACGCACCTGGCGGCATCTGAACTTCTTCCAGTTCAAGGCGGTGCTTACCGCCAGCGTGCCACGGGTGGCCTGCACGGCGTGCGAGAAGACGACGCAGGTCGACGTGCCTTGGGCACGCGCTGGATCGGGTTTCACGCAGACGCTGGAAGCGTTCGTCGTGGCGCTGTGCGAGCAGATGCCGGTGCTGGCGGTCGCGCAGTTGCTGGGCGTGTCCGATGACCGCATCTGGCGGGTGCTGGACCATTACGTCACGCGAGCGCGGGCGCGCGAGGATTATTCGACGGTGCGCCGAATCAGTGCCGACGAGCGCAGTGCACATCGCGGGCAACGCTACGTCACGATGTTCTGCGATGCCGACGAACGACGCGTGTTGTTCGCCACGCCCGGCAGGGACGCGGCCACGTTCGCCGAGTTTGCCAAAGACTTGGCGGCCCATGGCGGAAATGCCGAGGCGATCACCGACGTCAGTCTGGACTTGGGGGCGGCTTATCAGGCCGGCGCTCGAATGCATTGCCCGAACGCCGTCGTGAGCTTCGACCCGTTCCACGTCGTGGCGCTGGCCAACAAGGCACTCGATGAAGTACGCCGTACCGAGGTGAAGCATGAGGTCGACCTCAAGGGCAGCCGCTGGGGAACGCTGAAGGATGCCGCCAACTGGACCGACAAACAGCTGGCTCAGATGCACTGGCTGCAACGCTCGGGGCTGAAGACGGCGCGTGCATGGCGGCTCAAGGAACGGTTGCGCGAGGTGTTTGCGGTCTGCACCGACGCGGCCAGTGCCGACACCATGCTGGCACGCTGGATCAGCTGGGCCAGGCGCTGTCGACTGGCGCCGTTCAAGCGGCTGGGCGCGACGATCAAGAAGCATCTGGCCGGAATAGTCGAACACTTCCGCAGCGGCCTGGACAACGGCTTTGCCGAAGCCATCAACGGACGTGTCCAAGCCGCCAAGGTACGAGCAAAGGGCTATGGTACCGACGCCAATCTGATCACCATGAGTTACCTCGTCTGCGCCAAGCTCAAGCACTTGCCGAAGAACCCGTGGCTGCAACCGGCTCAACAGATGAATGCGTGAAAATCAACCACACGAAACGAGAGAGAGCCACTGATCGCCGCTGGCAGGTCCCGGTTTGCGCCAGCCTTGTCCAGCTGACGAAAACCCGACGTCGCCGCGACCTTGATGTCCACCGGCGAACCATTGGGCTGGATTAGTACCAGCAGCGTGACGGTGCCCTGCTCGCCGATATAGATGGCGCTCCCGGGATAGCGCGGCGCCGGGTGATCCGTATTCCAGCTGGAAGTTGGCGGCGGCGGCGGAGGCGGAGGTGGCGCGACGGCCGACTGCAGCCGTTGCGGGGCCGCACAGGCGCCCAGCGAGCAGACTGTTGGAAACCGGGACGGTGGAAATTAAATTCCTCCCAGCTCTTCGCTTAACTTCCTCCGTCCCGGTTTCCGCGGCTTCCGAACCTATTCCTTCGTCGCGGATGACTTGTAGAACTCTGCGATTTTCGGAATGAAGTTCTGTGGGTTCGAGCCGACCAGGTTGGTCAACACGACGATGGCCAATCGCTGATCGGGGTATACGATGAGAGCGGCACGGGCCCCGCCCATGGCAGCGACTTCCCGCTCCGGCGTTGTTTTCAGCACGGGCCATCCCGCGGCCCAGTCGCCGTCGTTGCCGTTGTTCAACCTCTCCGGTTCCCACATGCTGCGCACATCCGGCTTGCTCATCAATTCGCCTTTGGATAGCGCCACCAACCAGTGCGCCACTTCATCGGCCGTGGTCTGAATCCCGGCACCGGACCAAAGCGCGGGAGGCGTATCGTAGAACCAGTGGGATAGGCGCCTTCCGACACCGGCGGCGTCCGTCTTGCGCGGAAAGAAGCTGTACATGGTAGCCGCCCCCGGGAGCAGGTCGTAGCTGTCGCCGAAGGTGGCCCGGGGCATGTGCGCCGGCGCGAACTGCCGTTTCGCAATGTATTGCGCATAGGTCATCTTCGCCTGCTTGCTGATGATTCTCGCCAGCAGCAGATAGTTCGTCTGGTTGTAAGTGAACCGCTCGCCCACCGGTGCATCCATGGGCCGCTGTTTCACCAACTGCCATGCAGCCGCTTCGGGCCCGCCACCAAGCAGGCCTTGCTCATCGAGGATATCCGGCAGCCCTGATGTGTGCGCGAGCAGCTGGCGCAGGCGAACCACTCGCCACGCCTCGGGCAAGCCGTCAAGGTAGCGCGAGACCGGGGCGCTCAAATCCACCAGCCCGGCCTCGGCGAGCTGCATCATGGCGACGCCCGTGAACGATTTCGTTGCCGAGTTGATCGGAAAGAGCGTCGTATTCGTGGTGGGCACGCGGTTCTCGACGTTGGCCCAGCCATAGCTTTCCGACAGCACTACGCGATCGTCCTTGATGACGGCGACCTGCATCCCGGGGATCTGTTGTTGCACCATCGTCTGCCGCACGAATTGCTGCGTCAGGGCATTGGCCTGGTCCAGTGAGGTTGCCGGAGCTCGCACGGCATAAAGCATGAGAAGGGCAGCCGTGGCCGCCATGAAACGGTGGTTGGCAAACAAGATGAACTCCTCAGGCGGGTCGCTAGTGATGGGACAAAAGGCAGCTTGTGTCTCGCGATCACTCGGCGAGCCTCCACGTCAGATGCAGTGGAATGGCTGAGGGTTTACAGGTCGTGACGGGTGTTCCACCGCCCGGCCGCCAGGGCGGGCTGAGCTTGCCCTTATTTAGCCACGCCCCCTTTATTGCTCCCGGTTTAACTTCCTCCGTCCCGTTTTCTGCGCATGAAAACGTGGGGAAACCTCAGCCTCCGTCCCGGCTTGCGCCAGTTTGCCGTCCCTGCCGTCCCGGTTTGCCTGTTTGCCTCGTCCTGCCTCGTCCCGTTTTCTCCCGCTGACCCGGTTAGTTCGCTTTCTTCGAAACTTCGCGCCAAGCAGCCTTATTGCCCTTCAGCTCAGGGATCATCTCTACCAGACCAGCGTCACGAAGCTTATAAAACTCTGCTTTCACCGCGTTCTCGCTCTTAATTCCGGTAAGGTCGCGCGCCTGCCTGTTTGTAATCGAATCGTGCTTTTCAAGAAAGCCCATGATTGCTTCCTGCGGTGTCGCAAGCGACGCATGGGGAACAATAACCCTCACGTTATTGCCATCTTCAATAATTTCCGGACTTCGAAGCCTCCATTCCTTCATGCGTTGAAATGCCGTATTAAGACCCTCCCCTATGTCCTTGTTCGGAGCATCAACATACTTTGAAAGCATCCCGACAACGCGTGGATTTCTTGCATATCGCACATCGAGAATATTTCCCGGGGTAACAAAAGCCGGAAGTCGACCCGGGCTTACGATCTCGATGCGATTATCAAAAATTAGAATGTGCACATCATCTGAAATTGAGTAGTCGCGATGAATAAGGGCGTTGACAATAATCTCCCAAATTGTCTCTGGGGGGTATTCCATCGCTTTAGGACCCTCTGTCGTCCAGACATTTATTCCAGACATGATTTCCGCGACTCGCGCGACTGTCTGGTGAATCAGACTGTAGAGAGGGGCTTCGATTGACTCAACACTTTTTAAATGATCGCGCTCCGGATCTTCTTCTTTGGTTTCATAACGAACGATTCGTACTGAGCATTTTTTCGGCATGAGCGAGGACGGATCGTCCGCGAACAGCAGAATCCCGGAAACACGGGGCTTAAAAGTACGACGATCAACCAGATTCTTGTTGAGAACGAGATCGAGTGGATCAGTCTGTGGCGAAAATCCTTCGAGGAATTCTCGTATGGCAACAGCGTCCACCACGTCCTCTGCCACCGCATCGTCTAGCGTGATGTCCTCGTACGAACGAACACCTTTTGCGAACGTGAGCTCAGTTATTCGTTGTGGATCTTTTACCGGAAGCGACTGTGCGCCCTTACGTACATAAACGGTCCCATCCGCTGTCTTATGGACATGCTGACTCTTCTCCACATCGATCCGCAACACGTAGCCGCTCGCACAGGGGGCCTTCAAAAAGGAGAATTCCAGGGGAAGAGTTGGCTGCACTTCAAGCAACGCTTGAATATGCTGGTTGTAGTCCTCTATGTGTGCCGCTCCCTTCCAACGAAGGGCGGGGTCAGCTTCTGAGGTTTCCCCACGAACATCCTCGTTCAATCAATAACTTGCGGGCTGACTGAGGAACGGTGCACGCATGAAGCGGTCTTACCTCACGGGTATCGAAGCCAGAGGAGACCGCCGCATGCGTGCTACCGAAGTATTACAAAAGTGTCTGGGAGAATCACTTCAGGCCATCCACGCGCTGCGCTCTCGCGTGCTGATGCTTGCGGTCGAAGCCACGATCGCCGGTCGTCGTTTGACCCTGATCGACTTGGCCCGCGCGTGGCCGGATGCACAACGCATTCGCGCTCCGTTGAAGGCGCTGGATCGGCTGCTCGGCAATCGTCATCTGCACGCCGAGCGCGAACGCATTCACGCGGCCATGGTGCGCTGGTTGGTTCGCAGCGCTCAGCCCGTGATCATCGTGGACTGGTCGGATTTGAAGGCCGATCGCAGCTGGCATTTGCTACGCGCGGCCATGCCTGTCGGAGGCCGGACGCTGACCGTTCTGGACATGGTTTTTCCGGCCGGCCAACAAGGCTCGCCCAAGGCCGAGAGGCAGTTTTTACAACGCCTCGCTGCCGTATTGCCGAAGAACGTCACACCCATTTTGGTGACCGATGCAGGCTTTCGTGGCCCATGGTTTCGAGCCGTCGAGGCGATGGGTTGGCACTGGTTGGGACGCCTGCGAAACACGACGCAGCTCAAGCCCGTTGATGCGCCAGACGCTCCGGAACAGTGGGTGCCCTGCAAGGCGATGTACGAACAGCACATGGGAAAGACACGCGATTTCGGACTCATGAAGATCACGCGTAGCGCCCCATTCACGGCGCGCGTCGTGCTGCACGGCAAGCCACCCAAAGGACGCAAGGACCGCAATCGTCAGGGTTCGCCGGCCCGTAACTCGAACAGCCGGAAGAGCGCAAAGCGCGAAAGCGAGCCGTGGATACTCATCGCGTCACCCGAACTCCAACTGAGCATGCGCCAGGTGGTCACGCTTTACACACGCCGCATGCAAATTGAGCTGTCCTTTCGTGATCTGAAATCTCACCGATACGGCCAAGGCTTTGAAGACAGCCTCACCCGTAAGGGCGCGCGCATCGAAGTGCTTCTGTTGCTCAGCACGTTGGCCGCGTTTGCCACTTGGCTGGTGGGCATGGCGTGCGAAGCCACTGGCATCGATACGTGGTTGACGCCTTATCGAAGCGAGCGCCGGTTGTACTCGGTGATACGGCTGGGGCGTGAAGCATTGGTCAGGCGATGGTCAACTACACGCTTGAGCGAACTCATTGATCAGCTGCGACACCCAAGCCCACAACTGCTCGATCAACTGGGTGTGCCAGCATGAAATTCGTGGGGAAACCTCAGAACCTGACCCCTTTTTTACAGCCCCCTGTTTTTGCGAACCCATCTTCAACAACAGAGAGCATCGAGCCGCAATGACTTCCCGAGCGGCAGGCAAAGCGTGACCAGCACCAGAGCGCGCATCGACCGCCGCGCAGAGACTCAACGGTTGTAAGTGAACCTTACTCCGTCCTTGAACCCCGTCCTTGCTCAATACACTGGAGCGCTGCTGCCCGGAACTCCTCTTCCTGCTGCACCAGGGCGTTGCCCCCCGGAATGTGCCATGTAGGCCCTATCCACTACAGCATTTGAGCTAACGACGGAGGCCGTTTCCAAAATTATCATACGCTGCGGGTCTCCACCGACAAAGTCCATCACGAATTGGCTCGCCCGCGTATCACCGAGCTGCTCCGCCCAGACCAAGCCTGAAATGACACGGACATCGACGACATTCTGGCCTTGGCGCGCATATAAACCGCTGTTAGCCTCGCTTGCTTGGAGATAGCCCTTATAGGGGCTGTTTGATTGCTTTACCAACCGGTCGATCGTCATTCCTTCATTGATCCTACTGCGGCCTTCCATACCGTCGTAATAGGACCAGCTATCGCCTCCTTCGGCGACAAAATCTACTAGGTTCTTGTTTTGGCGTTCCGCCAATAGAAAAGCCGCCTTGTCATTGCCTTGATTCGCCAGTTTGAGCAGGTCTCGGTCGGTTAGTCTCTCGGCGGCCACGATGTCCTCGGGCATGGGATAGCCGTTTGCTGCCATCCAGGCGACTTGCTCGCGGGAGTTGACTCGATAGACGCCGAAATGGGCCTTGTTGAAGGCGCTGATCCTGGCCTGCTGGTCCGACGGAAACTGGGCCAGCCACTCCTGGAAGCTGGGCGCGGTCCTCACCCGACCGACGTTCGCCAGTTGAAATTGAACCGGAACGGTAGCCATGCCGTCAGCTGAGATCGTGGAGCGGGAAACAACCACCGGTGTGAGCGATGTCGATTGATCATGCTTGACACTGGCATGGTTGGCCACGACCTGATCAACCGGGCTTGCCGCCTCCCTTTTACGCTCCAAATAGCGCCACAGGTATGTCACCGCCAACAGCGTTGACAACATGACCAGCAGCCACCCACCCCAATTTCGCCTGTTCGTCGCCATTAGGCACAACCCGACTTCTTCATGGAATCGCCCCACGCGGAGCAAGCCTGTTGCTTCTGACCGTCCTCGTAGGCTGATTCCCCTAACGTTTTTACTGCCCACACGTAGGTGGATTTGAAAGACATGCATGAACCCGCATCGCTGGGGGCAGCACCACATAGGGCTTCAAGTTGACTTTGAAAACGGGAGTCTGCAAAGTCTTTGGTTCTGCCGTTTGTGTAATTGCCATCATGTTCGCTGCAAATACTCGTAAAGTCTATTGACGGGTTATATTTCACAGGCTTGTTCAAATCCTTCGAATAGGTTTCTGCGTCGAGGCGCGCTAGGATAGCGGAGGCAAAGGCGGTGGACATTGCACCTGACCCGCAGCCGTTACCTGCCCAATGCGCGCCACTGGCCGAGGGTATGCCTGGCGATGCTGGATAATTACTCGTCGTGCAATTTTGTGGCGGATGCTGCCTCAGCACCTGGCATACTTGCAACTTACTCAAATCTGTTGAGTAGTCCGCTTCGCCTATTGAAGTAAAAAGAGGTTGCAACCTGGCGGCAGGAATGAAGTCGGCAGGAAGGTAAACTGTGAAATTATCAGATGTGGATGCGGTCACTATGACCCTCGGCAGGTTTGTCGTATCCTTTGCATTGGCAATGCCAACAACGGCTGCGGAAAAAATAACTACTGTCGACAACGCGCCACTAAATCCCTTGAATATCGCGATCTCCTTTTTTTCACCATTTCAAACAGTGGAAACTCACTTTAAAGATTAACGAAAACGGGGTCACGTTCTGAGGTTTCCTCGCGCATCAGTACGGGCAATCAGCACCTTGCATGTAATTTCAGGGAACAGTGCACGTATGAAGCGGTCCTGACCTGCGGGCATCGAAGCCGAAGGAGACCGCCCCATGTGTGCCACCGAAGTTTTGCAAAAGTGTCTGGGAGAATCACTGCATGCCATCCCTAGCCCCTCTTGTCACTTAACCAGACCAACGATTTTTGCTACGTTTCTCTTTCGCTTGTACCGAGCGTGCGCTGCACAACACTGCCGTCGGCGAATTCGCAAGTTCTTGCTATTACGGTCGCTCTTGTACTACGGGAAGCATCGGCTTGCAACCATGTATGCACATGTCTGTTTATCGAGATGTTCGCGACGAAGTGGTGATACCGCTGCCCAACGGCGCTCCCGTCGGCCCACCACTTGCTGCCGCGCACCGAGTTTGACGTTGGCGCTCAGCCGTCGGCAACGTGCATCGTCACCCCAGGGCGGTTGCTCGGCGGATTCAACTGGTCGTATTCAGCCGCGAACTGGCGTATCGAGGTTCCGGTCCGCGAGGCTCCGGCTTACGCACGGCAGCGCAAAAAGCGTCCGCCTACCGACCCAGTAAGCGTTCGATCACCGTATTGGTTTTAGCTCGCACGATCCACAGAATAAGTGTCTTGGCTTCGTGACTCACGAACGGCAAAAGGCGATGGATCGCCACCGCACGCGCCGAGCATAGTCGGCAACATGAAACTCACTGGCAACCCACTGACCACCACAAGCGGCTTAGGGTTTACCGGTCAGAAGGGTTGCGGTACTACTCAGCTAAGCTGCCAGGCGTGGTCCGTCGTGCTGCTGGTGCTGATCCAGCCGGATGGTTCGCCGGTCGACATCAAGGTTGCGGTGACGTCCGGCTTTCGTCAGCTGGACAAGGCGGCAATCATGGCTGTGCGGCAGTGGCAATTGCAGGCCAACGGCGGGCCGCATCCAGGCGCTGATTGGTATGCGAAATTGCCGGTGAGCTTCCGGGTGAACGAGGACTATCTGCGCGACCAGTCAGGCTATTGGGGCAACGCCTACACCAAGCCTCACGACGTCATTTCGAGCGAAGCGATTCCTTATCCCAGCGTCGGCGCGGCCTATCAGGCAATGATCGACCGCTATGGTCCCAAGGGGAGGTTGAACCTTGTCAGCTATCCGGTGCTGGACGAGGCCGGAGTGCCGGTCGACGCGCGGGTCTTCCTTGACCCGGCGTCGATCAACGCCGTCGCTTTGCACTTCGTGCGCGGCTCGCTGTCGGCACCCTTGGTTGCCATGTCGGCGCTGTACGCGGACGGAGCGGAAAGCTGCGCGCAGCGCATGCGCACCTTCCTGATGGGTCCTCCATTTGCGCGCGGCGGCTAACAGGGGAGAAAGATGTCAGCGGCAGAAAGGTGTCATGGACAATTTCTGTCGGCTACCAGGTCGCTCAAACCGCCCCTGAGCTGGTGCGGCAGCTCCATCTCCGTTTGTTCCAGCGCACATGGCAGGATCGCGGAGAAGTCCTTACCCTGCATGACTTCGCCGATGATCTTTCTTGTGGAATGCTGCTGAAATGAATCGCCATCCAGACACCGGGGAGTTCAGTCTCGGCCGCCGTGCCAGGCAACTGTTCGAGGAACAGCAATTCGATGCTGCGTGCGAGTTGCTCGAGTCGTTGTGCCAGAGCGTTCCGGCCAATTGTTTCGTGCGCATGGATCTGGCGACGGTGCTGCTTCGATGTGGTCGTCTGCGGGACTCCAATGCGCAACTGCTGGAGCTGGCGGGACTCCCCTTTTTCGATCCCCACTTCACCATGCAACTGGCACGAGGGCTTGCGCATGGGGGAGAGATCGCTGCGGGGAGGTCTTGCCTGGACCAGTTGGAGGCGCTTGCGGATCTCCCGCCGCCGCTGTTGGCGGAGCAGGCGCATGTGCGATGGACGATGGGAGAGATTGCCGCCGCGAGGCGCATGGTCGATCGTGCCCTTGCCGCAGGTGCCGATAGCCCTCGCGAGCATCACCTCCAGGCGATGCTGATGCAGTTTGCCGGCGACATGGAGCAAGCCGGCGCGGTGCTGGGCCAATGCCTGCAACGCTGGCCAGCATTTGGCGGCGCCGCCCTGGCGCAGGCCAACCTGCGGCGGCAGACGCCGGACACCCACCACCTCGAATTTCTGAGCCGACAGTTGGCGCGCCTGCCGACCACGACCAGGCTGCCAGCGGAGCTTGCGAACCGGGCCGCGTTCGAGGCCGCCATGTTCAAGGAACTCGATGACCTGGGCCGGTATGACGAGGCCTGGCCGCCGCTGGCGCGCTGCAATGCCCTCATGCACCAGATCAACCCGTACGATGCGGCGGGCGAAGCCGCTGTGGTGGATGCCCTGATCAAGGTTTCGGGCGTGCTGGGACGGCCGGGCAGCGACGCACCTGCCGTCGAGGGGCCGCAACCGATCTTCATCGTTGGCATGCCGCGCTCCGGAACAACGCTGCTGGATCGCATGCTTTCCAGCCATTCGCAGGTGGCCTCCGCAGGAGAGATCACGGACTTTCTCTCGCAGTTGCGTTGCGTGACCGACGTTCCTCCACAGGGCGTGCGAGGCACCTTGCTGGCGGTCGAGCGCAGCGCGGGCGCTGATCTGGCCGAGCTTGGTGCACGCTATCTGTCGCAGACGCGATGGCGGGCGCAAGGCCGCCGATACTTCGTGGACAAGCTGCCGTCAAACATTCGCCTGGCCGCCCATATCCGCCACGCGCTACCGCATGCGCGCATCGTGCATATGCTGCGTGACCCGATGGATGTGTGCTTCTCCAACTTGAGCGTGATGTTCGGAAACATTGCAGCCTACAGCTACGACCAGCACGCACTGGCGCACTACTACGGTCAGTACACGCGGCTGAGGCGACATTGGCGGGCACTCATGCCCGACGCCATGCTCGAGATTTCTTATGCCGACCTGGTGCGGGAGCCCGCGGCTACCTTGCACAAGGTGCTTGAATACTGCGGACTGGCGGCAGAGGACGCCTGTCTGCATCCGGAGCGAAATGCCGCGCCCGTGGCGACGCCCAGCAGCATCCAGGTCCGTGAGCCTATCCACACGCGCGGCCTGGATCGCTGGCAACACTATGCGCAGCACCTGGAGGTACTGCGCGAGGCCACTATCGGCATCGACTGAAGACAGCAAAAAAAGTGCCGTGGACAATTTCTTCGGCTTCAACTATCGGGGAAAGTTTGGCATCCATCCCGATCTCACGCGAAGCCAGCCGCCTGCGGTATCAGGGCCTGACACCCTCGCAGGTCTCTGCTGCATGGCAGACCCGGTTCCGGCTCAGCCCCTTGGCCTGGTACATCAGCCGGTCAGCCTCGGCGATGAGCGTTTCCAGTTTCAGGTGATGGGCGCGCCGATCGGCGACGCCAAAGCTGGCGGTGATGCTCGGGGTTTTGCCCTGGCAGATCACCGGCATGGCAGCGATGGCAACACGCAGCCGATCGGCCAGCATGACCGCTTCGGCCAGGGCGGTTTCCGGCAGCAGGATAATGAATTCCTCGCCGCCCCAACGAGCGACGATGTCCGAATCGCGCAGTCCTTCTTTCAGGACGCTGGCAGTTGCCTTGAGTACCTGGTCACCGCAGGCGTGTCCATAGGTGTCGTTGATGCGCTTGAAGTGGTCGAGGTCGAGCATGATCACGCTCAGGTCGCGGCCGTGCCGGTGCGTGATGCTCCAGATGGGCTCGCTGATGCTGTCGAACGCGCGCCGGTTGTTGGTGTTGGTGAGTGGGTCGAGCCGGGCCAGGTGCTCGGCCTGTTGACGTCGTGATTCGCCTTCGCGGAACTGGTAGGTGAGCGCGAGGGCGAGCAGGGTAGCGTCAAGCAGCATGCCAGCCTCGGCAGCGCGGAATGTCCAGATGTTGAAGGGAATGCCCCCCACACGGTCAGCACGGTGATGGCGTCACCCGCCATGGAGCAGGCGGCGGCCAGCAGAAAATAGCGCCCGGCCTGCAGTCCGGCTTTCACCGAAAGCACGCCGAGTGCCAGCATGACGATGGTAAACAGGGCCAGGAACGCGAAGGCCAGCAACAGTGCCGCCGTTTGCCAATGGAGCAGCATGGCGCCGATCAGCGCCAGCATGCCGATCGCGATATAGACGAGTACGCCGCGGTGCAGGCGCGGGAAATGCCGGCGCGTATCCAGGAAGCTTTGTGCAAACAGCAAGCCCATCGCGGCGTAAAGCATCATCAGCGTCGGTTGCGCCCACTGCGCCCAGCCCGTGTGGGTAGGCCAGAGCGATTGGAATCCATAACCGGTGTAAGCCACGTTGGCCAGCATGAAGCTGGCCAGAAACAGCGAGTACCACCCGTAGCTCGGTGCGCGCATGCCGACGAACAGCACCAGGTTGTAGGCCAGCAGTGCGGTCAGAAATCCATAGAGGAAGGCGTAGCTGGCTGCTTCGCTTTTTGCGATGGCCACAGCCTGCTCAGGAGCCTGCAGCGCGATCGGCACAACCATCGGGTCGAACGTGGCGACCCGGATCATCAGGTCGCTGTGACCGGGTGGGAGGCTGAGGTCGGCGGCGAAGCCACGGCCGTCTATCGGTCGGGCCGCGAACGGCAGCCTGTCGCCCAACTGCCAGCTTGCCGCGGTCTGGCCGTCGTGGCGGAGGTAGATGTCGACGTGGTCCAGCCAGGACATGCCGATGGAAAGCCGCCTGACCGACGTCGCGCTGTCGGTATTGTCGATACCGAGGTGGATCCATGCCGGCTTCGGTCCGATGCCGAAGGTGAGTACCTGCTCGTCGCTGTCGGTGAATGCACCCCGCCCATAGGCGGACAGGGCCTGATCGAGCGTCAACGGCCCGGTCGTCTCCTGCAGATAGCTGGTCTGCATTCCCAATGGGCGGCCGTCCATCTGCGGGATCATGACGTCGGCGCAAACGCCTCCGGAAAGCAGCAGGAGCAACAGCAGTAGCAACCGGGTGGATCGTATGCGTATTGCCATTGAAGGAGTCGTGCGGCCGTCATCGTCGTCGTCATGGCGAGCGTACAACATTCTCCCGGCGCGCCCTGCCGATCATGAGGAGGGCACGCCAGTGCAGGACGGCAGCGCCAACATCGCGTCGCCGACAGGGATGACGATCACCCGGCTGAATCACGACAAAAGGGAAAGGCGTCAGCGACAACATCTTCGGCTTCGAGGTGGCCGGGCGGATGGGTATCACGACGCGGCACCTGCGTGCGCAACGGATGAAAACCGGCGTCAACGGGTGGGGAAATCGATTCTCTTCAGCGGGGAGCCGCTGACGCCTTTTCGCGTTACCTCGAGCTCTTGCAGTCCGGAAACCTTCGCTCCTTCTTCATTTCGAGGCGGCAGGTCAGGCATGCAATTGGCTGCCGAAGAGACGGCTGGCGATGCTCTTCACGGCGGTTTTGCTCTTCGGCGAAGCCGTTGCGTTGGTGAAGATCGCTACGCCGGAACGGTCGGCGGGGTCGAGATAGACGGCTGTAAAAACACCAGGGTCGCCGCCCCAGTGGTTCGGTCTCACCACGCCGTCCAGCCTGGAAGCGGCCCAGCCGAGACCCTGGCCGGTCAGCCAGTCGGGCAGCCCTGGCAGGGTTTGCATGGCGAGCATCTGAGCCAGGACTTGCGCATCGATGATTCGCACCCCCTGCGCCACGCCGCCATTGGCCGAAGCCGCCACGAAACGCGTGAACTCG
>JBBQQL010000121.1:0-13233 GCA_038215995.1 Lysobacterales bacterium
GGCTGTCGATCGTTCCCTCGCTGCACGACATGCTGCGGCACGTCCGCGAGATCTGGCCTGGGTTGACGAGGCATTCGGCATCTCCGTGGCAATCACCACGCCAGCCTGCCGACCCATCGTCGCCACGCCCATCAGGCTTCCCCCTTCCCCACGTCAGCCCGACCAAACATTCTCCGTAAGGGGCTCTGACCCGGTTTGCTCGCGACCCCTTTTGCTCCTTACCGTAAGTGAACCTGACCCCGTTTTTGGGCCCCTCAACGCGTCAGCCACCAACATGCGTGGCTGTAACGGGCTCTGACCCAGTTGGTCCGATCAACTGGGGGTACCAGCATGAAAACGTGGGAAAACCTCAGGCTCTGACCCGGTTACGGGTAACGGGCTCTGACCCGGTTAGCTTTGGACCCGGTCCGCTTTGTTGACGCGGACGGCGAAATGGTGACCCCGTTTTCGGTTATCAGCCCTGAACCTTCTTGCCTAGCTTCTCAAGCAGTCCGAGCAGACCCTTCTTTTCTACGGGAGGCGTCCAGCACTTGACAGCTCCCGCAACCAAACTATTAAGCGACGAACCCTTCGAAAAATAGTCAAGCGCGTAATTTCGTTCTGCCGCTTTGAGTGTCCTTGATCCAACAGCCGACGCCCACGATAACCATTCGGAAGAGCCCGTTTTCAAGTAGTCGCTGCGGATCTCCTTTAGTCCAAAATCCTGCACAGGAATCTCCAGCACCTTAGCGCGAGCTATTCTAAAGTCGCCTGAAAGCTCGAAGATGCGAACTAAGATGGGCCCAAAGCTCGGCGTCTCGGACAGAGTTTCCTCGACAATAACGGCAAGCCAAAATAGTTGATACTCTAAAAATGCGTCACCTTCATTTAGATATTCAAAAATAATGGCAGCGAGCGTATTACGATCACTGGTATAGGCAGCAAGAGTATATAGATGCTTATATATATTTGGAAACTTGCGGAGCAAGACGGGAAAGTACTCCAGAACACTGTCGCTATGAGATCTCAGTATATTCAGGATCAAGTCAGCGTCCGACTCTTCCAAAGAATCCAAAGCCAGAAATCCAAGAAGAATTTCGACCTGAGAAGCATCGAGATTTTTCTCAATTTCAATCTCTTCCGAAATAACCTCCACGCCAGATGGGGTATCTATGTAGTCCTCGATTGACACTACCTCCATCAAGCTTTTCTTAATTTCGCTCAGAGTACTTGTAACGTCGGCAGCGGCCTCATCGTACGCGGTCTTCGATGGATTAACATTGAGGGCAAAACCTCCCAGAAGCTGCTGTATCTTAACGAAGTCACGAGAGATAATTGATTCGGAATCATCGAAGATGTAAAAGTCATCCATAAACCGGATCGTTTGTGCCGCCTTTATTTGCCCAGATGTTTCAATAAATTTCAGAAATTCATTGCCAATCATCTTGCTCGCATACATACCCTGAGGAAGAAAATCGACGCTTCTCCCTGCGTTAATTTCCCTCATAAAACGGCCAAATGCGTCTGCGTCTTTTGAAGAAACGCCACCTCTAGAAGAAAACCAATGGCAAAGATCGTGATGGTAGATCGAGTTAAAATATGATGCAATGTCGAAGCGTACATGATGCTTATACATGGCGCGTTTTTCGATAACCAACTTTCGAAACTGACGGAATGACGAATTGATAGATACCGTCATCCCACCATCAAATCGATATCCGAACGATGCACGAGATTCACTTACCTGCTTTCTGAAAATAGATCTATTTCTGTAAACGATATCATAGAGAAAATATTCAGCCACAGGATCGAGCTTAACCGTCCTTCTCAAATGACCCTTGGGCTTGGTTGCATAAGCTCGTTGCTGCGGCAGAAAATGTTCTTCCGCATTATCCGCCAGCACTTTCTCATAGATATATTTCGACAACGCCTCTTCATGATTTTCGACTACGATCAGGTTGGTCTTAAGAGGAAAAAGCGTCGACCAATAATCTGATCTAATAAAATCTAGAGTCGCCGTCACTACCCACCTCCACCCCTGAAGAATTAGCTACTGCAAAAAATTGCTGACACGCAAAAAGCGAAAGAAACATTGTGTGCAATGCACTTAGATTTTCCCGTCTCGCACTAGCTTGAAAACTAAACACACTACTTTGGCGCTACCGCCTTCTTGTAGCACTAGCCAAAGTAGGCCAGCATGTCGTCTAAGCAGTCAAATCTCTAATCTTCCCGATCAAAAATTGCTCAAAAAGTGGGTGCTGGCATATTCCCGCGTATTCAGGCCGATCGTGAAATCGCTGTATCGCAGCAGCCATCAATGCATCAGCCGTGTGCCTTCCTTTCCTCTTGCAATCCCCGTTCACAAAAGCCACGACACCATTAACTGAAGCCTTTATTTTCGCTTCCTTTGTGACATCCAATCCCAGCGACTTGACGATGATCGCCAGCGTCTCTCGCCAGTCTGCGGTCGGAAGATTGGGCACGGACAACATATCTACAAAAACCTTATCCGGCAGCCGCCACCAATGAAAAGTAAGACGAGATATTTGTTGATACGAATGTTCAACTGCATAAGAGTATGGCTGGACGGGCAAATGTTCGCCCCATTTTATCGTCTGAGCATAGGTGCCATGAGACCGGCCTGAATTGACGACAATATTATCTTCGTCGATACACGCAAATACGCAACCAGGAGGTAGGGCACCTATCAAATTTATGGCTGCGGCCTGGGGCGAAACCTCAGCCTCTGAAGCCACATTTAGCTGGATCTCTGTTAACGTGCACTTCGCCTCGGCTTTCTTTCTCAGCCAGTCCATCGGCATTAATATTTCGGAGGCAAATGTGTTTGCCTCACGCTCCATTTCCGCATGAGCCCATAATTGTTCACCAACATCCTCGGCGTCGTCGAAAAATGCCCCTTGATGCCAAGGTATTACGACATGACCGAGCTCATGAGCAGCGGTGAAACGACTCCGAGACGAAACCCCAATCTTGTTGAGAATTACCCGAGGCTTTGATGAGCTGTCTAAATCCAACGCGATCCCGTCAAAATCAAAAGGTATCTCAACGATCTCGACATCGGCATATATTTTCAGTACTTTTATTATATCAACCGGCGGCTCGAGCTTATGCCGTCGAAGAATTATTTTTGCAATATTTCGAGCAGCATCGCTCACTTAATCCGCCCAGTGGACCGAAGCCACTTAATTACAGGGCTACTACGGGACAATTCAGAACCTCTTGCCGCTAGTGGCAATTCGTTCAATTTAGATAGATAGTCCTGAAGCGCAATGTGATTCTTTCGCGCGGCTAAAATTGTAGGCAACAGGGACGCATCAAGCATCCATACCTCGTACTCGTCATCGGATAGACCGAGGTATTCGCCCAAATTTAAATGAATTGACTCATCCGCGTGCCAACGACCCACATAGTCATCGACTTCGTCGGGCAAGCTCAGCCCCATGAGGCAATTTTCAATAAACGAAACATTAGGAGACATCGATAGTCCTCCCGCGGACGGCTGGTTTGATAGCGGCGCCAGTTTTCGAATCAACTACACCGAGGTGAAGCCCACGCATGTTGAAAACCTCAATTTCGCCGTGAAATGCATCCCAAGTGAAGTAACGATCAGACTTCTTAGATCGCCACCGCCTTTCTCCGTTCTTGAACCCGAGATATTCACACTCGTCAAGGAACGACGGTTTTGGAATTGAATTCTTCGTCATTAGCACCATCTACAGGTTTTGGAATGCGGGATTTGTGCGTTCATGCCTGAGATTACGATCACATATTCCTCCGATACTCCCCCCCCACCTCATACAACGCATGACTAATCTGCCCCAACGAGTTGTACTTAACCGCCTCCATCAACCGCTCAAACACATTCCCCCGCTCCCTCGCCGTCTCCTGCAACCCCCGCAAGCTCCCCGGCTCAAGCGAATTCCGAGCCTCACCATACAACTTAACATTAGCAATCTGCGCCCCCTTCTCCTCCTCCGTCGACCGAATCAACTCGATCTCCGTCGCAATCTCCCCCCCATGATCCTTCGGCAAAAAGGTGTTGACCCCAATCAACGGCAACGACCCATCATGCTTCTTGTGCTCGTAATACATCGACTCATCCTGGATCTTGCCGCGCTGGTACATCGTATCCATCGCGCCGAGCACCCCGCCCCGCTCGCTGATCGCATCAAACTCCTTGTACACCGCCTCCTCGACCAGGTCAGTCAGCGTGTCGACCACATAGCTACCCTGCCAAGGATTCTCGTTGAAGTTCAGCCCCAGCTCCTTGTTGATGATCATCTGAATCGCCACCGCCCGCCGCACACTCTCCTCGGTCGGCGTGGTGATCGCCTCATCGTAGGCATTGGTATGCAACGAATTGCAGTTATCAAACAACGCATACATCGCCTGCAGGGTGGTGCGGATGTCGTTGAACTGGATCTCCTGCGCGTGCAGGGAGCGGCCTGAAGTCTGGATGTGGTACTTCATCATCTGGCTGCGGGCGCTGGCGCCGTAGCGCTCGCGCATGGCGCGGGCCCAGATGCGGCGGGCGACGCGGCCGATGACGGTGTATTCCGGGTCCATGCCGTTGGAGAAGAAGAACGACAGATTCGGTGCGAAGTCGTCCACGCTCATGCCGCGGGCGAGGTAGTACTCGACGATGGTGAAGCCGTTGCTCAGGGTGAAGGCGAGCTGGCTGATCGGGTTGGCCCCGGCTTCGGCGATGTGATAGCCGCTGATGCTGACCGAGTAGAAGTTGCGCACCTTGTTGTCGACGAAGTACTGCTGGATGTCGCCCATCATGCGCAGCGCGAATTCGGTGGAGAAGATGCAGGTGTTCTGCGCCTGGTCCTCCTTGAAGATGTCCGCCTGCACGGTGCCGCGCACCTTGGTCAGGGTGTCCTTCTTGATGGCCGCGTAGGTTTCGGCATCGATCAGGTCGTCGCCGGAGACGCCGAGCAGGCCCAGGCCCAGGCCTTGGTTGCCTTTGGGCAGCTCACCCAGGTATTGCGGACGCTGGCGGCCTTCGTAGAGTTTGTCGATGGTCTTTTGCGCGGCGGCCCAGCGGGCGTCGTCTTCGCGCAGGTATTTCTCCACGTTCTGGTCGATGGCGGTGTTCATGAACATCGCCAGGATCATCGGCGCGGGGCCGTTGATGGTCATGGAGACCGAGGTGCTGGGCGCACTGAGATCGAAGCCGGAGTACAGCTTCTTCATGTCGTCGAGGGTGGCGATGTTGACGCCGGAGTTGCCGATTTTGCCGAAGATGTCCGGGCGCGGGGCCGGGTCTTCGCCGTACAGAGTGACCGAGTCGAACGCGGTGGACAGCCGCGTCGCGGCGCCGCCCTGGCTGAGGTAGTGGAAGCGGCGGTTGGTACGCTCGGGCGTGCCTTCGCCGGCGAACATGCGGGTGGGGTCTTCACCGCTGCGGCGGTAGGGATAGACGCCGCCGGTGTACGGGTAGTGGCCGGGCAGGTTTTCGCGGCCGAGGAAACTGAGCAGATCGCCCCAGCTTTTCGTGGTGGGCGGCGCCACCTTGGGGATCTTCTGGTGGCTGAGCGACTCGCGGTAGTTGTCGACCTTGATGACCTTGTCGCGCACCTTGTATTCGTTGACGTCGTCGGTGACGGATTTATACAGCGCCGGCCAGTCGCGTAGCTGCTGAATGGCCTCGTGGCTGAGTTCGTGGATAGCGGCGTTGTAGCGCTGGCGCAGGGTAACCAGCGAGCGGTCGCCCTCTTCCTGCAGATCGGCCTGGCGGTAAAGCTCCAGCGGGCGCGGCAGCCTGGCGTCCTCCAGCTCCTTCAGCGCCTCGTAGTAGTGCTGCGCCTTGCTGGCGTATTCAGCCTGGCTCTCGATGCTGTGGTTGATGGCGCGGCCCTGCTCGGCGATTTCGGCGAGGTAGCGCACGCGGCTGCCGGGGATGAGTACGGTGGCGCGCGGGGATTTTTCGGTAGTGTCGAGCTTGGGTTGCCAGTCGCAGCCGGGGGAGGAAAGGGAAAGGGGGTCAGAGTCACTTTTCGACCCTGGTATCCCGTTCTTGTCCGCGCTCACGCTCGAAAAGTGACTCTGACCCCCTTTTCCTTTCTCGCGCATCAGGCGGCACAGGTTGACGAACATCCAGGTGACGCCGGGGTCGTTGAACTGGCTGGCGATGGTGGGGTATGCCGGTACGTCTTCGTCCTTGATGTTGAACGCGGTGCGGTTGCGCTTCCACTGCTTGCGCACGTCGCGCAGGGCGTCTTCGGCGCCGCGCTTGTCGAACTTGTTGAGGATGACGAGCTCGGCGAAGTCGATCATGTCGATCTTCTCCAGCTGGCTGGCGGCGCCGTAGTCGCTGGTCATCACGTAGACCGGGAAATCGACCAGGTCGACGATCTCCGAATCGCTCTGGCCGATGCCGGCGGTCTCGACGATCACCAGGTCGTAGGGCTGGCTCTTGAGGAAATCGATGCAGTCGTGCAGCACGATGCTGGTGGCGGCGTGCTGGCGGCGGGTGGCCATGGAGCGCATGTAGACGCGGTGGCTGCGCAACGAGTTCATGCGGATGCGGTCGCCCAGCAGGGCTCCGCCAGAACGACGACGCGTCGGGTCGACCGCGAGCACGGCGATGCGCAGATGCGGGACCGCGTGCAGGAAGCGCTGCAGCAGTTCGTCGACCACGCTGGACTTGCCGGCGCCGCCGGTGCCGGTGAGGCCGAGTACCGGAGTCGGGGAACGGGTAACGGGGAACGGGGAACGGTGGGGGCCGCGCCATTCCTTGCGCAGTTTGGCCAATTCAGCATCGGAGAAAGCGCCATCCTCGATCGCTGACAGCATCTGCCCGACCGCGATTTCGTCGTCGATATCAACCTGGGCCTGGACGGGCTTTGGCTTCTGTTCCCCGTTCCCCGTTCCCCGTTCCCGCCCTGCCCGCGCCCTCACCATCACGTCCTCGATCATCTCGACCAGGCCGAGCTTCATGCCGTCATTGGGGTGATAGATGCGCTCGACGCCGTAGGCTTCGAGCTCCTTGATCTCTTCCGGCGTGATGGTGCCGCCGCCGCCGCCGAACACGCGGATGTGGCCGGCGCCGCGCTCGCGCAGCATGTCGATCATGTACTTGAAGTATTCGACGTGGCCGCCCTGGTAGGAGCTGAGCGCGATGGCGTCGGCGTCTTCCTGCAGCGCGGCGCGGACCACGTCCTCGACCGAGCGGTTGTGGCCGAGGTGGATCACTTCGGCGCCCTGCGCCTGGATGATGCGACGCATGATGTTGATCGCCGCATCGTGGCCGTCGAACAGGCTGGCGGCGGTGACAAAACGCAGCGGGGTGGTGTCGGCCGGCGCGGTGCTGGCGGGGATGTGGCTGGCGGGAGAACTCATGGCGACTCCGAACTTCGTGTGCTTGATCCCCGGAATTCTAGTGGGGTTCAGCATTCGACGCTTGGAGCGGCCGACGTACTGCAGCGTACGGCCATGCGCTGACGGGAGAGCGCGACGAACCCCGGCGCGGGGGACAGGGGACGCGTGACGGGGTTCGTCGCGCTCAAGGCGGGATCAGATGGCCCGGGCCAGGTTGGCGCTGCCGACCACGCGCGTGCCGATGTCGTCACCGCGCAGATAGGCCAGCGCGGCCTCGATCACCTCGGGCGCGTCGACGATGTGGTGATGGCCCAGCCCCTCGGTGGTGAGCAGGCGCGCCTCGGGCCAGTGGCGTGCGTAGCGCTCGCCCTCTTCCCACGGCACCTCGACGTCGTCGAGGTCATGCACGACCAGGCCAGGCTGACCGAGCACCGGCAGGTAACGATGTACCTGCAACTGCTCGGGATGGGTGCCGGTGTGGCGCTCATGCCAGTCGAAAAAGCGCCCGCGCAGACGCGGCGACAGCCGCACCATGCGGAAGAAGCGATCGGTGGCGGCGACCATGTCTTCGGCCGGTGCCAGCAGGATCAGCTTGCGCGCCTGCCAGGCCTCGTCCTGCGCCAGCACCAGCGCGGCGGCGCCCATCGAGTGGCCGATGGCCAGCGCGGCGGGGCCGAAGCAACGGCCCAGCTCGCTGATGGTGTCGACGAAATCCGGCAGCGTGCAGTAGCGCCCTTCGCTGCGGCCATGGCCGGGCTGGTCGAAGCTGACCACCGCGTAGCCGAGCGCACGCAGGTGCGGCACCCACGACGCAAAGCGCTGGCCGAAGCTGGACCAGCCATGCGCCATCAGCACGTACGGCTGGCGCATGGGGTCGCCCCAGCGGTACACAGCAATGCGCTGGTGGCTGATGATCATCTCCTCGCGCTGCATGGCCGGGTCGGGCGCGCTGGCCAGCGCACGCGCCCGGCTGCTGGCGAAGGGCGTGGCGAACAACTGGGTGGCGTGCCTGAGCGTGCGCGCCGGCATCAGACGGCTGCCGAGGGCAAAGCCGGCACGCACGGTGCCCAGCTTGAACCGGCTCGCAGGGAGGGCCGGCGGCACGGGCGTGGCAGCGGAACGACGAGTCATGGCAGGGCTCCGGGCGTCGAGATGATCGACCGGCCAGGCCCGCTTGCTGGCGCAGCGGGCTGGCGCACGAACGACATATTGCACCGCAGCATAGCGCAACGTTCGCAAGCGCTCCATGCGCCCGCTTGCCGTCTTTCGATACCGGTTTGGGTCGTACTCACATCACCGCATGGCCGGCGCGGGGCCTTCCGGGCGGTTTTCCATCGCGAACCTGAACGGGCCAGCTTTACCGCGTCAACAAGTGCCGGCCACGTTCGTTCTCTTACCCTGCAGGCCGCATGGTGCGGCTCGCCATTTCAAGGAGATCCTCGATGAACAGCATGACTCTCAAGCTGACTTTGCTGGCCGGGCTCGGGCTTGCCGCGGCCGGTGCAACCTACGCGCCACCGGCGTTGGCGGCCGGCCAGGTGTCCGTCGGCGTGGGCGTCGGCATTGGGGTGGCACCGCCGCCGCCGCGCTTCGAGCGGGCACCGCCGCCGCGCCGAGGCTACGTCTGGGCGCCGGGCCACTGGCGCTGGGACCAGCGCGCGCACCGGCATGTCTGGGCCGGCGGCTACTGGCTGCCCGCGCGCCGCGGCTACTTCTACCACCCGGGTCACTGGGTGCACGAGGGCCGCTACTGGCGTTTCCGCGATGGCCGCTGGGGCCGCTGATACAACAAGAAACTGCCATGTACCGCTGCATTCGCGCCGGCACGTGGCCCCGCCACACCGGCGCAGCAAGCCTCCTCAAACGACGCACAAGGAATAGCCCCTGATGTCACTTCGTATTGTCGCCCTGGCCTCGATGGTCGCCATCACCGCCCTGGCTGGCGGCTGTGTGGTGGAACCGGTGCACCGCCGCCCGGTCGTGGTCGAACGGGCCCCGCCGCCGCGGACCTACGTGGACGTGGTGGTGCCGCAGTCGCCGCCGATATGGGTGGTGGAGAACGTACGCCCGCGGCCCGGCTACCTCTGGGCGCATGGCTACTGGCGCTGGAACGGCCGCCGCTACGTGGCCGAGCGTGGCCATTGGGAACCGGTCCGCGCCGGTTATCACTATGCGCACCCGCATTGGGAACGGCGCGGGGATGGCTGGCACTGGCGCGCCGGTGTCTGGCTGGGCGGCTGATACCCGGCGCCCGCTGTGCCCCGAAATGCCCCGCGCCGCGGGGCATTTCTCTTGCAGGGGCCGCAAATACGCCACGATTTGATGCACCGCGTCACCGCAGCGGGAAGCGACGTACTAAACTGCGCGCCTTCATTCATCGCCCCGGCCCCGTCCGGGGCGATGAGTTTCCAAGGTTTCATCCACTCAGGCGGGTTCAGCATGCCCCGCCGACCTTCTGCAGATGCCCTCCCCGGCACCGCCAATCAACGGAGTTACCGTTCCAATGATTTTTGAAACCATCGCCAAGACGGGTCACGAAGAAGTCGTCTTCTGCCACAACAAGGACGCCGGCCTGAAGGCCATCATCGCGATTCACAACACGGTGCTGGGCCCTGCGCTCGGCGGTCTGCGCATGTGGCCGTACAAGACCGAGGAAGAGGCGCTGAACGACGTGCTGCGGCTGTCGCGCGGCATGACCTTCAAGAACGCGGTGGCCGGCCTGAACCTGGGCGGCGGCAAGGGCGTGATCATCGGTGACCCGAGCAAGGACAAGTCCGAGGCGCTGTTCCGCGCGTTCGGCCGCTTCGTCAACTCGCTCAACGGCCGCTACATCACCGCCGAGGACGTCGGCATCGACGTCAACGATATGGAATACGTGTTCCGCGAAACCGAATACGTGACCGGCGTGCACCAGGTGCATGGCGGTTCGGGCGACCCGTCGCCGTTCACTGCCTACGGCACCTTGCAGGGCCTGATGGCCTCACTGCAGGAGAAGTTCGGCAACGAGGACGTGGGCAAGTACAGCTATGCCGTGCAGGGCGCGGGCCATGTCGGCAGCGAGTTCATCAAGCTGCTGCGTGAGCAGGGTGCCAAGGTGTTCGTCACCGATATCAACAAGGAACTGGTGCAGCGCTGCGTGGATGAGCTGGGCTGCGAGGCGGTGGGCCTGGACGAGATCTACGACGTCGACGCCGACGTGTACTCGCCGTGCGCGCTGGGCGGCACGGTCAACGAGCAGACGATCGACCGCATCAAGGCGAAGATCATCTGCGGCGCGGCCAATAACCAGTTGGCCACCGACGCGATCGGCGACGAGCTGCAGAAGCGCGGCGTGCTGTACGCGCCGGACTATGCGGTGAACGCCGGCGGCGTGATGAACATCTCGCTGGAAATCGACGGCTACAACCGCGAGCGCGCGATGCGCATGATGCGGCAGATCTACTACAACCTGGGCCGCATCTTCGAGATCAGCAAGACCGAAAACGTGCCGACCTACCTGGCCGCCGACCGTCTGGCCGAAGAGCGCATCAACGTGATCGGCAAGATCAAGCTGCCGCACATGGGCAATGGCGGCACCCGCTTCCAGGGCCGCATGCGCGGTCAGTAAGCGCCAGCCGCCGCAAGCGAAGACGCCGGCCCGATGGCCGGCGTCTTCTTTGGCGGCGCCGCGCTCCTGGCGCACACGCGTCACGTATGCTCACCAGCATGAACATGCTGTCCGCCCCACTCCATTTCTGGCGCCTGCTGCGCGGCTCGGACCGCTTTGCCGAGTGCGTGCGGGTAGCGCTGGCGCTGGGCGGCATCGTGCTGTGGTGCCTGCCCGGCAACCGCTTTGCCGAGGCGATTCCCGCCCTGCTCGGCGCGATTGCCTGCGCGCTGGCGGAAACCGAGGATCACTGGCGCAGCCGTCTGGGTACCTTGCTGCTGACCCTGGTCTGCTTCGCCGTCACCGCCTATGCGGTGCAGTACTTGATGCCCTGGCCGCTGCTGTTTGCGCTGGCACTGCCGCTGGCCACGTTTGCACTGGTGATGCTCGGCGCGATCAGCGGTCGTTACGCCACCATCGCCGGCGCGACCCTGATCCTGTCGGTGTACAGCATGATCGGCGCCGACCTGCCGTACCACGCCACCCACGACATGCTGTCGCAGTCGCAGCCGCTGCTGCTGTTGCTGGGCGCAACCTGGTATGGCGTACTTTCGCTGGCGTGGAGCGCACTGGCACCGCAGATGGCGACACGCCAGTCGCTGGCGCGGCTGTTCGATGCGCTGGGCGGCTACCTCGATGCCAAGGCGGCGCTGTTCGTGCCGGTGCCCGGGCTGGATCGGGCGGCGCTGCAGCTGGCATTAGCGCGGCAGAACGAACGCGTGGTAAGGGCGCTCAATGACACGCGTCTGGTGCTGATCGACCGGATCGGCACACGCCGGCCGCGTGGTGCCACGGCGGCGCGACTGCAGCAGTACTTCATGGCGCAGGACATCCACGAACGGGTGAGCTCGTCGCATTACCCGTACGACGCACTGGCCACCGCGTTTTTCCACAGCGACGTGCTGTTTCGCTGTGCCCGCCTGCTGGAGCTGCAGGCCGACCATTGCCGCCGCCGCGCCGAAGCACTGCGCCTGCAGATCGCCGTGCCAGCCACCGCCGAAGCATCCATCGCGCTGGACAACGTCGCCGAGTCGATTGCCGCCCTGCGCCAGCAAACCCCGCCGCCGGCGGAACCGTTGATGCATTCGCTGGAAGCGCTGCATCGGAACATGACGGCGATTGAGCTGCAGTTGAGCGGCAGTGTCTCGTCAGCAGCGCCGGGCGTGACCGTGGACCAGGCATTGCAGGACCCGGGGCCGCGTTCGCCGGCCGAGGCTTGGGCACGCATCCGCATCCAGTTCACGCCGCGCTCGCTGCGTTTTCGCCACGCGCTGCGGCTGGCCGTGGCCTTGCTGCTGGGTGACGCGGTGCTGCACGTGGTGCACCCGCAAAACGGCTACTGGATCCTGCTGACCACCTTGCTGATCTGCCAGCCCAGCTACGGCGCCACCCGCCGCCGGCTGCTGCAGCGCGTGGCTGGCACCATCGCCGGCCTGGTCGCGGGCTGGGCCGCCCTGCACCTGTTCGTGTTCGGCCCGACCCAGCTGCTGCTGGTGGTGGTGTCCGGCGTGGTCTTTTTCGCCGCCCGGCACCGCGGCTATGCGCTGGCCACGGCGGCGATCACCCTGTTCGTGGTGCTGTGTTTCAACCAGCTCGGCAGCGGCTACGAAGTGATGTGGCCGCGCCTGCTGGATACCTTGATCGGCGCCGGCATCGCCGCGCTGGCGACCTGGTTCATCCTGCCGGACTGGCATCGACGCCAGTTGAACGAAGTGCTGGCTGATACCTTGCGCACCGACGCGCGCTATCTGGAACAGATCATCGCGCAGTACGCCAGCGGACGGCAGGACGACCTCGACTACCGCATTGCCCGTCGCGACGCGCACAACGCCCATGCCGCCCTGAGTGGCGTGCTGGGCAGCATGTTGCGCGAGCCTGATCGCCACCAGCAGGGCAGTGAATTGCTGCTGCGCTTCCTGACCTCGGCGCACATCCTGCTTGGCCATCTCTCGACCCTGGGCGCGCACCGGCAGCGCATCACCGACCCCACGGCACTGACCTCGGTGGAACAGGCGGGCGCGGGCACCGTGCTGGCGCTGGCACAGGTCGCCGAGGCCCTGGCCACCAACAGCGCCGCCACACCGCGGCATGCCGATGGCATCTCGCCCGCCCCTGCCGAGGCCCGCGCCGGCGATGAGCTGAGCGACCTGGTGCTGACCCAACTGGCGCTGGCACTCCGGCAACGTGACCGACTGGCCGCGCTGGGCATCGAGATCAGCGCCGGCACGTGAGGAATCGCCGGCGAAGGCCGTGAGCCGTGC
>JBBQQL010000122.1:0-12808 GCA_038215995.1 Lysobacterales bacterium
GGCGCGGCATCTCTGCTTTCCGCTAACCGCTGCGCTCCCGCTGCCATGCTCGCGTACAATACCTCGATGATCAGCCGCGCCCGCCATCGTCGTGCCCAGTTCGTTGCTGTCCTTGCGCTGTGCGCATGCGCGTTGCTGGCCAGCCAGCCAGTCCTTGCGGCTGATGGTGCGCCAGTCATCCCCGACACCTTGCAGCAACGGATAGCTGCCTGCACCAGTTGTCACGGTGTGCACGGCGAAGGCACACCAGGCAGTGGCTACTTTCCGCGACTGGCGGGCAAGCCGGCGGACTACCTCGTGCGGCAGATGCAGGGTTTCCAGAGCGGCCTGCGCCACTACGCGCCGATGGAATACACCGTGCGCCAGCTGAGCCCGGCATTCATGCGCGAAATTGCCGACTACTTCGCCGCCCAGCAAGTGCCTTATCAGCGCTCGGCGGTGCCGTTGGTGTCCGCGCAGACCCTGCAGCGGGGCGAGCAATTGATCAGCCACGGTGACCCGGCGCGCAAGATTCCCGCCTGCGCCAGTTGCCACGGCAGCCAGCTCACCGGGGTGCAGCCCTCCACGCCCGCGCTGGTTGGCCTGCCGTATGACTACGTCAGCGCCCAGCTGGGCTCGTGGCGCACACATACCCGCGCCACGCTGGCACCGGATTGCATGGCGGTGGTGGCCGGGCGGCTCGCGGATTCGGACATCACCGCCGTCGCCGCGGCGCTGGCCAGTCGCGAATTGCCGGCCGACACACACCCGCAGGCGGCGGGTACGGTCAATCCGCCGTTGCCCTGCGGCGTGCTGGGCGCCAAGGCGAGCTCGCCATGAAATGGTTGCGCAGGTTGTTCGCGTTGTTGGCCTTGCTGCTGGTGCTGCTGGCCGGCTGGATCTTTCTTGTTGCGGATCTGGGGCATCACTCTGATACCGGTGCGACGGTCAGCCAGGCAACCTTGCGCGATCCGGCCCTGATTGCCCGCGGCGACTACCTGAGCAAAGCCGCCGACTGCGCGGGTTGCCATACGGCGCAGGGCGGCAAGCCGATGGCTGGAGGGCGTTCGCTGGCTACCCCGTTCGGCAATATTCCGGTGCCCAATATCACGCCCGATCACGAGACCGGGCTGGGCGACTGGAACTTCGAGGATTTCTGGCAGGCACTGCATAGCGGGCGCGGTCGTGGCGGCGAACTGCTGTATCCGGCCTTTCCGTACACCTCGTATACCCACGTCACGCGTGACGATGCGCTGGCCATGTTCGCCTACCTGCAGTCGCTGCCGCCGGTACAGCGGTCGACGGATCCGGGGTCCCTGCGCTTCCCCTACAGCCGGCGTGAAAGCCTGGTGGCCTGGCGCAAGCTGTACTTCCGCGCTGGTGAGTTTCAGCCCGACCCGAAGCAGACCGCACAGTGGAATCGCGGCGCCTATCTGGTGCAGGGCCTGGGTCACTGCGGTGAATGCCATGCTGCTCGCAATAGATGGGGTGGCACGCCGCAGGCGCAGATGCTCGGCGGCGGTCAGATCCCGGTGCAGAACTGGTACGCACCAGATCTGAGCACCGGAGCGCATGGCGGCTTGCAGGGATGGGACGCGCAGGACATCGTGCAACTGCTGAAAACCGGCCAGTCAGAGAAGGGCGGCGCGTTTGGCCCGATGGCTGACGTGGTGGTCGGCAGCACCCAGCACCTCTCTGACGATGACCTGCAGGCGATGGCCACCTATCTGGTCTCCCTGCCGCCGCGTGCAGCGCCGACGCAGATTCCGACGAGCGCCCAAAACGATGTGCTCTTGCACCAGGGAGAGCAGGTGTACGGCGAACGTTGCGCGGCGTGCCACGGCAAGGACGGCCGCGGCGTGGCCGAAGTCTATCCACCACTCGATGGCAACCCCTCGGTGCTCGAGCCAAGCGGCATCAATGCTACCCGCGCGGTGCTGCTCGGCGGCTTTGCGCCGATGACCAAGGCGTATCCAAGGCCGTATTCCATGCCGCCGTTCGCACAGCAATTGAGTGATGCCGAAGTCGCCGCGGTGGTCAGTTACATCCGCCGCAGCTGGTCGAACCGGGCATCGGCGGTGCGGCCTGAAGCCGTGGGCCGCGATCGGCATACGCCGGTCGACTGAGCGTCAGTCAGCGGTCGCCCTGTTCGAGCAGCTGCTGGTGGATGTCGGCCAGTTGCTGCCAGGGTTCAATGCGCCAGTGTCCGCGCGCCTGCCCAGACGGGGAGGGCAGCACGAACACACGTGTGTTCCCGATCACTTCAATCTGCTCGCCATAGTCGACCGGGCGGGCAAGTGCGGCGCGTGCGGCATTCTTGCTGGTGAAGGCGACGATGCCGGGTTGATGCCGCTCGATCTTGCTGATCAAGGCCGCCCGGTCGAACGCATCGCGGGGCAGTTCGTTGTCGTTGCCGGCATGGTGCTTGGCCAGGTCGGTAAGGCCGATGCCGCAACCGGGCAATTGCATAAATTCGCTTGGCGCCAGCAGGCGCGGAGTCAGGCCAGTCTCGAACAGGGCTCGCCAGAACAGGTTGCCTGGATGAGCGTAGTAAGCGCCTTCCGCGGCCGACCGGCGACCGGCTGCAGTGCCGCAAAACACCAGCGCCAGCCCGGCGCGCAGCACGTCAGGCAGGATCACCTCAGAATGCAGGGGCATGATGAGCGGGCTCGCCATCGAGCAGGAAATCAGTGAACTGGAAGCGGCCGTCGCGCAGCACGGATTCGCCGCGTCGCAGTGTCAATGGTTGGCGAAAAAGTGGGCTGGCGTAGCTCAGCGTGTGGAATTCACCGCGTTCGCCACAAGGGTCAACGCCGACCGGTAGCGCATCGAGCAGGGCCGCGTCGTAGTCACGCCCGCAATAGCCTGCATCCAGTTGCTGGGTATCGACGCAGCACAACATGGCGCGATGGCCTTCGGCGATGAAGCGTCGCGACAGCGCGGCGGTGTCTTCGCCCCATAGCGGAAACACCGGGCGCCAGTTGTCGCGGCCAAGCTGGCGCACACGGTAGTCGCGCACGTCCTCAAGGAACAGGTCGCCGAACGCGCAGTGGCGAATCCCCGGCCAGCGCATGCGCGCCTCCACGAGGGCCTGGGCATGGGCCTCTTCGTAGGCTTCATTGCTGCCGGGCCAATCCAGCAGTACCTCCAGCAACGGCAGTCCGAGCGCGGCCGTCTGCGCCAGCAAGACATCACGCTGCACGCCGTGCATTGCCACGCGCTGGTAGTTGCGGTTGATCGTGGTGAGCAGACCGACGACCTGCCATTGCGGATCGGTCAGCAGGCGCTGCAGGGCGAGCAGGCAATCCTTGCCGCCGCTCCAGGCGAGCAGGATGGGCTTGCGTGGAAAAGCCTTGGTCATGGCAGGGGTATCCGCTGGATGATCTCGCGTGGCCAGGTCAGCATGGCATGCAGGCGCTGCGCTTCATCCAGCCGAAACTCCAGTTGCAGTCCAAGAGCCTCTGCCGAAGCGCTGGCCAGGGCCAGGCCCAGCCCGGCATGGCCGGCATGCGGCAGTTGCTTGCGCCAGAATCGACGACCGAAGTGGGGCAGGTCGGCGGCGTTCAATTCGGGGGCGGCATTGTCGATGTCCAGACCAAGCGCACTCAGACGCAAGTTGACGATGTCGCCAGCGGGCGCGTAAGCGCAGGCATTGCCAAGCAGGTTGCCTATGACTACCTCCAGCAGGGCCGGGTCGGTATGCAGGCAAACTGGCGGCGAGCCCTGATTGTGCAAGGTGAGCCCGCGACTGCATGCCAGAGGCTGTTGCCGTTGCAGCTGGCGCTCCAGCCAGCTGTCCATCGGTAACCACTGAGGGCGCGCCTGTTCGAGCCCGGATTGCAGCCGCGTCAACAGCAGCAGGGCGGTGACGGTGGCTTCCAGTTCCGCGCCGATCTGGCCTATCTCACCGAGGATGTCAGGCAGGCTGCGGCCAGTGGGATAGCGCGCCTCCACCTCGGTCAAGGCGCGTAGCTCAGCCAGCCGGGTACGGGTTTCGTGGGCCAGTCCGCTGGCAAACTGACGCTCACGGGCGAGTCCGTCGTCCATGCGTGCGAGCACGTCGTTGAAGCGCGTCACCAGCGGATCCAGTTCGTGGATGCCGCTGATGGCCAGCCGCTGGCCAGGGGCATGTGGACCGATGGTGTGCATGCGGTCAACCAGGGCGGTCATCGGGCGCAGACCACGGCGCACGATCAGCGGTACCGCGACCAGGGCAATGGTCAGCGCCAGGGCTGGACTCAGCAGCAGGATCCAGTCGATTGCCAGCAGGATTTCGTTGGTGCTGGTGCGATCCTGCTCGAACAGCAGGGCGCAGTGCCGCTGCGGTTTGTCAGGCGCATGGGATCGTGCGGGCTGCTCGCTGGATCCGGTCGGACTGACGGCAAAGGTGTACTGCACCGTACCCAGTCGCTGGTGGCCGTGCTGCAGCTCGCCGAAGCGCGGCTCGGACCTGGTCAGTCCCGGCCAGTCCGCTGGCGTGGCCGGCGGGGGCGGTGTGCTGCTCAATGGCGGCATGCCGTCACAGCGCAGTTCGTAATAGGTCGGGGTGTCGGCACCGAGCACGCCGGGATGCCGATGCGGGGGCGCCTCGCCCAGCGCATCGTCCTGCTCCAGCTGAATCATCGTGCTCAGCGCATTGGCCTGGGTCAGCAGGTTTTGTCTGAAACGGCCTTCCAGCTCATGGTCCACTCGCCAGTCCATCATCTTGGCGCCACCGCCGAGGATCAGCAGGCTGGTGACCACCAGCAAGGCAGTGATGCGGGCGGATAGCGAAGCGAGCTTCATGCTGACCGGGCGCTCAAGGGATCAGGTATCCCGCGCCGCGGCGGGTCTCGATCAGGCCTGGCAGGCCGGCGGCATCCAGCTTGCGGCGCAGGCCGAACACCAGCACTTCCACGCTGCGGTCGGACACCTCGCTGTCAGCGCCGGCGGTGCGCTCCAGGATTTCCAGTCGCGTGAAGGCGCGCCCGCGATGGCGCAACAACAGGCCCAGCACGGCAAATTCGCGCGGGGTCAGCGGTAGCCTCTGTTCGTTCACACTGGCGCAGTGCGCGCGCGGGTCCCATTCGAGTGCGCCATGGCTCAGTGTCAGCGGCTGTGCCTCCTGCGGGCGGCGTGCCAGTGCGTGAAGCCGGGCAACCAGTTCATCGAAGGCGAATGGCTTGACCAGGTAGTCGTCGGCACCGGCATTGAGTGCTTCGATGCGGTCGGTTACCTGATCACGCGCCGACAGCACCAGCACGCGCGGCCGCTGTCCACCGCTGGGCAGGGCGCGCAGCACGCCAATGCCGTCCAGCCGGGGCAGCATCAGGTCCAGCACTACCAGTTCATAGCCGTAGCTTTCGAGAAAGCCACAGGCTTCCACCCCGTCGGCCGCCGCATCCACGGTAAAGCCGGCGCCCTGCAGCCCGTGACGCAGGGTCTGGCGCAGGCGTTCGGAGTCTTCCACCAACAACAGTTTCATGCGCGGCCTCGTTCGGGTCCGCTTCCATGCTAAAGCAAGAACGCTCCAACGGGCCGTGGTGTGCGGTATGCATCGACAGTCTGCCTGCGCAGCCGCTATAAAGATGGCCTGTCTTGGGAGTATGCGGTGAGCGAAGAAATACTGATCAACGTGACACCGCGCGAAACGCGGGTCGGTGTGGTCGAGAACGGCATGCTGCAGGAGGTCCACGTCGAGCGGGCATCCCGTCGCGGCTATGTCGGCAATGTCTACAAGGGCCGGGTGCAGCGGGTGATGCCCGGCATGCAGGCGGTGTTCGTCGAGATCGGGCTGGAGCGGGCGGCGTTTCTGCACGCCTCCGATATCGTGCGGCCCGTGGTCCCCTCGGCGGACGGGGCGGAGCCGAATGGCAATGGCCAGATACCCTCGATCAGCGAGCTGGTGCACGAAGGCCAGGAGATCGTGGTGCAGGTGGTCAAGGACCCGATCAGCACCAAGGGCGCCCGCCTGTCGGCGCATCTGTCGATTCCATCGCGCTATCTGGTGCTGCTGCCGTATGCGCGCACGCTGGGCATTTCCGCGCGGATCGAGGACGAAGCCGAGCGCCAGCGGCTGAAGGACGTGCTCAACCCGCTTATCGGCGAAAACCCGCTGGGCTATATCGTGCGCACCAATGCCGAGGGGCAGAGCGCCGAGTCACTGGCCTTCGACGTGGCTTACCTGACCAAGGTGTGGCGCGTGGTGCAGGAGAACATCGCCAAGGCCAAGATGGGCGAGCGCGTCTACGAGGAGCTGTCGCTGCCGCTGCGCAGCCTGCGCGACATGCTCAACGAGGATATCGAGAAGGTGCGGGTGGATTCGCGCGAGACCTTCGACAAGGTGGTCAAGTTTGTGCACAAGTTCATGCCGCAACTGGACGACCGGGTGGAGCACTACGACGGCGAGCGGCCGATCTTCGATCTCTACGGCGTCGAGGATGAAATGCAGCGGGCATTGAAGAAGGAGGTGCCGCTGAAGTCCGGTGGTTACCTGATCGTGGACCAGACCGAGGCGATGACCACGATCGACGTCAATACCGGCGCCTATCTGGGCACCCGCAATCTCGAGGAGACGGTTTACCGCACCAACCTGGAGGCGGCGCAGGCGGCGGCGCGGCAACTGCGCCTGCGCAACCTGGGTGGGATCATCATCATCGACTTCATCGACATGATCGATGAGGAGCACAAGCGGCAAGTGCTGCGCATGTTGAACAAGGGGCTGGCGCGCGACCACGCCAAGACCACGGTCTACCCGATGTCGGCGCTGGGCCTGGTCGAAATGACCCGCAAGCGCACCACTGAAAGCCTGGCGCGACAGCTGTGCGAGCCGTGCTCGACCTGCAACGGGCGCGGGGTACTGAAAACCGCCGAAACCGTGACCTACGAGATCTTCCGTGAGATCACCCGCGCGGTGCGTCAGTTCAACGCCGAGAAGCTGCTGGTGATGGCCAATCCGCTGGTGGTCAACCGGATCCTCGAGGAAGAGTCCAGTGCGGTAGCCGAATTGGAAGAGTTCATCTCCAAAAGCATACGATTCCAGGCGGAAGAACATTATTCGCAGGAACAGTTTGATGTCGTCTTGCTCTAAATCCGGCCTGGACCGCCGCGCGTGAACAGGCTGTGGCGGCGACGTCTGCATGGCTGTGCGCGAGGCCTGGGCTGGCTCGTCGGCATCGCGGTCATCTCACTGGCGGTGTTGGCAGCGGTGGCCCAGCTGACCCTGCCACTGCTGGCGCGGCACCCGGCCTGGGTGGCGGCGCAACTCAGCGCACGCCTGCAGCGACCGGTCAGTTTTGTTTCGATGGAGGGGCGCTGGTCCGGCTCTGGCCCCGAGTTCGTGATGCATGGGGTGACCATCGGGGCGGCGGCCGGCCAGAGCGGGCCGCTGCTGCAGTTGCCCGAGTCCGAGTTGAAGCTTGATTTTGGTGGCTGGCTGCTGCCCTCCCGTCACCTGATCAATTTCCATGTACATGGCCTGCAACTGGATCTGCTGCGTGATGCCGCGGGCTGGCACGTCAATGGCATCGGCGTTGCCGGTGGCCAGGATCGGCAGCCGCTGTCGCTGGGCCCGCTGTCCGCGGATCTGTGGCTGGAAGATTTGCGCATTGCGGTCACCGACAGTGTCCTCGACAAGCACTACACGCTGCTGTCCCCGCAGCTGCGCCTGAGCCATCAGGGCAACCAGATCCGCGTCGGTGGCAGTTTGCAGCGTGAAGGCGTGGCGGCGGCCTCGGTGCGCATGGCCGGGCGCTTTCGTGATGATGGAAGTACCGGCCAGGTATGGGCGAGCGTCGACGGAGCGGAACTCAAGCCCTTGCTGGACGGTATTGATATGGACGGCTATTCGGTCGAGCACGGTGCTGGCCGGGTATCGGCGTGGCTGGACTGGAACAAGGGGAACGTCACCCGCAGCGTGGTCCGCCTGGATCTGGATACGCTGCTGGTGAGCGCGCCCGGGGGGGGTGTGGCCAGCGTGGCTGCGCTGCATGGTCTGGCGGGTCTGGTGCGCACCGGCGAGGGCTACCAGCTGAGCTGGGCGGGTGACGATCACAGCGCCATGGTGCTCGCACTGCGTCAGCCGGGCACCGCTCAGGCCAGCGTGGGTGTGGCGGCGCGCGAGTTGCAACTGCAACCGCTGCTGCCGTGGCTGGCGCTGGCACCGCACATGTCGCCGGCGCTGTCGCAGTGGCTGGGTAGCGGGCATCCGCGTGGCGACCTCAGCCAGGTGACGATGCAGTGGACGCAAGCCGGTGGCCTGCAGTCGGTCGACGTGCTTTTCGCCGGCCTGGCGATCGACCCGGTCGGCAAGCTGCCCGGGGTGAGTGGGCTGCATGGTCAACTGCGCGGCGATGCCGAGGCGGTTTCGCTGGAGCTTCCAGCACAGCCGGCCACCGTACAGGTACCTGAAGCCTTCCGGCAGCCGTTTGTGTTGTCGAACCTGGCGGGCACGCTGGCGTTCTGGTCGCAGGATGGTGAGCGGCATATCGGCGTGGATACGCTGGATTTCGCCGGTGCCGGTTATGCCGGCCAGGCGCTCGGCGAGGTCATCCTGCCGGCGCAGGGAGGCGCACCGTTCGTCGATGTCTATGCCTCGCTGGATCATGCCGATGTGCTCGCCGCCAAACTGTTCTGGCCAACCACATCACTGTCGGCGGGCACCATCGCCTGGCTGGACCGTGCGCTGGTGGCCGGTCAGGTCGACGAGGCACAGGTGCTGCTGCGCGGCAATATGGCGGACTGGCCGTTTCGTCACAACGAAGGGCGCTTCGAGGCGCATGCCGTGATCAGCGGCCTCACCCTCAATTACGGCAACGACTGGCCGGTGGCCGAGGGAGTCAGTGCCGTCGCCAACTTCGTCAACAACGGGATGCTGGTCGAAGTCAGCGCCGGGCAGTCGCTGGGGGTCAAGACGGACAGCGCGGTGGCCTTGATTCCCGATTTCGCCGATGGCGTGCTCGACCTCAATGTGCACGGCAGTGCCAGTGGCGGCAAGTTGATGGAGTTTGTGCGCAAGAGTCCCATCGGCATCCACCAGGCCGATACTCTGGCCAAGCTGATGGTAGGCGGCACGGGCAGTTTCGGTTTCCACCTGAGCTTGCCGCTCAAGCATCCCGCGGACGCCCAATTGGAGGGTAATGCCCAATTGAAGGACGCCGACCTGACGGCACCCGCATGGAAGCTCAAGCTGGACAAGTTGAACGGGCCGCTGCGCTTCGATCTGCATGGCATGCAGGCCGGTCCGCTGAACGCCGGTTTCCGTGGCCAGCCCTCGACGCTGACCCTCGCCGTCGCCGGTGCCAACAGTGACCCCGATACCGTTTTGTCGGCGCAGTTGCAGGGCGCCTACAGCATCGCCGAGCTGGTGCAGGACTATCCCTCGCTGGCGTGGCTGGGTCCGCTCGCCGACGGGCGCAGCGATTTCACCATCGGCTTCAGCATTGCCCACCATGCGGGCAGCGACGCACTGGCACAGACGCTGAGCGTGGACTCGCCGCTGACCGGCATGGCGCTGAAGCTGCCGGCACCGTTGGACAAGCCGGCGGAAACCAGCCTGCCGCTGCATCTGAGCATGAGTTTGCCGGTCGATGGCAGTGACATGCAGGTGGCGCTGGGGCAGGTCATGCGAGCTCACTTCCGCCTCGCCGATGACACCCATCCGCTGGCCGCCACCCTGGCCTTCGGCGATGAGATGCCGCAAACCTTGCCTCCGCGCGATCTTCGTATCCGTGGCCACGCCGCCTCGCTGGACGTCACCGGCTGGGTGCAGCAGGCGGTGGGCGGTAGCGGTGGCGGTGGTCCGGGGTTGGAAAGTGTTGACGTCAGCACCGATCAGGCGATCTGGTTTGGCCGTCCATTGGGAGCACTCAAGCTCGACGTTACGCCGCAACCGGATCTGCTCAACGTGGATGTGAGCGGGCCGGCCATGCTCGGCAATTTCCGGATACCCAGCCAGGAACTGAGCAAGCGCGGTGTCACCGCGCGGCTGCAGCGGCTGTATTGGCCTTCGGCGCCCGCTACGTCTGACGCGGAGCATGCGCAGGGTGAATCCCATGCTGGCGGCAAGCCGGCCGCGGCAACCAGCGTCGCCGTACCGCAGGTCGTAGTGACGCCGCCCGATCCGGCCAACACCGGCGTCAATCCGGCGGCGCTGCCGCCATTCCATCTATGGGTCGGTGCGCTTCGCTTGGGTGACGCCAAACTCGGTGAGGCTCGCCTGGAAACCTGGCCGACGCCGGCTGGCATGCATATCGAACAACTGCGTGCGCTCTCCAGTCAGGTGCAGATCAATGCCAGCGGCGACTGGAATGGCAGTGCCAGCAACAGCGCCACGCACATGCGCATCGGCTTCGCCGCCGAGGATCTGGGGGCGATGCTCGGCGCATTCGGTTTCGATGGCTTGGTGCATGGTGGCAAGACGCACGATCAGCTCGATGCCACCTGGCCGGGCGGTCCCAGCGAGATCAGTCTGGCCACGATGAATGGCAGCCTCAGCATCGACGTGCGTGATGGCCGGATACCCGAGGTCACCTCGCCCGGCGTCGGGCGCCTGCTTGGCCTGGTTTCGCTGGCCGATCTGCCGCGCCGACTGACCCTGGATTTCGGCGACGTGTTCGGCAAGGGCCTGGGCTTCGATTCGATCACCGGCAATTTCCATCTCGCCAGCGGGAACGCCACGACCAAGGATCTGGTGATCGCCGGTCCGTCAGCGAACATCAGCATCACCGGTCGCACCGGTCTGCGTGCCAGGGACTACGATCAGGAGATGCATGTGATGCCGCACGTCGGCAACAGCCTGCCGCTGGTCGGTGCGGTGGTGGGCGGGCCGATCGGCGCTGCCGCCGGCCTTGCCGTGCAAGGTCTGCTTGGCAAGGGGCTGAACAAGGCGGCCAGCGCTCGCTACCGGATCACCGGCAGCTGGGATGCGCCGGTGATCACCCTGATCGAAAAACGTGGCAGCGTCGCCCCGGTGCAGCCGCCCCTGCTGGGCCCGGCCGCGGCCGGTAGCGTGGCCGTACCCGCCGCGGCCAGTTCGGTCGAACGGTGATTCCCCTCAGGCGTTACCGAGGCGAATCGTTGGAGGGTTTGCTGCGTCGAAATGGAAACACCTGCTGTTTGACGAATCCGTCAGGCATGTAGTCACCGACCACGCCGTACCGCTCGGGGAACCGGTTTTTCGACTTCACCGCCGTGCCGAAAAGGTAGTCGAGGAAGGCGTAGTGCGCGGCGTAGTTGCGGTCGATCGCTTCGTCGTCGGAGGCGTGATGCCAGTGGTGGAAATTCGGCGTGACGAACACGTATTTCAGCGGGCCCCACGGCAGATGCACGTTGGCGTGGTTGAACACCGCCTGGAAGCCCACGATCAGGATGTAGCCGTTCATCGCCGCCTCGCTGAAGCCGAGGATGTACAGCGGCGCCAGCACGAGTACGCGGGTGACGATCAGCTCCAGCATGTGCTGGCGCGAGCCGGCCAGCCAGTCCATCGTCTTCACGCTGTGATGCACCGAATGGAAGCGCCACAGAAACGGAATTTCGTGATACGCGCGATGCGTCCAGTACTGCGCCAGGTCGGCCACCAATACGCACAGCAGCAACTGCGGCAGGAACGGAATGTGCTGCACGGTCTGCTGGAAGTGGCTGCTGACCAGCCAGCCGAACATGTGATGCAGCAGGAAGTTCACCGTCAGCAAGGCCAGTCCCACGATGAAGTGGTTGACCGCGAAGTGCTTCATGTCGGTCTGCCATTCCTTGCGGAAAATCGTCTGGCCCCGGTACAGCGGAAACAACTTCTCGATCACCACGAAAATCAGGGTGGAGCCGAGCAGGTCCAGGATGAACCAGTCCAGCCCGATATACGGTGTGTGATCGGGGAAATTGCCCACCGGCACGCGCGAACCGCCCAGCGCCGTCGCGGCCACCACCAGCAGGAAGGCCACGATATTGAGGTTGCGCTGGCGGTTGAGAATCAGGTTGCCCAGCGACATGCCGCCAGCCACCAGCAAGCCGACCAGCAGCACCTGGCGCAGCACGTCCACCGAGTATTTGTGGCGCAGGTCCGGCGTGGTCAGGTACTGCGGAAAGTGGAATGCCAGCACGGCCAGCAGGCACAGAAAGCCCAGCGACAGGGCGATCACGCCGCTGACCTGGCCCAACCCCGGTTTCAGCTCGCCGTCGCCATGCAGCAACTCGCGGGTTTCCACCACCGGCTTCACGGCGCGGCCGATGACCTTGCGTGCGGCCTCACGTTTGGAATGTTGACTCATGGGCGATCCTTCATGGGTAGTCCTTCATGGGTAGCGTCGGCATCGGCGATACGCGCCGCGAGCCATCTGCCGCCGAGCGTACAAGGCTTTAAACCGTCCGGCGAGAGCCCCATATGGGACAGTTCCTGACCGACCGCAGACGACCCCCGACCCATGGACTCACTGATCACCCTCGCCGAAAGCAAGTTGCTGGCCCCCGGCGGCATTGCCACCGGCGATCTCGACCGCGTATTCACCCAGCTGATGGGGCCGTCGATCGACGCGGCGGACCTGTATTTTCAGCACTCGCGCAGCGAGTCGTGGCTGCTGGAAGAGGGCATCGTCAAGGACGGCAGCCATTCGATCGAGCAAGGTGTCGGCGTGCGCGCCATGTCCGGCGAGAAGACCGGCTTCGCCTATTCCGACGAAATCGTGCTGCCGCAGTTGCTGGAGGCCTCCCGCGCCGCACGCGCGATCGCGCAGGATGGCAAGGGCGCCGGCCGGCCACTCGCACTCAACGGTGCGCGCCAGTTGTATCCGGCGATCGATCCGGTCGAGAGCCTGCCCAACCCGGACAAGATCGCCCTGCTGCGCGAGGTCGATGCGTA
>JBBQQL010000123.1:0-12732 GCA_038215995.1 Lysobacterales bacterium
AGTGTCATCGGTCTCGTCGGCGCGCAGGCGCCGCGCCAGCCGTGCGATATCGTTGCGGGCCAGCAACTCCAGTTCGCTGTCGACGATGCGCAAGGCCAGATCCCGGTGCGGCGTATCCGCGGCAAACTGCTGCAGCTGCACGCTGAGACAGTCGCGCAGGTCAATGCTGCCCACGCCGGTAGGGTCGAAACACTGCAACTGGTGACGAACCGCTTCGATTTCCGCGATGCTGGCATTGAGGTCCGCGGGCAACGCGGCGAGCACCGCCTCCAGGCCTTCAGTCAGATAGCCGGCAGGGTTGAGCGCATCAATCAGCACCGTGGCGATGATTCGCTCGCGGGCGTCGAACGATGCCAGGTTGAGCTGCCACAGTAGGTGTTGCTGCAAGGTTTCCGGCGCCGCATTTTGCGGTTCGAACTCATCGTCGCCGCGCGAGGCGCTGCTGTTACTGCTCACGCTGCTGCTGGAGAAGTCGATCGGCGATTCGGCGGCGGCGCCGGAATCACTCCAGTCGCTGACCTCTTCGCTTTCGCCGTCGCTGCTCTTGCTCGGCGCGACCACCGTCTCGACGGTCGGATACTCGTCTTCCGTGGCGTTCTCGTCAGCGGTCTCGCCGTCTTCTGCTTCCTCGGCGAACTCCAACAACGGGTTGCCTTCGGCGATTTGCCGCAGTTCGGCTTCCAGCTCCAGCTGCGACAGTTGCAACAGACGAATCGCCTGCTGCAGTTGAGGCGTCAGGGTCAGCTGCTGGTGCAGGCGAAACTGAAGTGCAGGTTTCATACCAGCCAGGTCGAAGGAACGTGGATCCATCCTAGCGCGTGACTGAGGATGCAGCCATAGCCTTGGCAGATAAACCGGGCCAAATCGCCACGGGGCAACGGATCAGAGGCGGAATTCGCGACCTAGATAGACCTCGCGCACCTTCTCGTCAGCCAGAATGTGCGCTGGCGTGCCGCGCGAAAGTACCTCGCCCTCATTCAGGATATACGCGCGGTCGCAGATGCCCAGAGTCTCGCGCACATTGTGATCGGTGATCAGTACGCCGATGCCGCGCTCCTTGAGGTGGCGCACGATGCGCTGGATTTCGCCGACCGAGATCGGGTCGACGCCGGCAAACGGCTCGTCCAGCAGCATGTAGCGCGGTTGCGCGGCCAGTGCGCGGGCGATTTCCACCCGTCGCCGTTCACCGCCCGACAGGCTGATGCCCTTCTGGGTGGCAATGTGAGCGATTTTCAGCTCGTCGAGCAGGCTCTCCAGCTCGTTGTTGCGCTGCTGGGTGCTGAGCCCGTCGCGCAACTCCAGCACGGCCATGATGTTGTCGGCCACACTGAGCCGGCGGAACACCGAGGCTTCCTGTGGCAGGTAGCCGATGCCGAGTTTGGCGCGAGCGTGCATCGGCAGACCGGTGATGTCCTGCTTGTCGAGCTTGATCGAGCCAGCATCGGCCTCGACCAGGCCCACCACCATGTAGAAGCAGGTGGTTTTGCCGGCACCGTTGGGGCCGAGCAGGCCCACCACCTCGCCCTCACGGATCGAGAAGGCGAAATCGCGCACGACCTGGCGCGCCTTGAAACTTTTTTGCAGACCTTCGGCGGAAAGCATGGACTTAGGGTTGTCCTTGCGGCGTCGGGCTGCTGGCTGCTGCGGCGGGTTTCGCCGTCGGTTCGGTAGCGGGCTTGCTGCTGGCGGGTGTTGCAGCAGGTTTCGGTTTGGGCAGGAAAACCATGTGCACCAGCCCGTCGTTGCCACTGCTGCCGGTCATCTGGGAGGTCTGGGTGTTGTAGGTCAGCTTGTCGCCATGCGCTTCGCCGCGACCTTGCTGATGCACCACGGCGTTGCCGGTGAGCACGGCAATGCCGTTGATGTTGTCGTAGTCGAGCTTGTCCGCGTCACCGGTCATCAGGTTGCCGGCGTCGTCAATCTGTTCGATATGTGCGAGCTTGCCTTTGCCGGCCAGGATCACGATGCGACTGATCTGAGTGTCGCCGTCGATGGAGATCAGGGCCTTGTCACCGGTGGCCTTGAGCGTGCCCTGGGTGACGATCACATTGCCGGTCAGGGTGGTGGTGGTATTGGGCAGGTTGAAACCGTCGGTGGAGACGGAGTGCAGGTCCATTGGCTTGCTGCGGTCATCCTGTCTGGCCACGGCCGGTTGCAGCGCGAGCAGTCCGAGCAGGAGCAGGCCGGGCCGAAGAAGACCGTGCCGACGAAGGCTTGGGCGCGCGTGGCGGGAAAACGATGTGCGAAGCATCGAGCAGCTCCAGATGATTGTCGTCGAGATTGGCACGCATGCCGATGCCGTCCATTGTACGGGCGCCTTGCACAATATGTGCTGGCTCCGCCGTCGCCATGCGATCTTCCTTCGGCCACGCGGTGACTTCGGACGTATGCATGGTGGTTTCCGGCTGTGCTGCGCCATGCTGGTCGGTATAGGCGGGGCGATGGATGAAGACCGGCCCCTGCAACTTGAGCAACGTCCCCGGCTTGTTGACCCAGCCGTACAGCGATTCGCCTTGCCACTCCGGTACTCCCGGTTGCCTGGCGGGCATCTGGAATGTGGGTGAATTGAGGTAGAGCGAATCGTCACCCTCGCGGCGCTCGATGTGTGGCGATTGCACGCGCATGCCGGGTTGGCCGTCCGCGTTGTATTCGGTCACCTTGGCATTGACAAGGGTATAACCCGAACGCGGTGGCCCCACGAAATCATGGGTTTGCGGTGCTGGCCCCATCCACCACAGCAGCAGCTGGCTGATGCCTGCCGCCAGCGCGATCAGCACGACGGCGGCAGGCAGGCGTCGATCGCGCAGCCATCGTCGCAGGCTCATTGCCAGCGCTCCAGCTCGGTGTCGCTCTTGCCATGAGCATGCAGGATCAGGTCGCAAACCTCGCGCGCAGCGCCTTCGCCGCCACGCTGGCGGGTCTGCCAGTGCGCCTGTTCGGCGACCCATGGATGCGCATTGGCCACCGCCACCGCCATGCCGACCAGGCGCATGGGCGCCAGGTCGGGCAGGTCGTCACCGACAAAGGCGGCCTGCTCTGGTTGCAGGTGCAGCGCGTCGAGCAGTTCCAGCAGGCAGGCGCGCTTGTCGCCTTGCCCCTGGTAGACGTGGGCAATATCGAGTTCTTCGGCGCGCCGTGCTACCGGGTGACTGATGCGTGCGGTGATCAGGGCGACTTGCACACCGTTTGCCTGCAATCGCTTCAGGCCAAGCCCGTCGTGCACGTGGAACACCTTGGTCTCGCGTCCATCCTCGGCGTACCAGAGACGGCCGTCGGTCAGCGTGCCATCCACGTCGAATACCGCCAGACGAATTTTCGCGGCGCGTTCGAGCAGGTTGGCGGAGAGATTGGAGAGGTAGGGAGAATTGGACACGGCTTGGAGTCTGGGGTGCTGGAGCAAAAGAACGAGCTTGCTTGAATGTTCTGACTTGTCGAGACAAATCAGGTCAGATCAGACCACACGGGCGCGTAGCAGATCATGAATGTTCAGCGCCCCGACCACGCGTTGTTCATCATCGATGACCAGCAGGGCATGAATCTGATGCCTCTCCATCAGCTCTGCCGCTTCGACGGCCAGCTTGTCGGCGCCGATGGTCTTCGGGCCGCGGGTCATCAACGAGGCTACCGTGGAGCCGCGCAAATCAACGCCCTCGTCGTCGAGCGCCCGACGCAGATCGCCGTCAGTGAACACGCCGAGCAGGCGTTGGTCGTCATCGACCACCGCCGTCATGCCGAGCTGCTTGCGGGTCATTTCCATCAGCGCCGCGGTCAGGCTGGCGTCCGGTGGAACCCTCGGCACACTGTCGCCGGTGTGCATCAGGTCGCTGATATGCAGCAGCAGGCGTCGGCCCAGGCTGCCGGCGGGGTGCGAGCGAGCGAAATCGTCGGAGGTGAAGCCGCGCGCTTCCAGCAGGGCAATCGCCAAGGCGTCACCGAGCACCAGCGCCACCGTGGTGCTGGTGGTCGGGGCCAGGCCCAGCGGGCAGGCTTCGCTCGAAATGCTGCCATCCAGATGCACGTCGGCTTCGCGCGACATGGACGAACCGGGCTTGCCGGTGATCGCGATCAGCGGGATGCCCTGGCGCTTGATCACCGGCAGGATGAACAGCAACTCATCGGTTTCCCCGGAGTAGGAAATCGCCAGCACCACGTCCTGCGGCAGGATCATGCCCAGGTCACCATGGCTCGCCTCGCCCGGGTGTACGAAGAATGCCGGCGTGCCGGTGGATGCCAGGGTGGCGGCGATCTTGCGCGCCACATGCCCGGACTTGCCCATGCCGCTGACGATCAAGCGGCCCTTGCAGGCCAGGATCAAACGGCACGCCTCGACGAACTCGGCCCCGATGCGTGGCACCAGTGCATCCACCGCTGCCGCTTCCGTACTGATCACGGTGCATGCGCTGCGGATGATGGCTTCCGGATTGAGCTCGGCTGGTGTGTGCGGGGCAATGCGTGCGTTCATGAGCGCTCGAAAAAAGAGGGGCGGTTGCTGCCGGTACACGGTGCGGGGCAGGGATGGTTCCCGCGAGGGAGCCTCCGTCATTTCTGCGCCAGCGGATTTCCATTACCATGGCACATTCGCATTTTACCTTCATAAGTCAGTGCAATGGATTCCGGTTGCCATCGAATCCAGCATTTTGCCGACTCAAGCTCTCGCAGGAACCCCCATGGACCCAGCCCGCATCCAGGCAATGATTGAAGGCGGCCTGCCCGGTGCGCAGGCCGACGTGGCCGGCGCCGATGGCGTGCATTTCGAAGCCACCGTAGTCGCCAGCCAGTTTGTCGGCAAGTTGCCGCTGGCGCGCCATCGGCTTGTATACGCCACCCTGGGCGTCCTGATGGGCGGCGAGATCCATGCGCTGGCCCTGCAAACCCTGACCCCCGAGGAAGCCGCGGCGCGCCAGTAATGGTCGCTGCCGCACTTCCCCTCCCGTTTATCCGAGGAAACCCATGGCCAAGATCCTGATCAGGGGCGGTACGCCGCTTCAAGGCGAGGTCGCCATTTCTGGCGCGAAAAACGCGGTATTGCCGATTCTGGCCGCATGTTTGCTGGCCGACGAGCCGGTCAGTATCGGCAATGTGCCGCACCTGCACGACGTCACCACCTTCATCGAGTTGCTCGGCCAGATGGGCGTGCAGTTGGTGCTGGACGACCGCATGAAGATGCATGTCGACCCCCGCACTACCAGCACCTGCGTGGCCCCGTACGACCTGGTACGCACGATGCGTGCGTCGATCCTGGTGCTGGGCCCGCTGGTGGCGCGTTTTGGTCAGGCCGAGGTCTCGCTGCCTGGCGGTTGCGCCATCGGCTCGCGCCCGGTGGATCAGCATATTCGCGGCCTGCAGGCGCTCGGCGCCGAGATCACGGTGGAGAACGGCTACATCAAGGCCAAGGCCAATCGGCTCAAGGGCGCGCGCATCCTGATGGACATGGTGACCGTCACCGGCACCGAGAACATCATGATGGCCGCGACCCTGGCGCAAGGCACGACGGTGATCGAGAACGCGGCGCAGGAGCCCGAGGTGGTCGATCTGGCGCATTGCCTGATGGCGATGGGCGCGCAGATCGAGGGTGCCGGCACGTCCACCATGGTGATCCACGGCGTCGAACGCCTGCACGGTGCCGAGTACAGCGTGCTGCCCGATCGTATCGAGACCGGTACCTTCCTGGTCGGTGCGGCAATGACGGGCGGCAAGGTACGGGCACGCCATGCACGTGCCAATACGCTGGATGCGGTGCTGGCCAAACTGGAAGAGGCCGGTGCGCACATTTCCTGCGGTGACGACTGGATCGAGCTGGACATGGGTGGGCGACGTCCCAAGGCAGTCAACATCAGCACCGCGCCGTATCCCGCGTTCCCGACCGACATGCAGGCGCAGTTCACCGCGCTCAACTGCATCGCCGAGGGCACCGGCGTGGTCACCGAGACGGTATTCGAGAATCGCTTCATGCACGCCCAGGAACTGCAGCGGTTGGGCGCGAATATCCAGCTTGAGGGTAATACCGCGGTGGTCCAGGGCGTATCCCAGATGAGCGGTGCGCCGATCATGGCTACCGATCTGCGCGCTTCGGCCTGTCTGGTGCTGGCTGGCCTGGTGGCCAAGGGCGAGACCGTGGTCGATCGCGTGTATCACATTGATCGCGGCTACGAGAACATTGAGGAAAAGCTCGGCGTGCTTGGCGCGAAAATTCGCCGTTTGCCGAACTGAGCAGGCTGTTCCGCAACCAACGAAAAAGCCCGGGGAACCGGGCTTTTTCGTTGGTTGCAACAGCGGGTCAGTTGGCCCGGAAGCTCACCAGCTCCATCACGATGTCGCCACCGTCGTGCTGCGACAGCTTTACCGGCAGCGGATAGCGTGCGGGCGCGTACCACGCGCTGAAGCCGCGATCGGCGTCGGTGCGATCGATACGTTCGGCCTGAAAGCGGCCAGCGGGAACCGTAACGGACTCTTTGCCGCCTACCTTGAAGTTCTGGATTTGCACGGCCTGACGCACCGCTACCGGCATGGCGACCTGCTGCTGGCCGTCGCGCAGTGCGATGCCCAGTGCCAGCGGCAAGGTGTTGCGTTCAACCATGCCGGCGCTGGCCGGGTAGTTCATGGGACCCTTGCCTTCCTCCACCGTCACCTGGCCGCTCGCCCAGTCGACCCGCAGGTGTCGCTGTTTGTTCTTGATGCCTGATTGCAACTGGTAGTCGTAGCTGACCGCTTCGGGCACGTCACCCTTCCAGCGGAAGGTCGAGGTCTCATGAACGCTGGCGCTGAACATGGCCGCCAGGCCACCGGTGCTCTTGACGTCCTTGCGATAGGTCCACTTGCCGTGGTCATCGGGGCGCAGGGTGATGGTGGCAACGCCCTGCTGCTCGCCACCTTGAAGCACGTTGTAGGTGGCGGTGAAGGCGGTCGGCGGCGCGGCTGCGGCGGCGCGGTTGCCGAGCAGCAAGCCGAGTCCGAGGAAGATGGCGAGGAAAGGTCGGATAGTCATGCGCCGAGTCTGCCCGCGCGGGGCTGAACCGTGGATCACTCCGTCGGCGCCAACCCCTGTGCGCCAAGCAGCAGTGGTTGCGCCAGTGCCTTGCCATCGAAGTGCGCCGACTGGCCACCCCACTGCAGGCGTTCACAGGCCAGCAGCGCCAAAACATCTGGCAACAACCGATGTTCCAGCGGTAGCAGTCGCTGCGCCAGCAGGTGCTCGTCGTCGCCAGCCTCAATGGTCAGACGTGCCTGCGCGATCACCGGGCCGCCGTCGAGCTCGGCGGTGACAAAGTGCACACTGGCGCCATGCTCACGGTCGCCCGCCTGCAGCGCCCGACGATGCGTGTGCAGGCCGCGATACTTCGGCAGCAGCGAGGGATGGATATTGATCATGCGGCCGACCCATGGAGCCAGTGCGGCGCCGTCGATGATGCGCATGTAACCGGCCAGCACCAGCCACTGCGCGCCACTCGCGCCGATGCGTTCGAACAGGTCCAGATCGAATGCGAGACGGTCGGGGTAGCTGCGCGGATCCAGCGCCAGTGTGGGAATGCCGGCGGCTTCGGCCAGTCGCAGTGCGCCGGCATCGGGCTTGTCACTGCCCACCAGCACGAACTCCACGGGCAACTCGCCGCGTGCGCGGGCTTGCAGCAGGGCGGCAACATTGCTGCCGCGCCCGGAGGCGAGCACGGCAACGCGGGGCAAAGGGGGCGTCATCATCGACAGCGTGAAGGCGTCAGGATCAGCCGATCCGCACGCGCTCGTCACCCGTCGCGGTCACCACCTGGCCAATCACCGAGCTGGCCAGGCCATGCGTGGCGAGCAGGGCCGAAGCGGCAGCGACGCTGCCCGCCGGCAGGATCACGGTAAAGCCGAAGCCGCAATTGAAGGTGCGCCACATTTCCTCGCGTGCCACGTTGCCCTCACGCATCAGCCAGTCGAACACCGGCGGCAGCACCAGGCTGGAGGCATCCAGTGCAATGCCCAGGCCCTCGGGTACCACGCGGATGATGTTTTCCTTGAGGCCGCCGCCGGTGATATGGGCCATGCCATGCACCGAACCGGTCTTGATCAGCTCCAGCATGGATTTGACGTAGATGGTGGTTGGCGCCATCAGCGCGTCGGCCAGCGTCACCCCGCCAAGGTCCATGTCCAGCGGGCTGCCGGCTCGCTCAAGAATCCGACGAACCAGCGAGTAGCCGTTCGAATGCGGGCCGGACGAAGCCACGCCGAGGATCACGTCACCGGCGACGATCGCCTCGCCGGTGAGCATCTGCGACTTCTCCACGGCGCCGACGGTGAAGCCTGCAAGATCGTATTCGCCCGGCGGATACATGTCCGGCATCTCGGCGGTCTCGCCGCCGATCAGCGCGCAGCCAGCCAGTTCGCACCCCCTGGCGATGCCGCCGACCACGGCGACGGTGGTTTCCACGTCCAGCTTGCCGGTGGCGAAGTAGTCGAGGAAAAACAGCGGCTCGGCACCCTGCACCAGCACGTCGTTGACGCACATGCCGACCAGATCGACGCCGATCGTGTCATGCCGGTTGAGGATCTGCGCCAGCTTCAGCTTGGTGCCGACGCCGTCGGTGCCGGAGACCAGCACCGGCTCCTTGTAACGGCCGCTGAGGTCGAACAGGCCGCCGAAGCCGCCCAGTCCGCCCATCACTTCGGGGCGAAAGGTGCGCTTGACCAGCGGCTTGATGCGTTCGACCACGGCGTTGCCGGCATCGATATCAACACCGGCTGCGCGGTAGGTGAGGGCGTCTGACATGGCGAAAACCGGCGTGGATGAAACGCGAAAGTTTAGCAGTTTGTGGGCCAGTCGATCAGTTGCCTGACTGTGTTGATGGACGCTGGGTGCGTGATTGGGCAGACTTCCCCGGAGCTTTCCATCGAAGATGCCCGTGACCATGCGCCTGTCCCGCCTGTTGATCGTTACCCTGTTGCTGGCTTTTGCCTCATTGCCGGTGCTACACGCGCAGGCCGCGGGGTCACCGTATTCGGTGACCGTGCCGGTCACCGACACCAGCGATGGTCAGCGCGATCAGGCCTTTGCCACGGCGCTGGGGCAGGTGATGACCAGGATCGCTGGTGGGCAGGATCTGCGCAGCAATCCCGGCTACGGCGCCGCATTGACCGGGGCGGCCTCACTGGTGCAGAAATTCCAGTACCAGAAGGCCGCTACCGGGATGGTCCTGAACGTTGATTTTTCGCCTGCCTCGGTCCGACGGCTCGTATCCAGACTGGGTGTGGCCAGCGCCGGGATCAAGCCACCGGTGTTGTTGCTGGTCAAGGGCGCGGACGGCAACCTGCTTGGTCAGGCCGCCCTGGCCAGCCTGACTTCGACGGCGGCTTCGCGCGGAACCACCGTGGTGTTGCCTGTCCCGGGCAGTGCGCTGGACACGGCCAAGGTTGCTGCCACCGACCCTGGTTCGCTGGCTTCCATCAATGATCAGTACCACACCGGCCTGGTGCTGGTCGGTGAGTTGCGCGGCGGCCTGGCAGACTGGACGTTGATTTCCGGTGGCCAGGCGCAGCACTGGAGCGGCCAGGGCACCAGTGAGGATGTCCTGCTCGCCGACGCGGCCAATGGCATGGTCGATCGTCTTGGCAAACAGCTCAACGTGATCGGCGCGAGCGCGAGCATGGGCAAGCTCTGGATCAGCGGGGTGAGCTCGGCGACGGACTATGCCAGCCTGCTTTCCATCCTGCAGAACACGCCATCGGTGCAACAGGTGACTACCGTTGGTGCGCAGAACGATGGTGTATTGCTGCTGGTCAAGACGACGTTGCCGATCAGCGGCCTGGCCGCCAACCTCGCTGCCGGCGGACGTCTGCTGCTGCAGGGCGAGGCGCACCCCGGTGCCGATGCCAACCTGCGCTGGTTGCAGGGGCGCTAGGGGGTGGGCCACGACGTGTCACGACGCTGGCAGCTGTTCGCGATTGCGGCGGTCATCGTTTACCTGATCTGGCTGCTGGCGCCGGTGTTGATGCCGTTCGCCGTGGCCGCCATGCTGGCCTATCTGGGCGATCCCTTGGTTGATCGGCTGGAACGCGTGGGCCTCAATCGCGCCTGGGCGGCCACCATCGTCTTCGTGGTGTTGCTGGTCGCGGTGATTGGCGTTCTGCTTTTGCTGGTTCCTCTGGTCGTCAGGCAGGTCGAGAACCTGATCGACAACCTGCCTCGCTATGGCGCCTGGGCGCAGAATGTGGCGTGGCCCTGGCTGCAGGGGCAGTTGCATCTTGATCCGCATACCTTCGACAGTGACCGCCTGCTGGAGGCGATCAAGTCGCACCTGGGCTCGATCGGCGACGTAGCCGGGACCGTGCTTGGCAAGGTTTCACGCTCCGGCGTGGGTATCGCGATGTGGTTGACGAACCTGGTGCTTATTCCGGTCGTGGCGTTCTATCTGTTGCGTGACTGGGACCGTCTGGTGGGCACGATCGACCGCATGCTGCCGCGTTCGCTGCAGCCGACCATCGCGCACCTGGCGCACGAGTCGGATCGCATCCTGGGCGCCTTCGTGCGCGGGCAGATGCTGGTGATGCTGGCGCTTGGGGTGTTCTACGGCGCCGGGTTGGGCCTGGCCGGGCTCGCTGTAGGGCCGTTGATCGGCATGGTCGCCGGGCTGCTCAGTTTCGTGCCGTATCTTGGCTTCATCATTGGTTTCGTCGCGGCGATGATCGCCGCGCTGGTGCAGTACGGCGACTGGACTCATCTGCTGCTTGTCGGTGGCGTATTTCTGGTGGGGCAATTGCTGGAAGGCTACGTGCTGGTGCCCAAACTGGTCGGCGACAAGATCGGCCTGCATCCGGTGGCGGTGATTTTTGCCGTGCTCGCTGGCGGCTACCTGTTTGGCTTCCTCGGCGTGCTGCTCGCCCTGCCGGCGGCGTCGGTGATCATGGTGCTGCTGCGCTACCTGCTCGAGCGCTATCGGCACAGCGAGCTCTACAACGAGGCGGGATCGGTCGATCCCGTCATTGCCGAAGTCGATGTTGCGGTGTGTGCCGATGGCGAGGTGGATATCGCCAGAGAGGTGATCCCGACAGCACCGGACGACCAGGCAAAGCCATGATTCCGCAGTTGCCGCTGGCGCTGCGCTGGCCACGTCGCCAGCGCTTCGAGCATTTCCACGCGGGCGCCAACGCGGCGGCGCTGGCGGCAGTGCAGGCGCTCGCGCTGGAGCCTGGCGCACCGTGGGTCTATCTGCACGGCACCAGCGGCAGCGGTCGCAGCCACCTGCTGATGGCCGCCTGCCAGGCCGCCAGTGCGGCGGCTCGACGTGTGCAATATCTGCCGTTGGCTGCACTGGCTGATCGTGCGGCGGCGCTGCGTGGGGTGAGTGGCAGCGAACTGCTGGCGCTGGATGATCTTGGCGTGATCGCGGGTGATCGCGACGCCGAGCATGCCTTGTTCGATCTCTACAACCAGGCCAAGGCAGAGGGCGGCGCGCTGCTGTTCGCCGCAGAAACCACCCCGTTGCAATTGGGTGTCGAGCTGCCCGACCTGCGCTCGCGGCTCGGTGCCTGCACCCAGTTAGCACTGAAGCCGCTGGACGACGAGGAGCGTCGCGTCGTGCTGAAGGCGCAGGCGGTGGCGCGTGGCATCGAACTGGACGACAGCGTACTGGACTGGCTGTTCGCCCGTTATGCGCGCGACCTGGGGGCGTTGCTCGATCTGCTGGAGCGTCTGGACCAGGCCTCGCTGGCGGCGCAGCGGCGGATCACCATTCCGTTCCTGCGAGGAGTGCTGCGCGACAGCGGAGAGTCGCCGCGCTGAGCGGCGGCAAGCGGCCACTTTCACGTCCGCTGCGCGATCTGATCTGCCCAAAAAACAAGGCGCCTGCAGGCGCCTTGTTTTATTTAAACCGGGTGATTCGTTCAGGCCTTGAGCAGCACCGGTGTTGCCTGCTGACCGATCGCATCGACCATTGCCTTGGCCACGTTGAGGTTGCCGGCGATGATGTTGCCGCTTTCGGGGATGCCGTCGCGGCCGGCGAAGTCGCAGTAGCGTCCGCCGGCTTCGTGCACCAGCAGTACGCCGGCAGCCATGTCCCACGGCTTCAGGCCAATCTCGAAGTAGCCGTCGTAGCGACCGGCGGCGACATAGGCCAGATCCAGCGCGGCCGAGCCGGAGCGACGGATATCTTCGGCCTGGCCCAGGATCGCGCGGGTCATGTCCATCTGTGGCACCAGGTGCTCGCGCTGGCGGAACGGAAAGCCGGTGGCGATCATCGCGCCGCCCAGGTTTTCACGCTTGGATACGCGCATGCGGCGGTCGTTGATATAGGCGCCGTCGCCCTTGCTGGCGGTGTACAGCTCGTCGCGCAGCGGGTCGAACACCACCGCATGAATCGGCACGCCCTTGTCCAGCAGCGCGATCGACACGCAGAAGTGCGGGATGCCGCGCAGGTAGTTGTGGGTGCCGTCGAGCGGGTCGATCACCCACTGCAGCGGCCCCCTGCCGGTCGCGCCGCTTTCCTCGGCGAGGATGGCGTGGTCCGGATAGGCGCGGCGCAGCTCCTTGATGATCTCTGCCTCGGCCAGCTTGTCGACTTCGGAGACGAAATCCATCTGCTGCTTCTCGACGATGTTGAGGCCGTCGATGCGATTCATGTAACGCAGGATCACATTGCCTGCTGAACGCGCGGCGCGCGCCGCGATCGTGACGTGTGGTCTGGCCATGGTTTCGACTTTGGAAGAGAGCGGGGTTGCGGCCGGCGATTCTAGCAGAGGTGGCCTCAAACCGGGCCGAAA
>JBBQQL010000124.1:0-12719 GCA_038215995.1 Lysobacterales bacterium
CCGATCGACCAGGTGAAGTTGTACAGATGGCGTGGCGATTCCGGCCGGCTGTTGTACTGCTTCTCGTAGGCGCTTTCCTTGTCGGTGTAGACCAGCTTCCAGCCGGTGGCGGCGATGCCGTCGCCCAGCGGCGGATTCAACGTGTCGACGCGGCCATGCAGAAAGTTCGCCCAGTCGAACGGTGCGACCCCGTTCAGCGCCGCGACCACGTCGTCAAACGTGTAGGTCCGGGTCACGTAGCTGCCGTTGTCGACGCCGAAGAAGGCGCGCGCAAAATCGTCCAGTGATTTGTGATCATGACTGAGCGCGCGCAGCTTGGCATCCACTTCCAGCCACATCATCTGCCCGCCGCTGTAGTACTCCTCGCTCATCTGCCAGCTGCGGTACGGCAGGCGTGCGCGGCGCGCGGCAGTCGGGTCGTTGGTGGTGTCTTCCAGCGTGCGCCACTGAAATCCTTCGCGGTTGCGATCGTAGTTGGCTGCGGTCATCGCCAGCGCATCGCGGAACTGCTGCGGTGTCCACATGCCGGATCGCGCGGTGAGCACAAAGCCCCAATACTGCGTCTGCCCTTCGTAGACCCACAGCAGCGAATCGCCCATCGGCACGTTGAAGTTGGGCGTCCACAGATCCGCGGGGCGACGGAACTTGCCATTCCACGAATGTGCGTACTCGTGCGCCAGCAGGTCGCGACCCGGTGCGTTCTCGTTCCAGGCCGTGAAGTAGTCAGCGCCCATGCCGTCCTCGCTGGACTGATGGTGCTCGGTGCCGTTGCCCGCCAGCACGTCCGACAACGAGAACAGGAAATCGTAGTGATCGTAGTGGTGCGAGCCGAACAGCTTCACCGCCTGTGTCACCAATGCGCGGTGCACACTCAACTGCTCGGGTGTCATTTCCAGGTACTTCGGCGCATCGGCGACGATGTCCAGGTGCACCGGCGCATCACCGCCAGGGTTGAGATCCACGCGCTTGAAATACTTGCCCGCATAGACCGGCGAATCGACCAGGTTGTTGAAGGTCACCGGCTTGAACGTGATGGTGTCGCCCGACTGCGACGCCGTCTCCAGCGCGGTGCCCAGCTGCCAGCCGGGCGCCAAGGTCAGGCTCGGCGCGAACGTGATGCCTCGCGAAAAGTGGCCGGCCGGGTACAGCGCCACCTTGCTCCACTCCATGTCCATCATGCGGTCGGTGATCTCGAACCCACCGTCCCGGGATGACAGGTACTGGAAGTCCGCCTCGAGTGTGGCAACGCCCGCAGGCACCTCGAGATGGAAGGCATACACGTTGTACTTGTCGCGCTTCCACTTCAACTGCTGCCCGTTGGCCGTGAGCTTGAGGCCGGCGAGCATGTCGATCGGGCCGGTCGGCGAATGGTCGCCGGGAATCCACTGCGGGTACAGCAGCGTCAAGGCGCCGGCCGTGACCGGAATCGTTTCGTGCACGCGAAAGATGCCTTGCGCGGTATCACTGGCATCGACCTTGATTGCGATGGTGCCCGGATACGGCGTGTCCTGCGGCGTCGGCACCTGGGCGCTGCGCGCGTCCTGTGCAGCAGCAGCCGTGGCGGTGAGCGCCGTCGATACCGCCAGGAAAAGACGTGCGAGCGTGTGGCGCCTGCCAGCAGGCATCCAGGCAACAGAAGCAAGGGACATGGGTACTCCAGTAGTGAAACCAACAGGGGCACGAACTTAGCACCATCACGCGAAGCATGCGTGTCTGGCTAGTCGCGTTTGGTCCTTCAACCTGGAAAGTACTGGCGGTGGGGAGGAACCATGCCGCTGCCCGTTGTCGCGCCCCTACTCCGCGGGGTTCCCGCCGCGCGCCGAGACCAGACGCAGGAACGTTTCATGCTGGTAGCGACTCATGCGCAGCTTCTGTCCGGTATCCATGGTGACGACGTGATAGCCGTTGAACCACGGATGGATCTCCTTGATCCGGCGCACGTTGATGATGGCCGAGCGGTGGACGCGTGCAAAATGGCGCGAATCGAGCCGCTCGGCGAGCGCGCTCATGGTCTCGCGCATTTCATGGACGCGATCGGCCAGATGAATCTGCACGGTGTTGCCGCTGGCCTTGATCCACACGATGTCTTCAACGTCGATGAAGCTGATGTGTTCGTCGATACGCACGGGAAGACGCTGGATGTGCTCGTCGCGCTGGCGCAACGCCTGCAGCGCCTGCAGAATCTGCGTGGACGCATCCCTGCCCGCGCCTTCACCCGCTGACAGCCGCGATTTCACGCGTCGCAGCGTCGTGGCGAAGCGCTCGCGACTGAAGGGCTTCACCAGATAATCCACTGCGTTCGCCTCGAACGCCCGCACGGCATACTGCTCGAAGGCCGTGACGAATACCGTCGCCGGCATGCGCTCCGCACCGATGGTCGCGGCCACCTCCATGCCGCTCATGACGGGCATCTGGATGTCGAGAAAGACCAGCTCGGGTGACTGGTGGCGAATCGCCTCGACCGCCGACGCGCCGTCGCCGCACTCGCCCAGCAATTCGATATCCGGATCGTCGCGCAACAGGCGCACGATGGCATGGCGCGCGATCGGCTCGTCGTCCACGACAAGAGTGGCAATGCTCACGAGGACGCGACCTCCGGTACATCGTCAAGCTCTTCGATCTCACGAAAAGGCAGGCGTAGGCGGCAGACCACGCCCTCGGGCCAGATCATCCCCAGGCTGACCTGCGCGATGCCGCCATACAGTTCACGCAGGCGCAACTCCGTGTTCGAAAGACCGATCCCGTGTCCCGAGCTGGATGCCGCCCCAGTCTCCAGCGTGCTATTGCGGTTGCGCACGTCGATGCAGAGCGTATCGCCCTCGCGGCGGCTTTCGATCTCGATGCAGTCCACGCCGATCCGCTTGCTGATGCCATGCGATATGGCGTTCTCCACGATCGGCTGCAGGAGCAGGCTGGGCACGGCGCAATCCAGCGTATCGGGGGCGACGTAAATCCGTGTGGTGAGGCGGTCCTTGAAACGTATGCGCTGGATGCCGAGGTAAAGATCCAGCAGCACCAGCTCCCGCCGCAGGCTGACTTCCTGGCCATCGTGGTCTTCGAGAAACGCACGCAGCAAATCACTCAGGCGCAGCAGCATGTCTTCGGCAGACAGCGTGTCCTCGTCCAGCAAGGTCGCGATCGCGTGCAGCGTGTTGAACAGGAAATGCGGCTGCAACTGTGACTTCAGCGCGCGCAGACGCGATTGCGCCAGCTCCGTCTCCAGCTGGCTCGCCTCGATCTCGCGACGCGTCTTTTCGGCGTGGAACTGCATGGCCTGCTGAATCGCGAACAGCGACCAGTAGGTCAGCAAGCCAGTGGCGAAATGCTGCCCGAGAAACTGCCTGACCTGCTCATCGAACGAGCTCGGCTCGAAAGGCGTCGATACGAAGGCGCCGATGAGCATGACCAGCAGCGTCACGCCCACGCTCGCGGGCAACTGCATGCCGAGCCCGCGCAGGCGCACCGGCGACTGGATCGGGTACTTCGCCGCCAGATGGAACACCAGGGGTGCCAGCGCCGCCCACGAATACCATTGAATAATCGACCAGCGAAGATCATCGAAGATCGACCAGTCTCTTCCATACAACGCGTCTTGCATGGACCGCTGTATCGTAAACACGAGCACTACCACCGCCCAAAACCCGAGATAGCGGAACAGACCGATCTTCGTGTTGCCCAGGCGTACCATCATCAGCGGAATATTCCACAGGTTGGAGCGGCCATCCTAGGCGTTGTGCCAGGCGCTGAGAAGCAACGCGCGACATCGCTACGATTCGCCACCGCGTTACGACGATTCGTCCCAAACTGCTTTGCCTACGCAGCTCCATCCGGCCCTATTGCGATGCCTGCCATGTGCGCACAAACCGCCGGCAGCCCATCACCTGAGCCGGAGCCGCCACATGAATTCGATCCCCACCACCATCCCAGCCGTCATGCTTGCCATCGCGCTTGGCAACCTGCTCGTCGCTCCATCGGCAGCCTGTGCCGAGACAACACGCACACCGCAGCGGCACTTCGACCTGGTCAACGCCAGCTTCGACAGTGTCACTGCGCTCGCCATCGCACCAGCGGGTCATGATGCCTTCCAGGGCATTGCGCTCGGACGGCCGCTGCTGGGCGGCCTGAATGCTCTGACCTTCGATGTCCCGGCCGGCGGCTGCCTGCGTGATCTGCGTGTCACCTTCAGCGGTGGGCGTACCAGGATCTTTGCACGCGTCGATGTCTGTCGAAGCACCGGCCTGCGTCTGACGTCACGGGGCGGCCGCGTAAAACCTCCGCGAATCTGATTGCGGCTCACCCTCCTTGGGAGGTGTCCACCTTGACGGGGCAGGACTCAAGCACTGCGCCAACGGCCATGTCCGCACCACATCGGCAGTGATGCCTTGCCGTCGGTCTGCGCCAGCCTGCCCCAACGACCGACTGCTCCCCGGCTAGCGCGCCAAAGCCCGCTCGATGGCCTGCTGCGCCAGCGGTGCCATGATGGCGTAGCCCGCGGGTGTGGGATGCACACCGTCACTGGACAGGCGCGCACGCATGCCACCCTGCGGCGTGGCAAGTGCCCGGTAGTAGTCCAGATACGTGGCGCCGCGCGAGGCAGCGTAGGTCCGCAGCCACGCATCGAGCGCACGAATCTTCGCGGCCGGCTGCAACCCCGGCTGCCACGGATAATCAATGGTCGGCAGTACCGAAGCGAGGATGACGCGAATGTGGTGGGCCTGCGCCAGCTCGGTCATCGAGCGGAAGTTGTCCTCGATCATCGGCAGCGTGGCCAGACCGGTATTGCCGGCGATGTCGTTGGTGCCGGCAAGAATCACCACCACCGCCGGATGGAGATCGATCACGTCCTGCCGGAAGCGCAGCACCATCTGCGCCGTGGTCTGCCCCGATATGCCGCGGTTGATGTAAGGCTTGCCGGGAAAGAATGTGCTGCCCTTGATGCGGCCCCAGCCATCGGTAATGGAGTCGCCCATGAATACCACCCGTGACTGTCCAGCCACAGGCGGCGCGAGCCGCGCATCTTCGGCGCGGTACCGGTTCAACTGGGGCCAGTCGAGCAGCTGTTGCTGCATCGACGCGACCTGATCGGCGCCCAGTGATGCAGGCGCCGCCATGTAAACCGGGTTGATGGCGACCGGTGTCGTTGTGGGGACCTGGCCGCCAGCGTGCAACGCCCACGGGATGCCGTTGAGCAGGGCAAAAAAGATGACCATGGATGACGAAAACCGCATGCTGAAAATCTCCACTCGTGATTGGCGTCGGCAGCAAAAAAAGGGATCTCCGCACTCCGCCCGCGCAAACGGGTAGCCCGTGCCAGCCCGTTCGGCAGTGCCCTCAACGCATCTTGCCCGAAGTTCACTCAGCCCCCTTTTCTTTCCGTAAATAATTATTGACATCATGTTTGTTTTAATTAACATCAAGTCAGCCAAAACAAACTTGCAGGCCACGATCATGCCGATACTTGAGAAACGCGCCTGGCTCACTCTGTGGAGCATGTGCCCGCCGTACTTCGTCTATTTCGCGATCCAGTGGCTGTACGCCGGGCAGCCGTCAACGATGCTGCAGCGCATTGGCCTGCTTGCCCTGGTCGCCACCGTCCATGCCCTGGGCTACATCGTGGGCCTGCTGATCATCAAGCGGCAGCAGGCGGGCGAGCGTCTGCTGGAGGACGAACGAGACCGCGCGATCGATGGACGCGCCACCCGCGTGGCCTACTTCGTCATGCTGACCGGCCTGATCGTGGTCGGCGTGGTGATGCCGTTCAACCGCGCCGGCTGGGAGATCGTCAACACCGCCCTGCTCGCCATCGTGTTGAGCGAGGCTGTGCGCCATACGCTGATCGTGATCGGCTACCGGCGACCGCGCTTTGCCCACTGAGCCGATGACCAATGACGTGCGCCTGCTGCGTTTCCTCGCGCAGGACATGACCCAGGCCGAGCTGGGCCGGCGCGTGGGCCTCACCCGCCAGACCATCGCCGCGATCGAGCAGGGGCGCTACTCGCCGTCGCTGGATGTGGCGTTCCACATCGCGTACATCTTTGGCAAACGGGTCGACGAGGTGTTTCACTGGCACCCGGATGGGCAGGAAGCCGAGCCTGCTCACGCAGGTTAGGCTGGACGCCACGCCCCGCTGACGAACTGTTTTGCACACCTCCGCATCCATTGATGCGCGATGAGCGTATACAGTGGCGACCGTCTCCTCGTTGACCCTAAGGACAAGCCACCATGAAGCTCTCGATCAAGTTCGCCGCCGTCGCCCTCGTCGCCGCGGCCACCCTCGCTTCACCGGCGTTCGCCGCACTGAAGGAAGGCACCCAGGCGCCTGACTTTTCCGCACCGGCCTATCTCGCCGGCAAGCCCTTCACCTTCAAGCTGGCGGACGCGCTGAAGGAGGGGCCGGTGGTGGTGTACTTCTTCCCGGCGCCGCATACCTCCGGCTGCAATGTCGAGGCGCACCTGTTCTCCGAAGCGATTCCCCAGTTCAAGGCAGAGCACGCCACCGTGATCGGTGTCACCGCCGGCAACCTCGACCAGTTGGCCGATTTCTCGAAGGAAACCGAACATTGCGGCGGCAAGTTCGCGGTGGCCGCCGACGCCGGCGCGAAGATCGCCAAGGAGTACGACGCCACGCTGCTGATGCGGCCGGGCTGGTCGGACCGCACCTCTTACGTTATCGCGCCGTCGGGCAAGATCAGCTTCGTCTATTCAAACCTCAGCCCGACCAAGCATGTGCAGGAAACCCTGGACGCGGTGAAAGCGCTGGAGAAATAAGCTCGCGCTGCCGTACCACCCGCGAACGGGGTCAGCCGATGCTGGCCCCGTTCCGCTTTTGGCTTCCAGCCACGTCATCCGCTGTGAGCGCCTGAGACTTGCGACGCAAGGCCATTCGCTGGCGCGCCACCGCCGCAGCGAAAATCACTCGGTGCTCACGTCGCGGCCAAAGACAGAGAAAAACACGATCTGCAGAGCCACCGGCAACAGCAGCCACCGCCAGGCGCCCGCCGCGGCAATCCAGACAGGCCCCAACACCAGCGCGTGCGAGAGCATCAGCAGCCACCACACGAGAGCGGCGAGGACATTCACCGGTCCGGCGTGCTTTTTCCGAAAATTGCCCAAGCCGAACGATCCGGGCAGAAAGGCCCAGAACGCGCCCATCGCCAGCAGAAAAGAAACCGCGAGTTTGATCAAGAGTGTCATGCATGGATACTGCGGCGATGGTGATCGGGGTCTCTCACAGCGCGGCCTCGAGATAGCCCGCAGTGGCGCCGCGCGCGGATGCCGCCACCTGCGCCGGCGTGCCCTGCACCACCAGTTGGCCGCCTTCGTCCCCGGCGCCGGGGCCCATATCGATGACCCAGTCGCTGGCGGCGATCACGCGCAGGTCGTGCTCGACCAGGATCACCGTGTGGCCGGCGTCGACCAGCCCGTGCAGCTGCGTCATCAGTCGATCGACATCAGCCGGATGCAGACCGGTGGTGGGTTCGTCCAGCACGTAGAGCGTGTGGCCACGCTGCTGGCGCTGCAGCTCGGTGGCCAGCTTGATCCGCTGCGCCTCGCCACCGGACAGCTCGGTAGCCGGCTGGCCCAGCCGCAGATAACCCAGCCCCACCTGGCGCAACGTGGCCAGTGCACGCGCCAGCGTTGGCACCTTGTCGCCGAAGAAGTCGCCGGCGGCGTCGACGCTGAGCGCCAGCACCTCGGCGATGTTCTTGCCTTGCCAGCGAATCGCCAGCGTGTCGTCGTTGTAACGCGCGCCGTGGCAGGCCGGGCACGGTGCATACACCGACGGCAGAAACAGCAGTCCCACCGACACGAAGCCCTCGCCTTCACATGTCGCGCAGCGCCCCTTGGCCACATTGAACGAAAAGCGGCCGGCGTCGTATTTGCGCTGGCGCGCCTCGGACGTGGCAGCAAACAGCTTGCGCACCTGATCGAACAGCCCGGTATAGGTGGCCAGATTGGAGCGCGGCGTGCGACCGATCGGCCGCTGGTCCACCTGTACCAACCGCGTCACGGTATCCATGCCCGCCTCGATGCGACCGCCGACTGGTGTCGGCGCATCCTCGACCGGCAGCTCGTCGACTTCTCCGTCGGGGTCGTGGTGCACGCCCAGCCAGGCACTGACCAGCTCCACCAGCGCCTGACTGACCAGGCTCGACTTGCCCGCGCCGGAAACGCCGGTGACCGTAGTCATCACGCCCAGTGGAAAGGCCACGTCCAGACCCTGCACATTGTTGCGTTCGATGCCGGCCAACCGCAGCCAGTCGACCGGCTCGCGCACGGCGCGCGGCGGCATCGGCGCCATATCGAACAGATAGCGACGCGTGTGCGAAGCAGCGCAATCCCGCAAACCCGCGGGCGGCCCGCTGTAAAGCACGTGACCGCCCTGCTCGCCGGCATCCGGTCCGATGTCGACGATCCACTCGGCGGCGCGGATCACGGCCAGTTCGTGTTCCACCACGAACACCGAATTGCCGCCGGCCCTCAGCTTCGCCAACGCCCGCAGCAAGGCTTCCGTGTCGGCCGGATGCAGGCCGGCGGAGGGTTCGTCCAGCACATAGATCACACCGAACAATTGTGCCCGCAATTGCGTCGCCAGCCGCAGCCGCTGCAGTTCGCCGGGTGACAGTGTCGGCGTGCTGCGATCCAGTGACAGATAACCCAGGCCCAGGTCGGCCAGCGTATCGATGCGGGCGCATACGTCGGGGACAACGCGTCGCGCGACCAGCTTCTTCTCCGGATGCGCGTCATCCCCAATCGCCTCCGCCGCGCTACGCAACTGGACGGCCAAATGGCGCAGCGGCAAATGCGACGCCGTGGCGATATCGCTGCCACCGAACGTCACCGCCAGCGCCTCGCGCCGCAGCCGCTTGCCCTCGCACACGGGACACGCTCCGGCCACCATGAAGCGCGCCACGCGCTGCTTGATGCTGGCGCTGGGCGAGCTGGCGAACGTATGCATCACGTAGTCGCGGGCGCTGACATAGGTACCCTTGTAGTTGCCCGGCTCGCCGCGCGCATACGCGGCGCGCGCGACCTCGGGCGCCACGTCACGGAATACCGGCACGACGGGCTGCTCGCTGGTGAACAGGATCCAGTCCCGCTCCGTCTGCGCCAACTCGCGCCATGGCCGATCGACGTCGTAGCCCAGGCTTACCAGGATATCGCGGTAATTCTTGCCCTGCCAGCCCTGCGGCCAGCAGGCGATGGCGCGCTCGCGGATGCTCAGCGAAGAATCGGGCACCATCGAGGCCTCGGTCGCATCGAACACCTTGCCGAGCCCGTGGCAATCCGGGCAGGCACCGGCAGGTGTGTTCGGCGAGAACGCATCGGACTCCAGCAATACCTGCCCGGGCGGGTAATCGCCGGCACGCGAGTACAGCATGCGCAGCGCGTTGGAGATCGTGCTGAGGCTGCCCACGGTCGATCGCGCACTGCTGGCGCCACGACTTTGCTGCAGCGCGACGGCCGGCGGCAGGCCGTCGATCGCATCCACGTCGGGCACGCCAGCCTGCTCGATCAGCCGTCGTGCATACGGCGCCACCGACTCGAAATAGCGCCGCTGCGCTTCGGCATACACGGTGCCGAACGCCAGCGACGACTTGCCCGAACCGGACACACCGGTGAACACCACCAGCGCATCGCGCGGCAGGTCGATATCGATGTTCTTGAGGTTGTGCTCGCGCGCGCCGCGCACGCGCACGCAGCCGTTGTCATGCTGCGAGTCGACGGGAGTGGCTGGCACCTGAGTGGACATCGAAAGGGCTCCCGGTGAGACGATCGGACACGCCGCGCAAGCGCGACGCCAGGCGGCTGATTGTAACGGGCACGCTCGGGGTCGGCTGCCACGCTGCGTTGCCGCTGTTGCCGCAAACACGCATGCACCGCGCCGCCGCACCACGTAGAGTGGCCTGAGTGAATCGGGTTTGCATCGATCCTTGCGCCGAGGGAATGTGCTGCGGCGCGTCCCTGGGCATCATCGGCAGGCCACTGAAGTTGCCACCGTTTTATCCGGATATCTCCCCATGAGCGCATCACCCACCCTGTATCAGCGCCTCGGCGAAAACCATGGCCTCGAGGCCATTGCCCATCGTTTCTACGAGTTGATGGAACAGCTGCCGCAAGCGGCGCATGTGCACTCCCTGCACAAGATGGAGATCCACGAAGTGCGTGCGCGGCTGGTCGCCTTTCTCAGCCGTTTCTTCGACGGCCCGGACCAGTATCGGGAGCGCTACGGCGAACCGATGATGCGACGGCGGCACATGCACATTCTGATCGGGCCGGCAGAACGCGATGCCTGGATGCTGTGCATGAACAAGTCGCTGCAGGACACGGTTGCCGATGAGCGCCTGCGCGCCGAGGTCGAGGCGAAAATTGCCGCCTTTGCCGAACACATGCGCAACCGCGACGCCGACTGAAGCCGCTCACGAAAGACACCCGCTCGCCATGCATCGGCCGCGCCCGGAGCAAGGGCCTTGCCGGTGGCGGCCACCCGACTTTTCCGCCTGCAACGAAGGGCAGGAGGCGTTGATGGCGTAACCGGCTGCGCCCGCCATGTGCCCTGCCCCCGCTTTCCCGAATGGTATGGCCTATGCTCGATGGCATTCGTCAGCACGGACCAACGCCCCGCGATGCCGACGCCACCACTCATCCACGGATCCACCCGCCCATGCACGTGCTTTTCGAAGAAATCGACTACTGCCCCACCCTGATCGGGGCGGTGAGTCTCAGGCGTCGCTTCGAGCTCACGCTCAAGCGCGAGGTGTACGAGATCAAGCTGGACGATGAGTTCCTGATGTCCAGCCTGTTTACCGCGTCAGAGGAGGCACTGGCGCGGCTGGGTCTTGCCGCTCTCGACGGCGACCGGCTCGACGTGGTGGTCGGAGGGCTGGGGCTGGGCTACACCGCCCGCGCCGTGCTGGAACATGCCACCGTGGCCTCGCTGGCAGTCGTGGAGATGCTGGCGCCGGTGATCCAGTGGCATCGCAAGGGACTGCTGCCGCTGGGGCCGGCGCTGGTGGCCGACCCACGCTGCCGCTTCGTGCAGGGGGATTTTTTCGCGCTCGCGGCATCGGAGCAGGGGTTTGACCCGGAGCTGTCAGGACGCCGCTTCGACGCCATCCTGCTCGACATCGACCACTCGCCCGAGGCCCTGCTGGACGAGCGCAGCACCAGCTTCTACCAGCCCGACGGCCTGCGCGCCCTGGCCGCCCACCTCAAGCCGGGCGGCATCTTCGGCCTGTGGTCCAACGACCCGCCCGACCCCGCTTTCACCGAGCGCCTGGCCGGCGTCTTCGCCGAGGCCTGGGCCGAACCGGTCACCTTCGACAACCCGCTGCAGGGCCGGCCGTTCACCCAGGCGGTCTATCTGGCCCGCCGCGCCCGGTAAAGCCACCGCGGGGACGGGTTCGGCCCCTTCAATCGTGAACCGAACGGGCGAGCGAGCGGAATTTGAGGCGCGGCATCGAGGTTTTCCGCCATCCCTGCACCTGCCCCGGCGTGGCGTATTGCAGTGCGCATTTACGCCGGTACATGTAAACGTTTACATTCAGCAGCTACCGCCCCCGGCGCGCCCTCCTTCGCGCCGCCCAGGAGAAAGAATGAACCACCCAACACCCTTGCGTCGGCGCGCCACGCTGCTGTCCTCCGTCGCGGCCTGCGCGCTTACCCTGGCGGTCGCCCAGGCCACTCCAGCCAGCGAGGCGCTATCGAGCACGAACCCGTCCGCGGTGCCGCCGTCGAATGCGCAACTGGCCTCCCCCGCGATCGGGCACCGGGTCGATGCGCTGCTGAAGAAGATGACGCTGGCCGAGAAGATCGGCCAGTTGATGCAGTACAACGACCAGGGCTCGTCGGCGCCGACGGCCGCTGATGCCGATACCGCGATCGCGGTGAATCCGGAAACCCTCGACCACGTCGATGCGATGGCGCTGGCGCAGAAAGGCGAACTGGGATCGATGCTCAACGTGATCGGCGCCGAAAAGACCCGGCGCTTCCAGGCGGCGGCGATGCATAGCCGTCTGGGCATTCCGATCCTGTTTGGTGCCGATGTGATCCACGGATACCGCACCATCTACCCGGTGCCGCTGGGCCTGTCCGCTTCGTGGGATCCGCAGCTCATTCAGGACGTGTCTCATATGGCCGCCGTGGAGGCCACCACCGCCGGCGTGAAGTGGTTCTATTCGCCGATGGTCGACATCTCGCGTGATGCACGCTGGGGTCGCTCCACCGAGGGCGCGGGCGAAGACGCCTATCTCGGCTCGGTGATGGCGCGTGCGTATATTCGCGGCTATCAGGGCAGCGACCTGTCCCAACCCCAAAGCGTGGCCGCATCGGTCAAGCACTTCGCCGCCTATGGCGCGGCCGAGGCCGGGCGCGAATACAACACCACCGACATGTCCGACATCCGTCTGCGCCAGGTCTACCTGCCGCCGTACAAGGCGGCGGTGGACGCCGGCGCCGCCACCGTGATGAGCTCGTTCAACGCCCTCAACGGTGTGCCGGCCACCGCCGATCCGTACCTGATGACCGAAATCCTGCGCAAGGAATGGGGCTTCGATGGCTTCGTGGTCAGTGACTACACCGCGGTGATGGAGCTGACCCATCACGGCATCGCGCTGGATGCCGCCACCGCCACGCGCAAGGCGCTGGATGCCGGCGTCGAGGTGGACATGATGAGCCACTTCTACGACACCCAGATCCCCAGGCTGCTGGCCGACCAC
>JBBQQL010000125.1:0-12483 GCA_038215995.1 Lysobacterales bacterium
GCGGTCGCCGCCGGCGCCGCACAGAGGAAGGTACGCCGAACGACAACACAGCCGAGACCAAACAGGCCCAGGCTCTTGATGACGAGGATCGCGACGATGCGGCAAAGGCTCCTGCGCCCGTCAAACCCTCCTCCAGCGATCAAGCTCCACGTGAACCAGCGGTAGCCGCCGTCGCGGCCGCCAGCTTGGCCAGTGCTGCCACCGAGGTTTCGGAGCTGGTCGCGTCACCGGTCGCCGCTGCCCCGCTCACCAAGGAATTCAATCTGCCCACGCTGCCACCGATTCCGGACCAGGCATCGGGCGAAATCGCCCCCCCGCAGGTCGACGAACCATCAACTCCCGTAGCGGCTCCAGCTCCGGCTCCGGAAAACGTCACGTCGACTGTGGCAGCAACAGCTCCGGCTCCGGCTCCGGCTCCGGCTCCAGCTCCGGCTCCGGCTCCGGCTCCGGCTCCGGCTCCGGCTCCGGCTCCGGCTCCGGCTCCGGCTCCGGCTCCGGCTCCGGCTCCGGAAAACGTCACGTCGACTGTGACAGCGACGGCTCTCCCTATGACCCGCGTCGAGAGCGCTGTCGTGAAATCCGAGCCCGTCGCAACGTCACCTTCACCGCAACCAGCACGTGTGCCGGCAGAAACGGTCGCCGTGCAGACTCAGCAGGAAATCAAGCATGCTGCCGTGATCGCTTCACCGGCAACAGTAACGACTGAAACTGAAAAACCGAGCACACCGAGTGCAGTGAGTGCTCCCGTGAAACCTGCGCAGGGAGATTTGCTGAGCCATACGACTCCCGTGGAGCCCAAGATTGCGACGCCTCGCCCTGAGCAGGAGCGTGCTTCGATCGGCAGCACGGATGGCAACGCGGCGGAAAACTCCGACAGTTGATCTCTTGTTGCAAGTAGCAGACAGGAAAAAACCGGATTTTCATCCGGTTTTTTCTTGTCTCGAATCTTGCTGCCGCCAGAGGCTATGTGATCGATCCGCGATCAATTGCCTACGTTGTGACTCGGCGAATCGATCAGACCATGCACGGTCATGAGATGGGCCAGACTGAGCACATGGTCCACCTGCAGTTTTTCCATCAGGCGCTGCTTGTAGGTGGATACGGTCTTGGGACTGAGGTTGAGTTGCTCGCCAATCATCGTCAACGGCTTGCCGCGAACCAGCATCATCGCCACCTCCAACTCGCGGCTGGACAGCACGTCGAACGGCGAACTGCTGCCATCCAGGGTCGCCAGCGCGAGCTGCTGCGCCACTGCAGGAGCCAGATAACGACGCCCCTGACTGACTTGACGCACGGCAGAGACGAGCTCGTCGGCACTGCAACCCTTGGTGAGATAACCCAACGCACCAGCATCCAGCAGCCGCTTGGGAAAGCGTGCGTCGTCGACCACGGTCACGATGACGATATGGGTGGAAAGTTTCGAGCGCCCCACGCGCTCGGTGAGTTCAATGCCACTCATGCCGGGCATGTGCACATCGACCAGCGCAATCTGCGGCGACAGCGTGCGAATGAGGTGCAGGCCCTCTTCCGCACTGCTCGCTTCACCGATGACGCTGATATCGGACTGCTGCTGCAGGATCATCCGGAAGCCGGTTCGCACCAGCTCATGATCATCCACCAGGACAACATTGATCACGTGACGCCCTCCTTGGTTGGGCTGCATGAACTTAGGCTGCCAGACAGCCCATTGCAAGCAGCATGACACTCATCGTTTTCACGTCGAATTTCCCCGCCAGCGCTTTCCGCCCCACCGAGCACGGATAAGTCGCGAACCTGGCCCCTTCCCCGCTCACGCTGATGCCGACATGGGCAACCACGCCCCATATAAAGATCGCATGAAGATGCGCCATGATTATGTCGGTCTTCACCTACGTCCCCTGTCCGGGAACCCGGTGGCGACAACCCGCCGGATCGAAACCCGGCCAAAGCGAGATTTTCTCAGCCGATGACCGCGCCCAGACAAAGAAAAACCGCCTTACGGCGGCTATTCTCCATTCTGCAGTCTCAGCAATCCTTGCTGAAACCCTTCATTGGTGCCCAAGAGGGGACTCGAACCCCTACGACTTGCGTCGCTACCACCTCAAGGTAGTGCGTCTACCAGTTCCGCCACCTGGGCAGGTGTGTTGCTTTTAGTGCTTTTTGGCTGGCTCTGTGGCTGCCGGCACCTCACCCTGGCCTGCGGCCGGAGTTGAAGTTGCTGGCGGCGTGACAGCCGCTGGCGTTGCATTGCTGTTGGCGGCGGGCGCCACCGACGGTACTTCCGAGCCGGCCGCCGGAACGGTAGCTGCCGGCTTTGCAGCGGCGGGCTTGGTGGCCAGCGAGGCCATCACGCCGAGACCATCACCGCTGGTCTGCGGAGCGCCATGAGCATGCAGATAAATGCCCATGCCAAGACTCAGCAGAAAAAACAGCGTCGCCAATACACCCGTGGCACGGGTAAGAAAGGTCGACGAACCACGCGCGCCGAACACCGTCGCCGAGGCACCAGCACCAAAGCCGGAGCCGGCGTCGGCACCCGCACCGTTCTGCAGCAAGATCAGGACGATCATTGCCGCAGCGATCAGGATGTAGAACACGCTGAAAATGACGAACATAGGTTTTCTATTGAGCCTGTAGCGCTTGATGTGCCGCAGCGCAGATTCCAAGGAAGTCGGATGCGGTCAATGCAGCCCCGCCGATCAGTCCACCGTCCACGTCCGCCTGCGCGAACAATTGAGCAGCATTTGCCGCTTTGACGCTTCCGCCATAAAGCAGTCGAGTCAGACGGGAAATTGTAGCATCTTCTTTTTCCAATTGGCTACGAATGAAGGCATGGACTTGCTGCACCTGTTCCGGTGTCGCCGTAAGACCTGTGCCAATGGCCCAGATCGGCTCATAGGAAATGACTGCCGTATCGAAACAGGCGATCCCTTGATGCTTCAATACCGCGTGCAGCTGGCGCGCGATGACCAGCTCGGTCTCACCCGCCTCACGTTGCCGCAAGGTCTCGCCGAGGCAAAGGATCGGGGTAAGACCACCGGCGCACACGGCCGCGAACTTGCGTGCTACCAGCTCATCGCTTTCGCCGTGATACTGACGACGCTCCGAATGCCCGACCAGGGCCCATTGCGCGCCCACATCGGCCAGCATCGCCGCGGAAACCTCACCGGTGTAGGCACCCTGCCCCTCGTGCTCACTGACGTCCTGTGCACCGATGCCCAAACCGGTATCAGCGTGCTGCCAGGCCAGTTCCGCAAGGTATGTAAACGGTGGGAAAACGACGACGTCGATGTCCGCCGGCTTGTCCGCCACGATCTCGTTTACCAGAGCGGTAGCCATCGAACGGCTGCCGTGCATTTTCCAGTTACCGGCGACAAGTTTCTTGCGCATGGTCTGCTTTCGCTGCCTTCAAAGCGCAAGCTTAACCAGCGGCCGATGCGCCGGCAAACTTCAGTAGCCGCTGGCGCTGAGTTGCCAGCTCCGTTCAGAATCGCGGTTTGACTCAGGGAATCACTTCATGACGCAACATCGCCTGCTTAGCCTGATCACGGGAGCCTCATCCGGCATCGGCGCGGAATTTGCCCGGCAGCTGGCGGCGATGGGACACGATCTTGTCCTCACCGCGCGGCGCACCGAACGTCTGCAGACGCTGGCCGTCGAGCTGCACGCGCAACATGGCATCGAGGTGACGGTATTGCCGCACGACCTCGCCGATCCCGCTGCGCCGGCCTGGCTGCAGGCCACCTTGCGCGATCGTGGTCTGCAGGTGGATTGGTTGATCAACAACGCCGGCTATGGGGTTCCAGGTACATTTGACGCCAGCGACTGGGCCACCCACGCCGCATTCCTGCAGGTTTTGCTGACGGCACCGACCGAGCTCGCCTGGCGCTTTCTGCCGGACATGCGCCGGCGTGGGCATGGCCGCATCATCAATGTCTCGTCCCTGGCGGGTCATGTACCCGCCCCCGCCGGCCACACCTTGTACGCAGCAAGCAAGGCCTATCTGATCAAATTTTCACAGGCGCTGGCGCTCGAAAACGAGGCGCGCGGCGTACACGTGTGTGCACTCTGCCCTGGCTTCACCTGGTCAGAGTTTCACGATGTCACGCAGACCCGCGACAAAATGAACACGCTGCCCGCGTTCATGTGGCTGACGGCTGAAGAAGTGGTCCGCCAGGGCATCGCGGCGGTTGAACGCGGTGACGCGGTGTATGTCCCGGGTCGGGTCAATCGTTTCATCAAGTCGCTGGTTCAACTGATCCCGGATCGTCTCGCGCTGTGGCTGTCGGCACGGGAATCCAGACGCTATCGCAATACCGAGCTCTGACCGGGACGCAAGCGATCGCTTCGGCTACTGTTGGGCAACACTCGACATCGGCGTTCACGTGCATGTCCCTGTTCCCGACCCAGATGCGTCCACTGCCCTACCGCAAGCCGCTTTTAGGCCGCGATTACTGGGTGGTGGATGAGGTCCTGCCGAATGCGGACGAAGTACGCGCACGCTGCCTGACGCGTACCGACTGGGAAATGGGCTATCCCTACACCGGGGAGGTATGGCCCGGCATGCGCGCGACGCCCGCCTTACTCGACGATGAGCTGGCGGCACTGGATGCGCGGGTGCGCCAACTGGCCGGCGCAAAAAAAGTATGGGTCGAGCAGTCCGAATCAGGCACCCGGCTCAACCACAATTGCGTACAGGTGGTCGGTTCGGTCGAAGGCGCAATCAAGCCGCACACCGATTCCTCGCACCTGTGCCGCTATGCAGCCGTGATCTATCTCAACCCCGACGTACCGGAGCAGTGCGGCACCAGCTTTTTCCGCCAGCGCATGCCGGGCGGGCAGCTCGGCGGCAATATCGTGCTGCCGCCGCACCGCAATCTCGCCGAGGCGCTGGGCAACCGCTTCGTGCAGCCCAATGCCTTCGTCGAAGATGTCCGCATCGCCCACCGTTACAACCGGCTGCTGCTGTACAAGGCCAACTTCATCCACAGTGCCAGCGCTTACTGGGGACTGGAGATGGCAGCCAAACGGATGACTGCCGTCTTTTTCTGGATGGCCTGAAAGCGATCAGGCGATCAGCTTGATTTCGCGCAGACGCTGCATCAGGTATTCGTGCGAGCTGATCGAGGTGTCGTAGCGACGCGGGTTGTCCGGCGTAATGCAGCTATCCAGCGGATCCAGTATCACGTCCGGGTTCGGATGCAGGAAGAACGGTACCGAATAGCGCGGCTTGCGCGCATTGTCGTTTGGCGGGTTCACCACCCGGTGCGAGGTCGACGGATACACGTGGTTGCTCAGCCGCTGCAGCATGTCGCCGATATTCACCACGATCGCGTCGCCCTCGGTGGTGATCGGCAGCCACTCGCCATCGCTGAGTACTTCCAGGCCTTCGGCACTGGCGCCGACCAGCAAGGTGATGAAGTTGATGTCCTCATGCGCGCCGGCACGCACATTCGGGATGTTGTCCTGCGTGATCGGCGGGTAGTGAATCGGGCGAAGGATCGAGTTGCCGACGTCGGTCTTGTCCTCGAAAAAACTTTCCGGCTGGTCGATGTGCAGCGCCAGCGCACGCAAAACGCGCGTACCCAGCTGATCGAGTGCGTCATAGAGACCGTAGCCGTACTTCTTGAAGTCCGGCACTTCCGCCGGCCACAGGTTCGGCGGCATCACCTCGGCGAACTTCGAGTCGCGTGGAATCTCGCGACCGATATGCCAGAACTCCTTCAGGTCCGCGTACTGGCTGTCCTTGGCGGTCTCGACCTTCAATGGTGTATAGCCACGCGCGCCACCACTGCCGGCAACGTGGTATTTCATCTTGGTCTCGGTGGGCAGGGCGAAGAACTGCCTGAACACCTCGTAGGAGCCGTCGATCAGCTCGCGGGTGATGCCGTGGCCGCTGATGCAGCAAAAACCGAATTCACGGTAGGCCGCACCGAGCTCCGCAACAAAGGCATCACGGTCGCTTTCGTAGCGGCGGATATCGAGGGTAGGAACGTGTTTCATGGCTGTCATCCTGTGGGTTGGCGTGAGATCCGGTGATCCACCACCGCAAAGGTGGTGCACGTCGGGCCAATCCATGGCGACCCAGTACCGCTACAGGTTCACGACCGTTCGGCTACCGATTTTACAATCCCCGCCAGCTTCTCTGCCAGTTGCTGCACTTCCACCGCGTCCCCGCCTTCGATGGTGACGCGCACCAGCGGCTCGGTACCGGATGCACGCAACACCACCCGACCACGGCCGTGCATCTGTTGCTCGACTTCCGCCAAGACCTGCTTCACCTCTTCACTAGCCAGCGCTTCGCGTGCACCGACAGCGCGCACGTTCAGCATCACCTGCGGATATTTCTTCAAGCCCTTGCGCGCCGTGGACAGATCTTCGCCAGCAGCGGCCAGTGCCTCCAGCACTGCCAGCGCGGCGATGATGCCGTCGCCGGTGGTGGCTCGATCGAGGCACAGGATGTGACCGGAGGTCTCTCCACCGAGCATGCCGCCATGCTGCTTGAGTTGCTGCATCACATAGCGATCGCCCACGTTGGCACGGATCAGCGGCGTACCGAATTCGGCCAGCGCCTGCTGCAGTCCGTAATTGCTCATCAAGGTGCCCACGACCGGCCCCTTGAGCGTGCCCTGGGCGTGCAAGCTGCGCGCCAGCACATAGAGAATGTCGTCGCCATCGGCGAGGGCACCATGGCGGTCGACCAGCGCGACCCGGTCGCCGTCACCATCGAAGGCAATGCCGATGTCGGCAGCCTGCGCCAGCACCGCCTGCTGCAGCGCCTGCGGCGACGTCGAGCCCACGTCACGGTTGATATTGAAGCCGTCGGGGCGATCGCCGATGGCATAAACCTCGGCGCCGAGTTCGGCAAAGACCTTGGGCGCCACCTGGTACGTCGCGCCATGGGCGCAGTCGAGTACCACCTTGAGTCCGCGCAGGCTGAAATCCTCGGCGACGGTGGCCTTGCAGAACTCGGCGTAGCGCGCCACCGCATCAGCCACGCGCACCGCCTTGCCCAGACGCTCGGAGGCTACGGTGACGAATTCGGCATCCACTTCCTGCTCGATCGCCAACTCGACTTCATCCGACAGCTTTTCACCATTGGCGGAAAAAAACTTGATGCCGTTATCGTGATGCGGATTGTGCGAGGCGCTGATCACGATGCCGGCCTGGGCGCGCATCGAGCGGGTAAGGAAGGCCACCGCCGGCGTCGGCATCGGGCCAAGCAGACCCACATCGGCGCCGGCAGCGACCAGACCAGCTTCCAGCGCCGACTCGAACATGTAGCCTGAGATGCGCGTGTCCTTGCCGATCAGCACCTTCGGGCGCAACTCACCCTCCGCCTCGCTTACCAGCACGCTGCCGACCGCACGTCCCAGACGCAGCATGAAATCCGCGCTGATCGGCCATTGCCCCACCAACCCGCGAATGCCATCGGTGCCGAAATATTTGCGTTGACTCATCGTGTTCTGCCGTCCTGAGGCGTGGACGGACCACGCCATGAAAGTTGGTGCTGCCAGCGTCCGGGCCTTCTTTCAATCGTCATCAGGCCAGCGCGGCGCAGCCGGTGGCGCATCACGCCGCGGCGTCACATCCAGTGCATGCACCGCCCGCCACACCGCCAGCGCATCCACGGTCTGCGCCACGTCATGCACGCGCACCATGCGCGCGCCACGCTGAACCGCAATCAGCGCCGCGGCCGCCGAGCCAGCGGCACGATCTGCTGCATTGGTCCTGCCGGTCAGCGTGCCGATCATCGACTTGCGCGACAGGCCCGCATACACGCCGCTGCCCAGATTGGCGAAGCGCTCCAGCGCACACAGCAGCGCGAGATTGTGCTCCAGCGTCTTGCCGAAACCAAAACCGGGGTCGAGCATCACCTTGCGCCGGTCCATGCCAGCCAGCTCGCACGCGAACAGACGATCAGTCAGAAACCGATGTACCTCGCCGACCACATCATCGTATTCCGGCTGGGCCTGCATGCTGCGCGGCTCGCCCTGCATGTGCATCAGGCATACGGGGACGCCCAGTTCGGCCGCGGCATCGAGCGCCCCGTCGCGGCGTAGCGCGTAAACGTCGTTGATCATGCCGGCGCCCACTGCCACCGCAGCGCGCATGACTTCCGGCTTGGAGGTGTCGATGGCGATCGGCAAGGTCGTGCGCGCGATCAGTTGCTCGATCACCGGCAACACCCGGCGCAGTTCCTCGTCCACCGACACGTCATCGGCACCGGGGCGGGTCGACTCCCCGCCGACATCAAGCATGTCGGCGCCCTCCTCGGCCATGCGCAAGCCATGCGCCACCGCGGCCTCGACACTGCTGTAGGCGCCGCCGTCGGAGAACGAGTCGGGTGTGAGGTTGAGGATGCCGACCACCCGCGGGCGATCGAGCCGCAACGGCCGCCCCGCACAATCGAGCACCGGCGCAAACAGCTCGTTCGACATCATCATCCCCTTGCGGCTTGTTCAAGCACGGCTGCCGCCGCGGCGGCATTCAAACCTCGACCTTGCCACCCAGCTCGCCCATGAAGGTGCGGTAGTGACGCAGCTCGGCGATCGAATCGCGAATATCGGACAGTGCGGTGTGCGCGGATTCCTTGCCGACGCCCTTGGCGATCTCCGGCGCCCAGCGGCGCGCCAGCTCCTTGAGCGTGGAAACGTCGAGATTGCGGTAGTGGAAATAGCGCTCCAGCCGCGGCATCTGACGATGCATGAAACGGCGGTCCTGGCAGATCGAATTGCCGCACATCGGCGACTTGCCCGGCGGCACCCAGGCGCGCAGGAAATCGACGGTAGCCTGCTCGGCCATGGCATGGTCGGTCTGCGAGATCAGCACCTGACGCCACAAACCCGACTTGTGGTGCTGGTTGGTATTCCAGCTGTCCATCGACTCCAGTTGATCGATCTCGTGCTGGATCGCGAACACCGGCCCCTCGGCCAGGATGTTCAGCTGCTTGTCGGTAACTACCGTCGCGATCTCCAAAATCGAGTCGTTGTCGGTATCGAGGCCGGTCATCTCCAGATCGATCCAGATCAGGTTTTCTTCGTTGGCGTGGCTCATGGGCTCTCCTTGTACGCCGGAGTTTATCAGTGTTACCCGCGTGCGATGACGCGCAGAGCTACCTCCCTCGGCCTGATCGGCCCGCAAGGCAGCGGCATCATTTGACCCGGTATCGACATACACTTCCGCGTTCGTTCCTGACTGGTGGGCTGACCGCTCCCCGGGCGGGTGACCCGAGCCCACAGGACAGGCTCCCGCATGCAGACCTTCTTCTGGCACGACTACGAAACCTTCGGCGCCGATACGCGGCGCGACCGGCCGGTACAGTTCGCCGGCATCCGCACCAGCATGGAGCTGGAGATCATCGGCGAGCCGGTGATGTTCTATGGCGCGCCGCCGCGAGAGATGCCGCCCCATCCGGATGCCTGCATGATCACCGGCATCACCCCGCAGCTGGCCCAGCGCGAAGGCGTGATCGAGGCCGAGTTTGCCGCCCGCGTGCACGAGCAGCTGGCTACGCCGGGCACCTGCGGCGTGGGCTACAACTCGTTGCGCTTCGATGATGAAATCACCCGGCAGATGCTCTACCGCAATTTCTACGAGCCCTATGGCCGCGAGTGGGAGAACGGCAACTCGCGCTGGGACCTGATCGACCTGGTGCGCATGTGCCAGGCGCTGCGGCCCGAAGGCATCGTCTGGCCGACCCGCGACGACGGCACGCCCAGCTTCAAGCTGGAGCACCTGGCCAGCGCCAACGGCCTGAAGCAGGAACGCGCCCACGACGCGCTCTCCGACGTCTACGCGCTGATCGACCTGGCCCGCCTGATCCGCGTACGTCAGCCGCGCCTGTGGGACTGGTACTACGCGCTGCGGCGCAAGCAGAAGGTGTTCGAGCTGCTCGACGTGGTGAACATGACACCGCTGGTGCACATCTCCTCGCGCTATCCGGCGAGCCGCCACTGCCTCGCCGTGATCGCGCCGCTGGCGCCACATCCCAGCCGTGCCGGCGAGATCATCGTCTACGACCTGGCGGCCGACCCCACCACGTGGCTGGCGCTGGAAGAAGACGAAATTGCCGATCGCATCTTCACCGCACGGGCCGACCTGCCCGAAGGGATCGAGCGCATCCCGCTGCGTACCGTGCGCGCCAACCACGCGCCCGCGCTGGCGCCGTTGTCGGTGCTGCAAGGTATCGACCTGGAACGCCTGCAGGTGAATCTGCCGCAGTGCCAGGCCTATCGCGACACCTTGCATGCGGTCGACGGCCTGGCCGAAAAGCTGCGCCGTGTATTCCAGCGCGCGGCCGAATTCCCGCCACCGGAAGACCCCGAGCTCGCGCTGTACGGCGGCGGCTTCCTGCCCGATGCCGACAAACGCCTGCTGGCGCAGGTGCGCGCCACGCCGCCGGAGCAGCTCGGCACGCGCGCGTTCCCGTTCCGCGACCCACGCTACCCGGAACTGCTGTTCCGCTACCGCGCACGCAACTGGCCGCACACGCTGGACGCCGACGAAGCGGCGCGCTGGGAGGCGTTCCGGCAGGCTCGCCTGACCCGGCATACCGCGCTGACCGGGCTCACCCTCGACGATTACTTCGCCCGGCTGGACGAATTGCGCCACGATCCGCAGGCGCAGGACCGGCTCGCCCTGCTCGACCAGTTGCAGGCTTGGGGCGAAGCCCTCGCCGAGAGCATCGATACCAACCGACCCGATGGCCACAAATCCCTGTAGGAGCGCACCCTGTGCGCGATCGCTCTTCGCCGGCCTTGCAGCAAGAGCATCGCGCACTGGGTGCGCTCCTACAATTATCGTCTTACCCGCCTTGCACGATTGATCACCATGCCCCAGACCTACTTCACCCCGGCCAGCTTCCGCTTCCTGCGCTCGCTCGACAGCAACAACAGCCGCGACTGGTTCCATGCGCACAAGGACGACTATGAGCGACATGTGCGCGAGCCGTTCCTGCAGCTGATCGGCGATCTGCAGGCACCGCTGGCGAAGATCAGCCCGCACTACCGTGCCGACCCGCGCAAGAACGGCGGCTCGCTGTTCCGCATCTTTCGCGACACCCGCTTCTCCCACAACAAGCTGCCGTACAAACCCTGGCAGGGCGCGCGCTTCTTCCACGAACGTCGCCATGAAATTCCCGCGCCGTCGTTCTACATGCACATCCAGCCCGGCGAATGCTTCGCCGGCGGCGGCATGTGGCATCCGGAATCCGACGCGCTCAAGCACATCCGCGCATTCCTCGCCGACAACCCGGCCGCATGGAAACGCGCCACCCGCAGCAAGGCCTTCAGCGAGCATCTGAGCCTGGGCGGCGAGACGCTGGTGCGGCCGCCGCGCGGCTACGACCCCACGCACGAGCTGATCGACGATCTCAAGCGCAAGGATTTCGTGGCCTCGGCCGGTTTCAGCGAAGAGCTGGCCTGCTCGGCTGACTTGCTGCCGTGGCTGGTGGCGACCTTCAAGCAGGTCGCGCCGCTGGTCGACTATCTGTGCGCGGCACAGGAGCTGGAGTTCTAGAGCGCTGCCCGTGCCGCACGGCGGCGCGGCGTGGCGATCACGAACAGCGCCACGCCGATGCCGATGCAGGCGGTAAAGGCCACGTAGTGCGCCGGGGCCAGTACGCCCAGGTGCTGCACCAGCAGACTGATCAACGGTGGCGTCAAGCCGCCGAACACCGCATAAGCCACGTTGTAGGAGAACGACAGTCCGGAAAAGCGCACGGCCGGCGGAAACGACACCACCATCAGCGCCGGCACCACGCCAACCACACCCACCGCAAAACCGGCCAGCGCATACAGCGCGACAAAGTGCGCCGCGCCCGCAGCCAGATCCAGATAAAGCGCATAGCTGCTCAGTAACAGCACCACGGCACCGAGCAGCAACGCCTGCGCGTAGCCGATCCGGTCTGCCAGCCAGCCATAACACAGGCAGCCCAATGCCAGCGCAAACGAGGCAACACTGTTGCCGACAAAAGCGCGCGCCGGCGCGACATGAAACACCGACTGCACCAGCGAGGGCGTCATCAGGATCACTACCACGATCGCCGCGGTAAGCATCCAGGTCACCAGCATCGATAGCAGCACGCTGGGCAGATGGCGGGCGAACACCTCGGCCAGCGGCAAGCCACTGGCCAGCTCCTTGCGCGCATGCATCGCCTCGAACACCGGCGTCTCGCTGAGCCAGCGGCGCAGCCACACGGCGAAAAAGCCGAACACACCACCCACCAGGAACGGCAACCGCCAGCCGTAGTCGAGCACCTGCGCCGGCGTCATGCCACGATTGATCGCCGCCGCCACCAGCGAACCGATCAGGATGCCGACGGTGAGCCCCGAGGTCAGGCTGGCGCAGCCAAAGCCGACTCGCCGCGCCGGCACGTGTTCGGCCACGAACACCCACGCGCCCGGCACCTCGCCACCCACCGCAATGCCCTGCACCACACGCAGCAGCAGCAACAGCAGCGGCGCCAGCATGCCGACCTGCGCATACACCGGCAGCAGGCCG
>JBBQQL010000126.1:0-12442 GCA_038215995.1 Lysobacterales bacterium
AGCTGGTCGACGCTGGCCATGGCCCGGTCCAGCCGCTGCTGATCGCTACTCTCCTTGGGCGGGGGCGCGCCGGGAGCTTCGGTGAGTGCCGCCAATGGCTGTCCCACCAGTTCGGTCAGCGCGAAGTACGGGTCGTTATGAATGCCTACCTGCGCCAGCAATTTTCCCGGCAGCAGCCATGCCGCCGTATCGAGGTGAACCGGTTTGCCCAGGTGCTGTGGATCGACCAGCAACCAAGTGCCGGGCTGGCTCAGCATGTCGCCACCGTCGACGAAACCGGTGGTGCTGTAGGTGCTGCTGAGCGCAGGCAGGTGATCGCCATAAAACAGCACGAGGCTGGGGCGTTTGCGCTGGCCCAGCCACTTCACCAGACGACCGAGCTCGGCGTCGGCGTGACCGATGTGATAGAGGTAATTCTGCAGCTCCAGCTTGTCCTGGCCGGTTACGCCGGCAGGCACGGCGATGGCGTCGCGTTTGGCGATCTGGCTCGGCTCCACGTCATATGGACCGTGCGCTTCGATGCTGATGGCGAAGATGAACTGTGGCGGGCCGCTGTCCTTCAGCTGGGTCATGATCTCGTCGGTCATGGCGCTGTCAGCCATGTACTTTCCGTCCATCGCGGCGTTGGCCGGGAATGAGGATTGCGACACGAAGCGGTCAAAACCCAGTGACTTGAATGCCGCAGTGCGGTTCCAGAACGAGGGGTCGTTGCCGTGCAGCGCCGTGGTGGCATAGCCGTGCGCGCTCAACGTGCGCACCAGGCTGGGCATGGCCTCGTGGCTCATCTGCAGATAGGGAAATTGCAGATTGTCGAAATAACGCAGCGATAGCCCGGTCAGTACCTCGAATTCGGTGCGGATGGTACCCCCGCCAAAGGTGGGTACGAACAATTTTCCGCTGATGCCGTGCGCTGCCAGCCGGTTCAGGTTGGGGGTGAAGTTGCTGTCCTCCAGCCCGCGCATGATGCGCGGGTCAAACAGCGACTCGCTCTGCACCACGACGATATCGGGCAGCTCTCCGCTTGCGTCCGGTGCCTGCATCGACTGCAGCAGCGCCGGTTCGGACGACGCAATCAGCTGGGCGGCGACCTTGTGGTCGGGTTTGTGCTGTTTGCCGCCGTACTGCAGGTGAAACAGCATCAGCGAGCTGATCAGGCCGGAGCGATTGGATGTGACCACGGCCGACCAGGGCTCCAGCCACAGCACCCGGGCGTTGTAGAGCTTTCCCCATGCCGACAGGCCGGCCAGCATGCTGACCAGCGCGGCGCCCATCACGGCACCGGCCAGCAGCCGTTTGCCTGCCGTGCGGCGCGAGAACAGCGGGGGCTCGAGTCGCCACGCCGCGACCACCAGCGCCAGCGCGACGAGCATCCCCAGATAAGGCCAGGGACTATGCGGCAGGTAGCCGACGAATACATGCATGCCGCCCTTGCGCAACTGACCGAGCATGCGGAAGTCGTCGGGCATCAGCGGCGTGCCCAGGTTCGCCACCTTAAGCAGGTTGACGCCGTAGATCAGCCCCTGCGCCAGAAAGGCGAGCGCGAACGCCAGCAGCGCACGACGGCTCAGCATCAACAACACGCCCGCCAGCAGCAGGCCGGGTAGCGCATTGGCCAGCGGAAACCGCGCCTGGTCGAGCATCCTCCACGGAGTCACTCCCATGCCGCCGTCCAGCATGCCGGTCAGCACCACCAACGCCAGCGCGAGCAAAAGCAGCAGAACGCTGCGCAGGGTCAGATCACGCCAGGGCGAACGCGAATTGAGGAAATTCAATGGCATGCCAGTCCTGCGCTCGCTGTCATGGTACGGACCAGACACTGTAATAAGGCCCAGATGAATGGCAACTACGCGCCGGAGAGACAGTCTCGGGCTTGTGCCGTGCATGATCAACGTGCGGCAGCGCGAATGGTGCACGGGCGGGGAGGGTCGGCAGTCGGCAGCCACTGCGGCACAATGGCCGCATGGCCTGGAATGAATCCCCCGCGCTGCGCGCGCTGATCGACGAACGCTATGGCGAGCTGATGGCGCGTTGCCGTGCGGCAGGCGTTCCGCTGCACGATGACGCAGGGGTGGCCGAGCGGATCCGGCGCACCTTGCTGGCCAGTGATTTCGCGTTCGACGTGTGGAGTCGCCAGCCGCAGCTGCTGGCACCGGAAGGGCTGGAGCGCTTGCGCTCCGGCAGTGACGCGAGCAGCCGGGCCGAGGCGCTGAAGTTGTCCGATGACGAAGCGGAATGCATGGCGCAGCTGCGTCGCTTTCGTCATGCCGAAGCGTTGCGACTGGTGTTTCGGGATGTGAACGGACTGGATGAACTGCCCGAGACACTTTCCGCCACCAGTGCCCTGTATGAGTCCTTGCTCGCCTTGGCGCTGGCATGGTCCGAGCGCGCCCTGGCCAGCCGCTACGGCTACAGTCGCAGTGAAGAGGGCGAGCTGCAGCGTCTGCTGGTGATCGGCTTCGGCAAGCTCGGTGGTGGCGAGTTGAATTTCTCCTCGGATATCGACCTGGTGTTCGCCTATCCGCAAGCCGGCCAGACCGACGGTGCGCGCCCGCTGGACAACAGCGAGTACTTCGTGCGGCTTGGGCGGGAACTGGTGCGGCTGTTGCACGAGACCACCATGGACGGTATCTGCGCCCGCGTGGACATGCGACTGCGCCCGTTTGGCAACGCCGGGCGGCTGGCGTTGTCGTTCGCCGCCATGGAGCAGTACTACCAGAGCGAAGGCCGCGACTGGGAACGCTATGCCTGGATCAAGGCGCGTCCGGTGGCCGGTGACCAGGTCGCCAGCAAGCAGCTGCAGGAATTGTTGCGCCCCTTCGTTTACCGCAAATATCTCGACTACACCGCGTTCGCCGGCCTGCGCGAGATGAAGGCGCTGATCGACGCCGACGTGGCGCGCAAGGACCTGGCCGACAACCTCAAGCTGGGTCCGGGCGGCATTCGTGAAATCGAGTTCGTGGTGCAACTGGTGCAGCTGATCCGTGGCGGCCGTGAGCCGAGCCTGCGCGTACGCGGCCTGCTGCCGGCGCTGACGGCGTGCGAGGCGCGCGGCCACATTCCCGCCTCCCGTGCCAGCCTGCTGCGCGAGGCGTATGTGTTGCTGCGTCGGGTCGAGAACCGGGTGCAGATGTTGCGCGATGCACAGACTCACGATATCCCACCCGATGCGTTGAGCAGGGAACGCATCGCGCTCAGCCTGGACTATCCGGATTGGGATGCCTTGAACAGCGCGCTGGCCACCCAGCGCGCGATTGTCAGCGAAGAGTTCGCCGCGGTGCTGATGCCGCAGGGCGGCCAGCAGGCCAGCGTGCCGGCGGCTGATGCGCAGTTGTGGCAGATGGCTTGCGAGGAAACGCTTGAGGCGGGCAGCCTGGAAGCCTCCGGTTTCGTGCCGGGTGTCGAGTTGGCCGATGCCTTGCTGAAACTTCCCCAGTCGTCGCAGGTACGGGCCATGTCGGCGCGCTCGCACGAGCGGCTCGATCGGCTGTTGCCACAACTGTTCAGTGCAGCCCGCGCCACCAGCGCACCGGTGGCCAGCCTGCTGCGTTTGTGCCGGCTGATGCAGGCCGTGGCGCGGCGGTCTTCCTACCTCGCCTTGCTGGAGGAGCAGCCCCCGGCGCGCCGCCGGCTGGCAAGGCTGTTTGCGGATAGCGCATTCCTGGCGGAACGGGTGATTGCGCAGCCGCTGTTGCTGGACGACGTGCTCGATCCACGTATCGATCAATTGCCGTTCAAGCGGGCTGACATCGCCGCCGAGATTGCACGTGTGCTGGGCACGCTGGAAGAGCGCGAGGCGGAGGCCGAACTGGAGCGTATCAACGAGTTCCGTTCCTCCACCGCATTCCGGCTTGGCCTGGCCTTCAACGATGGTCGCGTGGGTGCGGTCGCCACCGCGCGTCGACTGGCGGCGCTGGCTGAATCGGTAGTGGGCGCCGTGCTGGCGCTGTCCGAGCGCGAGCTGGTCGCCCAGCATGGTCGCCTGCCCGGCGAGGGTTCGGGCTTCGCCGTGCTCGGCTATGGCAGTCTCGGTGGCGAGGAGCTTGGTTTTGCTTCCGATCTCGACCTGGTGTTCGTCTACGACGGGCGTCGCGCCCAGGCGATGAGCGATGGTCAGCGCCCGCTCGAGGGCGCGCGCTGGTATCAGCGGCTGGCCCAGCGCGTGATGAACTGGCTGACCGTGTTGACCCGTGCCGGCCGCATGTACGAGGTGGATACGCGGCTGCGCCCGGACGGCTCCAAGGGCCTGCTGGTCAGCAGCCTCGATGCGTTCATTGCGTACCAGCAGAGCCGCGCGTGGACCTGGGAGCATCAGGCCTTGCTGCGGGCCCGTCCGGTGGCCGGTGACGCCGCGCTGAGCCGTGAGCTGGCCGAGGTGCGGCGCAGCATTCTTGCGGTGCCACGAGAGCCGGCCAAGGTGTTGCTTGAGGTGAGCAGCATGCGTCGACGCTGGCGTGCCGAGCGGGATCGCTCCAGCGAGCAGCAGCTCGATCTCAAGCAAGGTCACGGTGGTCTGCTGGATATCGAATTCGCCTTGCAGGGCCTGGTGCTGGCCCATGCGGCAAAGCAGCCCGGGTTGCTTGGAGTTACCGCCAACGCCGGCCTGATCGAGGCGTGTCGTGCCGGTGGGCTGCTGGACCCTGCCCAGGCGGCATTCCTGATCAGCGCGCATGCCGATCTGCTGCAGCGCGCGCTGGCCTGCACGCTGGACCTGCGCTCGCGCATCGCGCCGCGCGAGCCCGCATTGGAGCGCCTTTGCGCAGGCGTGCGGCAGGTTACCGATGCCTTGGGCTTTCAATTCGGTGTCGCTACGGAAGACGCTTGAGCGAGGGTGCATACTGGTTCGATCGTGCTTGCGGCCGCGAGCTCGCCGGAACTGACGCCGTGGCAGGCTCGAATCAAGGAATCCTGCTTTCGGCCGAAAACAGGGCACGCGTGCTGACCCGACTTGTTTCCGGGTACATCACATGGGCAAGATCGCGGAACCTGGCTGGGCAAGCGGGATGACCTGTCTCCGGCTTCCGGCAGGGAACACCATGGCAAAAAGGCTTTACGGAATGCTGTTCGCGCTGGTCGTCTGCATGCTGGTCGTGCCGCCTGCCTGTGCGCTGAATCCGGACATCCCGTTCCATGCGTTCGTGCTCGATCACTGGAGCGTAGAGCAAGGCTTGCCGCAGATATCCGTATCGGGCATTGCCGAGGATCAGGCCGGATTCCTCTGGATGAATACGCAGATTGCCGTGGCCCGATTCGATGGCGAGCGTTTCGTCACCTTCGACCGTAGCACTACCGGCGTTGACACCAGCATGCTGACTTCGCTGTGGGCCGATTCCCGCGGCCAGGTCTGGTTCGGTGGGGCGCATGGACTGCTGCGCGAGCGCGATGGCCGGTTCACGGCGCTGGGCGGCCCTGCCGTCAACGCCATCATCGATCGGGGTGACGGCATGCCTTTACTGGCTACGTCGCTGGGGTTGGCTCGTGTCGAGAACGACAAGGTGGTGGCACTGGCTGGCTACGAAGGAGCCGCTTACAGCCTGCTGAGCGATGGCAAGACGCTGTGGATCGGTGGACTGGGGCGTGTCTGCCATCGCGACCTGAATAGCGATATCGCCGCGATTACCTGCGTGCGGCAGGACGTGACGGCACAGGAGGGCTTGCCAGTCACCCACATGGCCAAGGCTGGCGGTGTCCTGTGGCTCGGCACTCATGCGGGACTGCTGCGACTGGACGGCGATCGCATCGTGGGCTCCGGCCTCAGCCCGGCGCTGGATATCAGTTCCATCGAGAGCCTGCTTGCCGACCGCGCCGGCAACCTGTGGATCGGTACGGTGCAGGCGCTCTATCGGCGCACGCTCCATGCCGGGCTGGAGCAGATTGGCGACGACGATATCTCCCGTCATCCCTGGGTACAGGCGCTGTTCGAGGATGGCGCGGGCAACCTGTGGATGGGTACGCGGATCGCCGGCCTTTACCGCGTCTGGAATGGCTGGACACGGAGCATATCCAGACCCGAAGGGCTGGCTGATGCGCTGGTATGGAGCATTGTGCGTGCGCCGACCGGGCAGCTCGTCATCGGCACCAATTCGGATGTGGAGATGGTCGACGTCCGACGTCCGCACGTCATTATTCCGGGTCGCAATTTGCCCAACCCTTCCGCATACGAGCTGTACTACGACCATCGCGGACGCTTGTGGGTCGGTACCCGAGCGGGTGTTGCCGTGTATGCGGGCGATCGCAATGTCACGCCTGCAGCGTTGTCGGTGCTGTCGCGCTGGCAGGTCAACGTCATTCGCGAGTTGGCCGATGACGATGTCTGGATCGGTACCACAGGCGGCATCTACCGCTGGTATCAGGGTCAGTTGTCGCGCATGGACAAGGGTGCCGCGGGGGCGGCGTCGATCATTCGGGCGATCCTTCCGTTGACGCCAGATCATCTGTACCTGGGTACCGAGGACGGTGTACGCGAATGGCGTCATGGCCAGCTGACCCAGCCGGCATGGGCCAAGCCACTGGCCGGGCATTTTGTCTCCCGCCTGATCATGCTCAAGCCGGATGTGCTGGCCCTGGCCACGGCCGATGCCGGCATCGGCTTCATGCGCGGCGGCCGATTGCGCATGACTGGCCAGGCCGAAGGCTTGCCCAGTGACAATGCCTGGACGCTGGATGTGCTCGGTGGCGACCTCTACGTTGGCTCGATCGCTGGTGTGTGGCGACTGCCTCTGGCCACGCTGCCGTTGCCTGGTACTCCGATCCGGCGAGTGTCCCCCCAAAGACTGGCCGGGGAAGACCGCGACACCAGCCTGCGCAACGCAAAGTGTTGCAATGGCGGTGCGGGTGCACGCAGCCTCGTCGACGGCAAGCTCATCTGGTACGCCACCACCGATGGTGCGCTCAGTCTGGATACCCATGCGCTTGGCACCGACCCCGATTCGCCACGGGCGGTGATCGAGTCGCTCGAACATGAGGGCCACCAGCTTCCGCGACACCTGTTCGTGCTGGCTCCCGGTCAGCGGGACCTGGCAATCAATTACACCGCGCCTTACCTGCGCATCGGTGAGGTGGCATTCCGCTATCAACTGGTGGGCTACGACAAGGAGTGGCAGGATGCCGGCCAGCGGCGCACCGCGTTCTATACGCATCTTCCGCCAGGCGATTACCGGTTTCGTGTGGCGGCGGAACTTGCCGGTGCCCAGACCTTTGGGCCCGAGGCCGACCTGGTCATTCGGGTCGAGCCCGTCTGGTACGAACGCGGGCTGGTGCACGCCCTCGCCCTCTTGCTGGTGTGCATCGCCGTATTCCTGTTGGTCGTCTGGCTCATGCGTCGCCAGCGTCGTCGTCAAGCGTGGCTGGAGACACAGATCAATCAGCGCACCGAACAATTGACGCGCGCACTTGAGCGCCTGCGCGTGAGCAACCTGGCCCTGGCCGAGGAAAGCCAGACCGACACCCTGACCGCCTTGCACAACCGCCGCTATCTGCTGTCGCAGCTGCCCGCCGTACTGCTTGGCGACGAGCGCATCGGAGTACTGCAGATCGACATTGATCACTTCAAGCACATCAACGATCGCTACGGCCACGCCGTGGGCGACACGGTATTGCGCGAGCTCGGCCGCCTGCTTGCCGAGGCGCGGCGCGACAGCGACATCACCGTTCGCTGGGGTGGTGAGGAGTTCCTGCTGATCTTGCGGAATGTTGACGAAGCAGGTGTGCAGCGCATCGCCGAGCGACTGCGTCGCGACGTGGCTGCAAGGCATTTCGCGGACGGCCGTGGGGGCCGCATACCGCTGACCTGCTCGATCGGATTCAGCATGCATCCGCTTGCCGCGCATGCGGACAGGGCGACGTTTGACGCGGCGGTCGAGCTGGCTGACCTTGCCTTGTATCGCGCCAAGCAGGATGGTCGTGATGCCTGCGTCGGTTTGCTGGTCAACCAGCCGCTGACCGGCGAAATTCTGGGCGAGCCGTTGGCCCCCCAGCTGAACAAGCTGCTCGCTTCGGAGCGGCTTCGCTGGTTACGACGAGGCGGTGTCTAAGGCCTGCTGCCTGGCGTGGATCCGTTCGCGCACCCTGGCTGCCAGGGCGGCAGTCTCGCGCAAAGGGGGTGCCTGCACCGCTTCAGACGGATGCCCAAGCTGACCCAGCAGGCCGGCGTTGCGCAGGGATTGATGGAATCGCTCGATCCTGTCGGGCAATGGCGCCGTGGTGAAGGTCTGCACGAGGCAGCCGACGGCGCAGGCCTCGCTGAGCATATTGACCGAATCGGGGGTCACGACGAGCTGGTCGGCCCAGCCGAGCACGCCGGGGTAGGGATTGTTGCCGTCGTTGCGGCCAGCCCATACCAGGCCGGGCAGCTCACGGGTGACGTGCTGGAAGACCTCGATCATCGCTGGCGGCGTCCGCCGTGAGGCAACGACGAGCAGGCTGCCACCTTCGCCTCGCTGGCGTTCGATCAGCAGCCTGGCCAGTTGGCGGGCATAGTCAGGATTCAGCGCGATGCCCTTGCGCGGGCCGCCGAGCAGGACCCCGACCCGGGGTTGCGGCAGTTCGGCGAACTGGGGGCACGATTCCCGGCCATCGGCCAGCCACTGGTCGTCGACCGGATTCAGCGAGCCCAGTGGCTGCAGCACATTGTCGCCGGAGACGCGGTCGTGCCGGGGAGCAATCACGCAATCCCAGTGGGCGGGGTCGATGCGCGGGTCAAGGATCTGCACGGTGTAGCACTGACCGGCCGAAAGCTCGCGCAACATCCGGGTGAACAATGCCGCTGCCCGGCCGCAGCCGACCGCCACCGCTGGCCAAGGTGGTGCAAACGCCGCCTGCTGTTGCGCAGGCAACGCCATGCTTGCCCCAAGGGTCAGTCGTGGCGCCAGCCATGACCATGGCGCGCGCGGCTCCAGTACCAGATGGCGTACCGGCCACTGCAGGTGCTCGGCCAGCGCCAACGCCTGGCGCTGGTTGCCGGTGGCTGCATCGGTGATGACCCAACATTCTTGCTGCCGCTTCAACATGGGTCGGGGCACCGTGTGATTGTTTCGCCATTGAACACAGTATGTTCCCGCTACCGAGGCCTGTTCCGTCGCGTCGACCTATACACTGACAGGCCACGGCGCCGGTGTCGGCGCGTCATTCAGCAGAGGATACCCATGACTGAGTTGCTTTCCGAGGCCGCCCTCGATCAGTTGTTCCGCAGCGCCCGTACCTTCAACGCCTGGTTGCCGAAAGAGGTGAGTGAAGCGCAGCTGCACCAGCTTTATGACCTGGCCAAGTTTGGCCCGACCAGCGCCAATGCCTCGCCGATGCGCGTAGTGTTTGTGAAGTCCAAACAGGCCAAGGCAAAACTGGAGCCGTTCCTCTCCGAAGGCAATCGCGCCAAGACCATGGAGGCGCCGGTAGTGGCCATCATCGCCACCGATCACAAGTTCTACGAACGGCTGCCGGAGCTGTTCCCGCATGCTGACGCACGTAGCTGGTTTGTCGGTAACCAGCCCTTGATTGACAGCACGGCCTTGCGCAATGCCACCTTGCAGGGCGCCTATGTGCTGATGGCAGCGCGCGCAATCGGACTGGACTGCGGGCCGATGTCCGGTTTCGACCAGGCTGGCGTGGATGCGGCATTTTTTGCCGGTACCTCGATCAAGTCCAATTTCCTGATCAGCCTCGGCTACGGCGATGCCAGCCGCAATCTGTTTCCGCGCAGCCCGCGTCTGGCGTTTGATGACGCCTGCACGATCGCCTGAAATCCGGTCATTACCTCAATCAAAGGAGTCACTCCCATGCGTTCATTGAAATATCTTCTGCTTGCCGGTCTGCTGGGTTCCGCCGTGGCGGTGCAGGCGGCGCCGGTGACCTACAAGCTCGACCCTGGCCACACGATGGTGCTGTTCAGCTGGAACCACTTCGGCTTTTCCAATCCCACCGCCAACCTCGGCCTAGGCGAGGGCACCCTGGTGTACGACCAGAAGAATCCTGCCAAGTCCAGCGTCGAGGTGACCCTGCCGCTGGCTGATCTGGATACGCACGTGCCGGCGCTCGATGAGCATTTGAAGAAACCGGACTTCTTCGATGCCGACAAATATCCCGTCGTCACTTTCAAGAGCACCCAGGTGCAGGCGCTGGGCGGTAATCATTTCAAGGTGACCGGCAACCTCACCGTGCACGGCGTGACCAAACCGGTGGTGCTGAGCGCCACCTTGAACAAAGTGGGCGCGCATCCGATGACCCAGGCGCAGTCGATCGGGTTTGATGCCACCGGTACGCTGAATCGCTCGGATTTCGGGATCGGTGCCTATGTGCCGAACGTCAGCGACAAGATCACCATCCGCATTACCACCGAGGGATCGGTACCCAAGGCTGAGTCGTCCAAGTAAGCTTGAGGCCTGTTACGAAAAACCGCGCCGGAGACGGCGCGGTTTTCTTTTGCCTGCGAGGGTCAGTTGGACTTTACGCCGGCGTCCTTCAGCGACTCCAGCTTGCTCAGGTCGATGCTGGACACAGCCTGCTTGAGTTGCTCAATGCCGTCGACGTTGCCGCTCGCTTTCACCGTGAAGCGCTTGCCCACGACGATGCTGTATTCGCCCGATTTTGACTGGCTGTTCCATTCCTCATGGACCATGTTGCCGTCGGCTGAATAGGTCTTCTCATAGCCATGGTCGGTTTCCTTCTCCTCCTCGGGTGCCATCGCGGCGGCCATGGCAATAAACCCCTTGGCGCCGCCTGTGTCGGTGATCTCCAGCGTGATGCGCTGGTCATGATCGCCGGCATATTCGGCTTGCGCCTCGGACACCTGCATGCCCATCGCGTTGTTGCGCTGGGCCGATAGGCTGCCGCGTTTCAGGCCGCCGATGCTGTCCGGCAGAAAAGCCTTGATCTGGTCCGGTGCCAGCGCCTCGACCGGACCGTTGCTGTCGGACACGGCACCGATCATTTTGCCCATCGCGGCCGACTGCGCCTTGCTGTCGCCGGATTTCTGCGCCGCATCCAGCTCCTTGCTGGCCTGCTCGGCACGTTGGCCCATGGCGGCCAGTCTGCCCAGCGCACTGTTGCTGTCGATGCTGACGTCGTCGGAGCTGTGGCTCAAGTTGATCCCCGTCATCGCCGCACCGCCCAGCGCGCTGAAGAAGATCACGCCGAGCACCAGGTTGACGACCCAACTGAGCACAATGGCGATGATTACGCTCACGGCGGCATACCCTCCCGCTCGATCCGCTGGGCACTTCATGGTGTGCGGCAGACCCAGATAGAGCAGGTAGATACCGTAGATGCCGCCAGCGATCAGGATCAGCAGGCCAATCCAGGGCAGCAGGATGCCGATGCCGGCGAGCCACGAGGCAGTCCAGGCATAGGCGACCGTTTTCAGCGCCTGCAGCATGCTCTGCTGTCCACCGAAGCTCGGCGCCAGTGCGTTGATGATCAGCGCCATTACGTAGACGATCCCCAGCGACAGCAGGTACGTCAGCAGCATGCGCACCAGGCCACTCCCGATCGGCGCGTGCACTGTCACGCCGAGGAAGCTGGTGCCGATCAGGCTGCTCTTGATGAAACCGGCGATCGAGGGAAGGGCCGCGATGATGGCGATATAACCCATATAGAGCCCACCCACGGTCGCCGGTTCGGCAGCGGCAATAGGCCATTCGCTCTTGGGTGAGGTGAGGATATTCCTGGCGCGATCGATGATTTTCCCGGGGTCCATGGTCTGCTCCTGAGTCAGTGGCAGTGGCACAGGCGTCACTCGCCTGTTCAAGGTTGATCTACCCGCTTTGTTTGCAAGCACGGCTGCCAACCGACGGCTGAACCATGCGTTCTGTTTCCCCTGTGCCGTCCCCCGACAGCAGCCTGCAGCCTGCTACCATTTGCGGCCTGATGTCCAGTCCGGAGTTTGCTGATGTCGTCCCCCCTTTCCGCGACCGTGCCGCTGGTGCCGGCCAATGCCGAAAATCGTTATGAAGTGACGCGCAGTGACCTGCCGTTGTCCTGCCCGATGCCCGGCATGGAGCTATGGAACTCGCATCCCAAGGTGTATCTGCCGATCGTGGACGACGGTGGCGAGTCAGCCTGCGCCTATTGCGGCGCGCACTACATCCTGCGGGATTGACCGGCAGGCTGCATTCCAGTTGTCGACGGCATTGTTTTTGCTTGCCTCGATGGAATGAAAGCCGCCAGTCCCGAGCTTATGTCCAGCATTGCCGTGCCTGCCAAGCCGCTGACTGTGGTGCAGCTGATTCCCGCGCTGAGTTCCGGTGGTGCCGAACGCTCAGCGCTGGAGATCGGGCGCGCTTTGGTGCAGGCCGGTCATCGCTCGGTGGTGATTTCCGCCGGCGGGCGCATGGTCGAACAGTTGCTGGGCGAAGGCAGCGAGCATGTGACCCTGGAACTGGGTCGCAAATCGCTGCGTACGCTGGGCCAGCTCGTCGTACTGCGCCGGGTGCTGCGCGAGATCAGGCCGGAC
>JBBQQL010000127.1:0-12048 GCA_038215995.1 Lysobacterales bacterium
CAACTCAATGCCTGCCTGCCACTGGATGCGAAGCAGTATTTCGTGGCGCAGACGCCAGGCCTGCTCGCCGACGGTCTGCACTACGAACAGCGCATTGCCGAGCGCGGGCAAGTAGCCACCCGTGAAGGCAACTGGCACGACCTGCTCAACGCGCTGATCTGGCTGCGCCATCCCGCGCTCAAGCTGGCGTTGAACCAGCGCCAGATCGTCGAGATCGCCCGCATGGGCCCCAAGCAGCGCTCGCGCCCGCAATACGCGTTGACCCAGTTCGACGAAGGTGGCGTGATCGTGTTGCTGCGTGATCCGGCCCTGCTGGCGCTGTGGGGTGCGCACGACTGGCACGGATTGTTCTGGCAGCGTCGACAAGCCTGGCTGGATGGCAGCATCCAGTGGTCGCTATTCGGCCATGCGTTGCTGGAACTGGCCTTGAGTCCGGGGAAGTTGCCGGTCGGCAAGGCGCTGGTGTTCCAGTCGGCCATTGCCGATATCGGCCAGGTACACAGCCTCTGTGTCGAAGCGATTCGCAGCGGTCGACTGTTGAACGACCCGCTGGAGCTGCGCCCGCTGCCACTGGCCGGTATCCCCGGCTGGCACGATGCCAACGTCGGGGAGGCATTTCATCTGACTACGCCGTGCTACCAGCCGCGTCGATCGGGGCGGGCATACCCCGCAGCGGTGACTTGCTGAGGCAAGCTATGCCGACTTCCTGCCTGTCCAGCAGGTCCCGCGGGACAGCAAACCAGCATAAGCTCATCTCGCGGTGTACCCGTGGTGTCCGCCATTCTGTCCGCGGACAGATTGCGCGCTCGACGACGATTTATAACTCGATGAAAAATAGAGGAAAATCCCCGTCACCATAGCTGGCACGATATTCGCTTCGAACAGAGAATCGCTGGAGTGCGGCAGTCAGCACCGTTCGGGGCGTCGCCTTGGCGATGGCCTCATCGGCGCTCGTGCGCTCAATAGATCGACAGACCGAACATCGTTCAACTATCGAGTGACATCACAGGGGCGCGTTATGTGGGGGTATTACGTGGTGTTGGCGTGGCGCAGCAGTGCGCGAAGCAAGGCGTTGACCGCGCTGGTGATCGTGCTGCTGGGATTCGGGGTATCGGCGTGCATGGTGAGCTATGCCGTGTTCCGTGCGACCACGAGCGATCCACTCCCCGGCAAGTCATCCCGGCTGTACGTGCCGCTGATCGACAATGTGGGTCCGTCCTACAACTACCTTGGCGAACCAAATGACACATTGAGCTACATCGACGCCATGGCGCTGTGGCGGGCACATAAAGCCAGCCGGCAAACACTGCTCTATCCCACGCAGTGGCAAGTGGAATCGGATAATCCATCGGTTCCCGCCATGACCGAGACAGGCGACGCGGTGACCGCCGATTTCTTCTCGATGTTCGACCTGCCTTTTCGCTTTGGCAGCGGGTGGACGGCGAATGACGATGCACAGCACGCCACCGTGGCGGTCATCAGTCAGCACTTGAACGAAGCGTTGTTTGGCGGAAAAAACAGTGTCGGGCAGGAGATCCGGCTGGATGGCCAACTCTTCCGGATCGGCGGTGTGCTGGAGGACTGGAACCCGAGACCCCGCTTCTTTGACGTTGGCGATGACGTGCGTCCATTCGATGACGTGGGGGATATCTACATCCCTTTCACCCGCGCCACGGATATGAAGAAGGACAGCACATTCTCTACTTGCCCGACGGATTCGCAGGCTTTTGATGAGTCCAAATGGGATGCGTACCTGCACAGCGAATGTGACCGGATCGTTGCCTGGGTGGAACTGGCGACACCCGCCGACGTGGACCGCTACCGCGAATATTTGCGCCACTATGCCGTGGAGCAGCAACGCCTGGGGCGATTCTCCTGGCCGCCCAACATACGCCTGCGCAATCTGCCGGACTGGCTGGCGTACATGCAGGTCACGCCCCGAGCATCCAGCTTGTCCATGCTGGTCTCGGCCAGCTTTCTGTTGATTGTCCTGGTCAACGTCGTCGGACTGATGCTTGCCCGATTCATGCGCCGGGCACCGGAAATCGGCGTTCGCCGCGCCCTGGGTGCATCGCGAGCAGCCATCTACCGGCAGTTCCTGATCGAGGCGGTCACCATGGGTTTCGTCGGCGGCCTGCTCGGCGTGGCACTGACCCTGCTGGGCGTCTGGGGTGCCGGGGGACTTTTCGAGCCGGACATTGCACGCCTGGTGCATGCCGATACCTCACTGATCGCGCTGACCGTGCTGCTCGCCATCGCGGCCACCGTGGTTTCAGCCCTCTACCCGACCTGGCGCGCGGCGCAAACCCAACCCGCCTGGCAAATCAAGATCAACTGAGGTTCCGTCATGGCACTCGGCAAGGCATTCATGCAGCTGCGCCCGATCGTGGCCGCACTGGGTCGACACAAGGTGGCCACCGCGCTCATCGTCCTGCAGGTGGCGCTGACACTGGCGGTGGCATCCAACGCGCTGTTTATCGTGGCCACGCGCATCGTGCATCTGTCTCGCCCAACCAGCACGGACGAAGCCCATCTCTTCGTTGTCCGCAACGGGTGGAAGCTGGGTCAGAATGCTGCCCAGATTGATGCGAACATTCGCGCTGACCTGGAGACCCTGCGTCATGTCGCGGGCGTGCGCGACGCATTTTCCAGCCAGGGGTTTCCGCTGGGAGGATTCAAGGACGACATCATCCTGAGACTGAAGCTCAAACCGGATCAGAAGGCGCACGGGCAACTGGTCACGTACTTTGCTTCGGACGAGCACGCGATCGATACGCTGGGCGTATCCCTGGTCGCAGGGCGCAATTTTCGCCCCGATGAAATCACCGCCAGCGGCCCGAATAGCAAGATGTCTCCTGCCAGCATCATCGTCACTCGCAGTCTTGCCGACCAGCTGTTTCCCGATGGTTCGGCCCTGGGCAAGACGGTTTACCTGCCGGATGGGCCTGCCGCCATCATAGGTATCCTCTCCAGCCTGCAGGGGCCACTCAAACAATCGGAGCGCCTGGATCGCTATACCGTGCTGGTCCCTACCCATTATCTGGATCCAGCAGGTGTCGTGTATCTGGTTCGTACCGACTCCACCGCCATGAAACCCGTGATCGCTGCGGCATTGAAAGCGTTGCAGGAGCGTGGTGGCGTGCGCATCCTCGATCCGAGAAAAGGTATCGTCAGCATGGCCCAGGTGCGTGAGAGCGCTTACGCAGAGGATCGTAGCGTGGCGTTATTGATGAGCATCCTCAGTGGACTGCTGTTGCTTGCTACCGCAGGCGGCATCGTGGGCTTGAGCAGTTTCTGGGTCAGCCAGCGACGCAAACAGATCGGCATTCGCCGTTCGCTCGGCGCAACCACGGGCGACATCCTCGGCTACTTCCATGCCGAGAATTTCCTGATCGTCAGCGGCGGCATCGCACTCGGCGCGTTGCTTGCGTTCGTTGCGAATCTCAGCCTGATGCATGTCTATGAATTGCCGCGCATGCCGCTTTACGTGCCAGTACTGGGTGCGCTGTTGTTGTGGGCACTCGGGCAGTTGGCCGTATGGGGGCCGGCACGATATGCCGCCAAGGTGCCACCCGTAGTCGCGATTCGCACAGAGTGAACGGCGACTGCTATTGCATGGAAGGCGGTATTTCGCAGAGCGTGATACGCCGGAAACTCTTGGTCAGAGTGCACTTTCGAGTGGCAACGGCTCGTCGAAGTCGGGCAGTCGGCCAGTTGATCCGTGTTGCTGATGCGCTTGGGTCGGTGCATTTTCCCTGGCGGTCAGTTTCGCTGGCATAGCGTGTCGTTGTTGGTGCGGAGAGGGATTGGTGATTGGTGTTTTGCGCAGCTTGGTGCGTGAATCAGCCCGAACTCAGGGCACGCCATGGCCCTTGCTGGCGACCCAGATCGCGTACCAGTCTTCGACATCGAGTTGTACCTCGAGTGCAGCGACTGCTTCACGCAGGCCCTCGATGCGGCCACTGCCGGTGATCGGATGCGGACGCGAAGGGTGGCGCAGGATCCACGCGTAGGCGAGGGTGGCAAGGCTGATGCCCAGGCGGGCGGCGATGGGTGCCATGGTCTCCCGCACGCGCACGGCTTGCGCGTCGTCACCGCGAAATAGCCGCCCGCCGCCCAACGGTGACCAGATCATCGGGCGCAGGCCCAGTTGTTGCGCCTGGTCGAGCGTGCCGTCGTCCAGCGCGTCCATCATCAGCGTGGACAGTTCGACTTGGTGGGTCGTCAGCGGATATTGCTGATGCAGCAGGGCGAACTGGCTGGCGCGGTGGTTGGACACGCCCCAGTGCGCGACCTTGCCCTCCTCGCTGAGCGTGGTGAAGATCTGCGCCAGCGCAGCGGCATCCATCAGGTAATCGGGGCGATGGATCAGCACCAGGTCCAACTGCTCGGTGTGCAGGTTACGCAGCGACTGCTCGACCTGGGCGCGCACGTAGCTGGCCGAGGTGTCGTAGTGATTGATGCGATATAGCCGGTCCGTGGAGCGCAGACGAATGCCGCACTTGGTCACCAGTTGCATGCGCGAGCGCAACGCCGGTGCCGCCTTCAGCGCCTCGCCAAACAGCGCCTCGGCGCGATAGTCGCCGTAGATATCCGCATGATCAAAAGTGCTGATGCCCAGCTCCAGTGCCTGTTCGATCCAGCGCACGCGGGCAGGCACGTCGAGATTCCACTCGGTCAGGCGCCACAGGCCGGCGACGATGGGGGACAGTTCAAGCGGTGCTGCGGCGGGATGTGTCGGCATGGGGCTTTCGTGGGCGCGTGGGGCTGGCAGTGTGCCCATCACCTTATTCGTACGCAATCGCCAGTATTTCGAACTGCGCCGGACCACCCGGCAATTCGGCATTGAACTCGTCGTCGATGCGTCTCTTCAATACCGCACGCGCGATCGGAGAATCGATACTGATCCAGCCCTGTTTCGCGTCGGTCTCGTCGGGGCCGACGATGCGGTAATGCAGGCGTTCGCCAGTGTCGACATTCTCCAGCTCGATGCGGGCGCCGAAAAACACCAGGCTGCGATCGCTGGGCGCACCCTCGGCGACCTGCAGTGAGGGGATGCGCTTGGTCAGGTAGCGAGCGCGACGGTCGATCTCCGCCAGTTGCTTCTTGCGGTAGATGTATTCGGCATTTTCCGAGCGGTCACCTTCGGCAGCGGCAGCGGTGATCGCTCGAACCACCTCCGGGCGCAACGTATGCCACAGGTAGTCGAGTTCGGCCTTCAGCCGCTCGAAGCCCTCGCGGGTGATGATGGCAGTGGAGCTCGGGGCTGGCGGTCGCCATCGGGACATGATTTGCGGATCGGCTATGGCTGCGACGCGGGGGTGCCGATCTTACCGCCTGCGCCGGGTGAAGCGGAGTCGCTGCGGGGCAAATCAGCCCGGCGGCGTGGTGCTGCTGAGTTTGCTGGCCAAAGCGACCAGTTGCGGGTGCAGCGGATGCTCGGTCCAGGCGGGGGCGAGTTTGTGCAGCAACTGCATGGCGTCGGGCTGCTGGTCGACGTGTTCGGCGAGCAGGCGCGCCGCCAGCAGGCCGTAGTGCGGCACATGTCCGTCGCGCGGCCACTGCGCGAGGTAGCCACGGCACAGGTGTATCGCAATCCGGCTGATGCCCAGCCGGGCGGCCAGATCCGCCAGCTCGCCGCAGGTACGTGGATCGTCGGGGATGATGGTGGCGTCCAGCTCCATGCATTCCTGCAACATGCCCAAAGCGCGGCGCGATTCACCCTGGGCGATGAGGGTAGCCATCCAGATCTGTCCGTGCACCAGCAGGGCGTCGCGCAGGCCCTGCTGCTTGAGTATCCGCCGGTAGGCCATGTGCAGTGGGGCGGGTGCAGCGCGGTCGCGCAGTCGTGGTACCAGCAGATCCAGTGCCTCGTTCGGCTGTTCACGGGCGAGCGCCTCCACCTCGTCCAGCAGGTTCTGGTCATCGTCCTGGCGGATCTGTCCGACCAGCTGATGAGCCTTCGGCTGCATGCCGAAGTCCTCATGGCGCTGGTGGATCAATACGCCCATCAGGTGAAAGTTGAACAGCGTGGCGTAGTTGGCGATCAGGTAGAAGAGCGGCAGCGCCAGCAGCCGCGGCAGCGCGCTATCGAGTCCCAGTTGCGACCAGCCGACCACCAGCGCAATCAGCAGTTGCACGGCGATCAGCAGCAGATAGGCGCGGCCGAAACGTGACATCACCTGTAGCCAGGTGAGCGGGTTGAGTGCATGCGAGACGCTGCCGTCGAGCGCCAGCGACATGGCGATCGCGGGCAGGGCAACCGCCATCAGTACGCTGACCCATGCGGTGCCGCTGCCGAAGTTCATCTTCACGGCCAGGGTCAGTACGGTAGACCACAGCAGGATCGCCACCAGCGCCCAGCCACCATGGCCGGGTTCAGCGAATTCCGGCGGCTCGGCAAAGCCGTCGGCGCTGTGGCGCAGGCATTCCAGCGCGTACAGATAGGTGGCCGCCCAGATGATCAGTTCCAGCAGCCAGCCGGCCACCGGAAGCAGGGCGAGATAGTGCGCCAGCGTGAACGCGATCAGGCCGGGCAGGGCGGCAGGGCGCAGCGGATAGCGCAGTGCTTCCTGCAATTGTTGCGGCAGTGGCTGGCGCGTATCGAGCAGTTCGATTCGGGTCATCGTCGTGGCATCGAATCAGCGCTTGCCGCCGAAGATGCCGCCCAGCACGCCGCGCAGGATCTGTCGGCCGAGCTGGCTGCCTACCGTACGTACCATCTGCTTGCCCATGGTTTCGATCATGCCCTGGCGCCGCTTGCTGCCGAACAGCGCATCGTGCACCGCGCCGCCCCAGGCCGGGCCGGCTTCGGGCGTGGCGGTCTTGTCGGCCGCAGCGGTGGCTACCGCCTTTTCGTCGGCGCGCTTGGCCAGCATCTCCGCGGCGGATTCGCGGTTGATCGTGGTGTCGTATTTCGGCCCCACCGGTGAGCGCTGGCGGATGGTGGCGCGCTCGACTTCGGTGATTGCGCCGATGCGGCAACATGGCGCGGTCACGAGGACCCGTTCTACCGGTGTCGGCACGCCGCCCTTGGCCAGGGTCGAGGCCAGCGCTTCGCCTACGGCGAGCTGGGTGATCGCCACGGTGACATCGAGCCCGGGGTTGGCAACGAAGGTCTCCGCCGCCGCCTTGACCGCCTTCTGGTCGCGCGGCGTGAAGGCGCGCAAGGCGTGCTGCACGCGGTTGCCCAACTGGCCGAGGATGTTGCCGGGCACGTCGTCCGGGTTCTGCGAGCAGAAATAGACGCCGACACCCTTGGAGCGGATCAGTCGCACCACCTGCTCGACCCGTTGCAGCAGAGCCGGCGAGGCATCGTCAAACAGCAGGTGCGCCTCGTCGAAGAAAAACACCATCTTCGGTTGGTCCAGATCGCCCACTTCCGGCAGTTGCTCGAACAATTCGGACAGCAGCCACAGCAGGAAGGTGGAGTACAGCCGCGGCTTCATGATCAACTGGTCGGCGGCGAGCACATTGATGATGCCTCGGCCGCTCATGTCCTGGCGCATCAGGTCGATCAGCTCCAGCGCCGGCTCGCCGAAGAACTGGTCGGCGCCATCGCCTTCCAGTCTGAGCAGGGAGCGCTGAATCGCGGCGATGCTTGCCGTGCTGATCAGCCCGTAGCGGCTGGAGATGTCCTTGGCGTTGTCCGCGGCAAAGGTCAGCAAGGAGCGCAGGTCGGCCAGGTCGAGCAGCAGCAGGCCTTGTTCATCGGCGACCTTGAATACCACTTCAAGCACGCCTTCCTGGGTGTCGTTCAACTCCAGTACGCGGCCAAGCAGGGTCGGGCCCATTTCGCTGACGGTGGCGCGTACCGGATGACCGAGCTTGCCGTAGATGTCCCAGAAAATGACCGGGTTGGCCTGCGCTTTCCATTCGGCCAGCTTGAGCGTGTCCAGTCGTGCCTTGAGCTTTTCGCCCGGCTCGCCAGCCGCCAGTGCCAGGCCCGCCAGGTCGCCCTTGGCATCGGCCAGAAAGCACGGCACGCCAAGGCGCGAAAAACCCTCGGCCAGTACCATCAGCGACACCGATTTGCCGGTGCCGGTGGCGCCCGCAATCATGCCGTGACGGTTGCCGTAGTGCGGGTCAAGGCTGACGCTGATGCTGTCGTTGCGGCCGATCAGGATATCGGTCATGGCGTGGCTTCCCCTGGGTGGTGATGGGATTGTAGCCATGACGGTCATTTCGGCGGGCATGTTCGTTGCTGCATTGAGTCAAAACGCGGTGCCCGTTATGGTGGACGTTTTGCGCGGGTGAAATCCTTGATGTTGCTTCGTTCTGCTGTTCGTCCGCTCCGGCGCGCGCCTCTTGTTGCGGTCCTGGGTCTGCTTGCCGCGTGTGCCAGTACGGGCGCAAGCAGGCCTTCGATGTCGCTCAATGCCTTGTATGGACAGCTTGATCAGGCCAGCAAGGGCTACGAAACCGCGTTGCAGCAGGCGCGTGCCGGTGACGCGGATGCCTCGCAGAAAACGCTGACCCAGTCGCTCGATCAGCTCAAGCAGTCTGCGGCCCGTTGCAGCAATGTGGAAGGCTGTGATCCGCAGCGATTTTTCTCGGTATTTGACCGGTTGCTGCGATTGAAAGACGGCAATTTCAATGATGATCAGGATCTCAACGGCGACGTCGATGCTTCGCAGGAAGCACTGGCCTCGGGCCGGGCGGGGGCGGCCAGCCTGCCGCAGGCACAACGCAGCGTGACCCTGCTGCGCGGGCAGAAGCTGTCCGAGCTGATTGCGATGAATGGGCCGGTGAAGTCGGCGCTGGAGGACTGGCTGACCTGGCGCCGTCCCAACCTGATCGACGCTTATATCAACTACGAGTATCTGCGTTCCCAGATGTGGCCCCAATATGAGAAGGCCGACCTGCCCGAGGCCTTGCTGTTTGGCATCATGGCCAAGGAATCCGGCGGCAAGGTACACGCGGTGTCCCGCTCGGGTGCTGCCGGGCCGTTGCAGTTCATGTATGCGACCGGGCTGCGCTTCGGGCTGGGCACTGAAAACGGTTTCGACACGCGCTACGACCCGGCGGCGTCGGCGCATGCGAATGCCGAATACCTCAACGAGCAGCTGAAGGTGTTCAACAACAACCTCGAACTCACCATTGGCGCCTACAACGGCGGTGAGGGCCGCATGCGACGGCTGGTGGGCGATGACAGTTCGGTGAGCTTTTACGATCCGCGGATCTACGACCAGCTCGCCCCTGAAACCCGCGACTATGTCCCGGCCGTACTCGCTGCCGCGTGGCTGTTCCTGCATCCGGATAGCTACAACCTCAAATTCCCCAAGATCGACGGCAAGCCTGGCTCGATTGTGCTGAAGCGGGCGGCATCGTTGTCTGAGCTCACGGTGTGTCTGGGCAACACCGGGGGCATGGAAGACGGCTGGTTCCGTACCTTGCGCAATCTCAATCCGCGACTTGATCCGCAGGTGGCACAGCCGATCGGGGCGACGCTGCAGGTGCCAAGGTCGCTGGAAAAGGTTTACGCCGCACGCTGTGTCGATGGGCCGTGGCCGATCCTGGCTGCCGACCTGCACAGCGCGGTTGTTCCGGTGGTCAAGGACGACGGTGACAGTTCGGCGCCTGCCGTGTCCAAAGGCTCGAGAACCTATGTGGTGCGACGTGGCGACACGCTCAGCGGCATCGCTGGCAAGCTTCGTTGCGCCAACCTGCGGGAGGTGACCGAGCTGAACGGGTTCAAGAACCACCGTATTTCGGTGGGTCAACGCCTGAAATTGCCGGTGTGCGGATAAGCTGGTACGGGCTTCGACGGGCGGAACATTCGACGTTGCTGCGGGATCCCGCCGAGGAACGCGGCCTGGCGCGCACCTGTTGTCGCTGGACCCGGATCAGGGCGTGTCGCGGTGGCTGTTTGTCACTGCTGCGCCGCCCCTGCGGCCAAATGGCGGAGTGGGCGGCCAGTCGGTCGGATCTCTCCGTGCGCTCAGGCTACCGCGCTTTCCTGCATCCAGCTGTCTACGGTCGCGTTGCCGTTGCCGGTTCCCTGCATTTCTTTCAACTCGCGCAACAGCTGCATGACATGGCGATGCTGCGACTGCAGTTTGGCGTGCGTTGAATTCTTGGTTTCGTGGTACGCGACGGCCAGCCACAGTGCGATGCCGCGCAAGGCGACTTCGGGATTGCCTGAGCGTGCGCGTTCATGGCCGGCATCCGTTCCCTGGCCCCACGGCAGGTAGCGCGATTCGGGCGCCGTGCCATAAAGGTGAGGGAAGTCACTGCGCGATGCCTGGCCGATTTCGCGCAGGGTAAGCATGCTCAGCCGGTCACAACTGCGTTTGGGCAGGGCCCGGATGCTGCGCTCGATATCGCGAAACTGGCGCGCCAACTGATGGCTGCGCATCACCACAAAGAATGGAGTGAGTATCTGCATGAGTCCCCTCGACACCAGGTTCGCCCGCACTCAAATCGGCGCGGCGCGAGGAGGAGAATAGCAAAGCGCGAGCGAAATAGCGCCTAGATCGTCACAAAATGACGTTCCGCGTCACGCTTCCTGATGACGAGGTGACGGAGGTGGTCAGATCAGGCCCATTCGTTGCCCCACCTGAACGGGCTGCTGCGGCTCCAGCGCGTCCAGCTGTCGGCCTTCGGGAAGCAACACGATCACGGTCGAACCCATGTTGAAGCGGGCCATTTCGGCAAAACGATCGAGGCTGATGTTCTGGCCGACGAAGGACTTGCGCCGGATCGACGAGGCGTAGGGAGGTATCACCAGCCCGTCCCAGACCGTGGCGACGGATGACACCAGGATGGCGCCGACCATGACCACCACGAACGGACCATGCTCGCCATCGAAGTGGCAGACCAGGCGTTCATTGCGGGCGAACAGCCGCGGAATCGCGGCCACGGCAAACGGGGCAACACTGAATATGCGGCCCGGCACGTGCACGGTCTCGCGCAGGGTTCCGCGCAACGGCATATGCACGCGGTGATAGTCCCTGGGCGACAGGTAAACCGTGACAAACGAGCCGTTGCGGAATGGCGCCGCGGCGGCTTCGTCACCGCCGAGCAACTCGGTGGCTGTGTAATCCTGTCCTTTGGCCTGAAAAATACGTCCGTCGACGATCGCGCCTGACTGGCTGATGCGGCCATCGGCCGGGCAGAGCAGGGTGGCGGGATCGCTGTCGGCGCGGCGGGCATCGGGGCGCAGCTTGCGCGTGAAAAACGCGTTGAAGTGCTGGTACGCCAGCGGATCGGGCTGCACGGCCTCGCTCATGTCGACGTTGTAGTTGCGCACGATGGTGCTGATCAACCAGTTCTTCCAGGGCGCGAACGTCCAGCGCGTGGCCCAGTAGACCAGCCGCGACAAGGCGCGGTGGGGCAGGATGTATTGCAGGAGTACGTTCAAAGTCATCCCGCCAGTATAGAGGTTGAGCCCGCCTGCTGGCCCTATAATGGCCGGCCATCTTGTTTGTCCCTGGATCGCCGTGACTGCCGAACTCGCCTCCATCATCGACTTCATCCGCTATGGTGCCAGTCGCTTTTCCGCCGCCGGGCTGACCTTTGGTCACAGCCACGACAACCCGATCGACGAGGCCACCCACCTGGTCTTGGCCAGCCTTCACCTGCCGCCGGACATTCCGCCGGCTTATGGCGCGGGCAAGCTCACCGCGGCCGAGCGCGAGAACGTGCTGTCGCTGATCGATCGCCGGGTCAACGAGCGTCTGCCGGTGGCTTATCTGGTCGGCGAGACCTGGTTTGCCGGACTCAAGTTCAAGAGCGACCGCCGTGCGCTGGTCCCGCGCTCGCCGATTGCCGAGCTGATCGAATCGGGCTTCGCGCCGTGGCTGGACGAGCGCCATATCGAGCGGGCTCTCGACATGTGCACGGGGTCAGGTTGCATCGGCATCGCCATGGCCGAGTACAATCCGGGTTGGCAGGTTGACATTGCGGACATCAGCGAAGAGGCCTTGTCGCTCGCCCGCGATAACGTCGTGTTTCAGCATATGGAGGGCCGGGTGGAGGCGATCCAGTCCGATCTGTTTGCGGCGGTGAAGGGCCGGCGCTACGACCTGATCGTCTCCAATCCGCCGT
>JBBQQL010000128.1:0-12025 GCA_038215995.1 Lysobacterales bacterium
CTTGACCGGAGCGACCGTCTTCACGGCAGGGGCTTTCTTGGCAGCTTTGGCGGGAGCTTTCTTGGCAGTGGTTTTGGTAGCCATGGATTCCATCTCGGTAGTGGGAAACTCCGGCTTTGAAGGCTCGGAGGCCTGACGGCCTGCACAATGTAGCGAAATTTTGGACGTTTGGCGCATTCCATGTGCACGAAATCGTTATTTTTCAGGGCTGGCGCATGAATTACCCCGCCACCTTCTCCTCGATCAGTCGTTGCGGCGGGTGCAACGGGCGCTGAAAGGGATGCCTGCCTCCGGCGAGCGGGGTGCCGTTTGCCTTCGGCCATCACGACAAGCACGAAGTGATGCGGGCATTTGAATCATGCTGGTCGTCGAGCGGGTAACCGGCGGTATCGAACAGGCGAAAGCATGGTCGATGGCTCTGCCGCCGAACTCCGTGCGAGGTATATCGATGCGACACGACGCTTTCCTGTTGCTACCGGCGCACACCGGTATGCTGGGCTGCACACCCTTGCTTCGGTCGCCCAATGCATGAAAAAGTTCACGCTGGTCCGCTGGCTGGTGGTCATTGCCCTGCTCGCCGCGGTGGTGACTTTCTTCGCGCTTGGCTTGCAACACCAGTTCAGCCTGGATGCGTTGAAGGCTCGCCAGCACGATCTGGATGCTTACCGGCAGGCCCATCCGGTGATGCTGGCTGGTGGCTTCTTTCTGATCTACGTGGCGTTTACTGCCTTGTCGCTGCCGGCGGCCACCTTGCTCACCCTGGCCGCCGGGGCGGTGTTCGGCCTGCTGGAGGGGGTCGTGCTGGTGTCGTTTGCCTCAAGCCTCGGCGCCAGCCTCGCGTTTCTGGCCAGTCGCTTCGTGCTGCGCGATACGGTGCAACAGCGCTTTGGCAAACGGCTGGTCACGATCAATGAAGGCATCGAGCGCGAAGGCGCGTTCTACCTGTTCACGTTGCGGCTGGTGCCGGTGTTTCCGTTCTTCGTGATCAATCTGGTGATGGGGCTGACCACGCTGCCGTTGCGCACGTTCTACTGGGTCAGCCAGATCGGCATGCTGGCGGCCACGGTGGTCTACGTGAATGCCGGCACACAGTTGGCCAGTCTGCATTCGCTGTCCGGCATCGTGTCGCCCAGGCTGCTGGGATCGTTCGTGCTGCTGGGGCTTTTCCCGCTGCTGGCGCGCTGGATGGTGGCGCGGATCAAGGCGCGGCGGGTTTATGCGCGCTGGCCGAAGCCCAGTAAATTCGATCGCAACCTGGTGGTGATCGGCGCCGGCTCGGCCGGGCTGGTCAGTGCCTATATCGCCGCTACCGTACGCGCCAGGGTCACCCTGATCGAACAGCACCAGATGGGTGGCGACTGCCTCAATACCGGCTGCGTGCCTTCGAAGGCGCTGATCCATGCCGCGCGGCTGGCGGCGCAGGCGCGCCAATCGGAGCGCGCCGGCGTGCATGTAGGCAATGTGCGCGTGGATTTTCGTGCGGTGATGGAGCGGGTGAACCGCGCGGTGGAAACCATCGCGCCACACGACTCGGTCGAGCGCTACCGGGAACTGGGCGTGGACGTGCAGCGCGGCCACGCGCGCATTGTCTCGCCCTGGGTAGTGGAGGTGGATGGTCGACCGATCAGTACCAGGGCGATTGTGATCGCCTCCGGTGCCGAGCCGTTTGTGCCGCCGATCGCCGGCATCGAGCAGGCCGACTACCTCACGTCCGAGACACTGTGGCAACTGCGCGAGTTGCCAGCGCGCTTGCTGATCCTGGGTGGCGGACCGATCGGTTGCGAGTTGGCGCAGGCGTTTGCCCGGCTGGGCTCGACGGTGATCCAGGTCGAGGCGATGGAGCGCCTGCTGCTGCGCGAGGACGATGAGGTGTCGGCCTTCGTGCAGGCGCGACTGGTAGCCGATGGCGTGGACGTGCGTACCGGCCACAAGGCGGTGGCAGTCGAGCAGGAGGGCGCGTCGCGCGTGCTGGTTTGCGAGGTTGCCGGTGAGCGTGTGCGGCTGTCCTATGACCAACTGCTGGTGGCCGTCGGGCGCAAGCCGCGCACCTCCGGCTTTGGGCTGGAGGAGCTTGGCATCCCGGCTGAGCGCACGGTCGAGACCGATGCCTGGCTCGCCACGCTATATCCGAATATCTACGCCTGCGGCGATGTGGCCGGCCCTTACCAGTTCACCCACACCGCCGCGCATCAGGCGTGGTACGCCGCAGTGAATGCGCTGTTCGGCCAGTTCAAGCGCTTCCGTGCGGACTATTCGGTGATTCCCGCGGTGACCTTTGTCGATCCCGAGGTCGCTCGCGTCGGCCTGAATGAGCGCGAGGCGAAGCAGCAGGAGGTCGAATACGAGGTGACCCGCTACCAGCTTGACGATCTCGATCGGGCGATCACCGAGGATCATGCGCACGGCTTCGTCAAGGTTCTGACCGTGCCCGGCAAGGACCGCATCCTCGGCGCCACCATCGTCGGCCAGCATGCGGGCGAGACGCTGGCAGAGATTGTGCTGGCGATGCGCCACGGACTGGGTCTGAACAAGATCCTCGGCACCATCCATGCCTACCCGACCTGGGCCGAGGCGAACAAGTACACCGCCGGCCAATGGAAGAAGGCGCATGCGCCGGAGCGGGTGCTGCGCTGGCTGGCGCGCTATCACGCCTGGCGGCGCGGATGAATCCATCGATGAAGGCCGTCGCGTCACTGTTGCTGATCGCCTCGGCGGTAGCGGTAGCGGCCGACGGCACGATCACCTCGTTGCGATTTTCCGACACGGCGCCGGGTAGCTCGCTGCCTGCCGGCTGGAAAGCCTATGCGATGTCGCGACACCGGCCGGCCGCGCGCATGGCGATCGTCCGCGACGGCGAGCGCAACGTTTTCAGCGTCGATGCCGACCATGCCGCGGGCGCCATCGCACACCTGCTGAACATCCCCGCCACGACGATCCTGAGCTGGCGCTGGAAGGTTGATCACAGTGTCGCGGCAGCCAATCTTTCGCGGAAGTCCGGTGATGATTTCGCCGCACGCGTGTATGTGTTCTTCGACGTGCCGCGCTCGCGATTGTCATGGCTGCAGCGAACGAAGCTGAGCCTGGCCAGCCGCACCCTCGGTCACCCGATGCCCACCGCGGCCCTGTGCTACGTCTGGGACAACCGATATCCGGTGGGCACGATCGCGCCGAACCCGTATTTCGGCCAGGTACGTACCATCGTGCTGCAGAGTGGCAATGCGCATGCCGGTACGTGGCAGTCGCAACGCCGCGATCTGGCCGCGGATTTCCGCGCTGCGTTTGGCCGCGCCGCGCCGCGGGTGACGGGCATCGCATTGGCCTCCGACACCGACAACACCGGCGGCCATGTCACGGCATGGTTCGACGACTTGGTGCTGACGCCGGAGTCTGCCCCGTGATCGCCATGCCGGATTGCTGTCGGCGCGCTTCTGCGCTGCACCGGGTGCCGTACGCAGCGCGGCCGGGCGGCCACCCGAGAAACGTCGCGCGCTTCCGGAGCGACCATCTGCCCTACGATGGGCCGTTGAACGCGGTTCGACGCCATCTGCGTGGACACCGTCGCCACAAGCAGGAGTGATTCATCTTGAATGCTGTTCTTTCGACCTCGCCACTGTCGTTCGCGCGTACCCTGCGCGAGCATGGTCTGAACCTGTCACGCACGCCGCTGGAAATCCTGCAGATCAACGTCGGCAAGCTGTGCGACCTGGCCTGCCAGCACTGTCATGTTGAGGCCGGCCCCAAGCGTACCGAGATCATGCAGGCGGCCACGGTCGATCGCCTGCTTGAGTTGCTGGCCGATGCGCCGTCCATCCATACCGTCGACCTGACCGGCGGCGCGCCGGAGATGAACCCGCATTTCCGCACCCTGGTGCGCGAGTCGCGCGCGCTGGGCAAGACGGTGATCGACCGCTGCAACCTCACCGTGCTGTTCCGGCCGGGGCAGGAGGACACTGCCGACTTCCTGGCCGAACAGGGCGTCAAAGTGGTCGCTTCACTGCCGTGCTACAGCAAGGCCAATGTCGAGCAGCAGCGCGGCCAGCACGTGTTCGACCCGAGCCTGCGTGCGCTGCGCCAGCTCAACGAACTCGGCTATGGTCGTGCCGACTCGGGGCTGGAACTGGATCTGGTCTACAACCCGCTGGGTGCGAGTCTGCCGCCGGCGCAGTCGGCACTTGAGGCGACCTATCGGCGCGAACTGGGCGAGCACTTCGGCATCGTCTTCAACCGCCTGTTCACCATCACCAACATGCCGATCAAGCGCTTTCTGCATCTGCTCGAGCGCGAAGGCCGTTACGACAGCTACATGCAGACCCTGCTCGACGCGTTCAACCCGCAGGCGGCGCTGGGCGTGATGTGCCGCAACCTGCTGTCGGTCGACTGGCGCGGACAACTGTACGACTGCGATTTCAACCAGGCGCTGGAGCTGCCGCTGGGCCGCCAGACTCGCAGCCTGTGGGACATCCAGTCGCTCACCGAGGTCGAACGCGAACCCATCGCATTCGACGATCATTGCTATGGCTGCACCGCAGGCGCGGGCAGTTCCTGTGGAGGCGCACTGGCATGAACATGGAACACGACACGCAAACGAATGCCGAGGCACAGCAGTCCGCCGTGCGCAGCTACTACGGTGAAACCCTGCAGTCGAGCAGCGACCTGCGCACCACTGCCTGTTGCAGCATCGATGCGATGCCCGAGTATCTGCGTGCGATTCTGGCCCGGTTGCACCCGGAAGTGCGCGACCGTTTCTACGGCTGCGGCTCGCCGCTGCCGCCCGCGCTGCACGGCATGACCGTGCTCGATCTCGGCAGTGGCAGCGGCCGCGATGCGTACCTGCTGTCGAGCCTGGTCGGTGAGAGCGGGCAGGTGATCGGCGTGGACATGACCGCGCAGCAGCTTGAGGTGGCCGCGCGCCATCGCGACTTTCATGCGCAGGCGTTCGGCCATGCGCAGTCCAATGTCAGCTTTCATCTGGGTGACCTGGCCGATCTTGCCGCGCTCGGCATCGCCGATGACTCGGTCGACGTGGTGGTATCCAATTGCGTGTTGAACCTGGTGCCGGACAAGCGACGCGCGTTCGCCGAGATCATGCGTGTGCTGAAACCCGGCGGCGAGCTGTATTTCTCCGATGTATACAGCGACCGCCGGTTGCCGCGTGAACTGCTGGCCGATCCTGTGTTGCTGGGCGAGTGCCTGGCCGGTGCGCTGTACGTGGAGGATTTCCGGCGGCTGATGGGCGAGCTCGGCGTAGCCGATGCGCGGGTGTGCGCACGCAGTCCGATCGAGCTGACCGATGCGGCGATCGAGCGGAAAATCGGCTTTGCCCGCTTCGAGTCGATCACCTGGCGCGCGTTCAAGTTGCCGCTGGAGGATCGCTGCGAGGACTACGGGCAGGTCGCCACCTATCGGGGCAGTATCGAGCAGCATCCACACCGCTTCGAGCTGGATGATCACCATCTGTTCGAGCGCGACCGGCCGATGCTGGTTTGCGGCAACACCGCCGACATGCTGGCTGGCAGCCGCTATGCCGCACACTTTCGCATCGATGGCGACAAGCGCCGGCACCATGGCTTGTTCGACTGCGCGCCGGCTGCCGCGTCAGTGGGCAGTGCAGCGGCTTGCTGCTGAGCAGGGTAGCGCGTGACGTGAGTGATCCTGCGCAGCCCGCCTTGTCGGTGATCGTGCCGCTGGCGCCCGGTGAAACCGAGTGGCCGTCGCTGGTGCAGCAACTCGCGGCGCTGCCGGCGGGCAGCGAGATCATCCTGGTGGCCGCGGATGACACGCCGCGACTGGCGCCGCAAGCGTGGCCAGCGCGTTTGCACTACCGCGTCTGCCGCAGTGCGCCCGGTCGCGCGCGCCAGCAGAACCTCGGCGCCAGTGTGGCCCGCGGCGAATGGCTGTGGTTTCTGCATGCCGATTCACGCCTGCGCGCGGACACCCTGCACGAACTGCAGCGCTTCATCGACCAGCGCAGCGACGCGCTGGGCTGGTTCACGCTCGTCTTTCGCCACGACGGGCCGCGCCTGACCATGCTCAACGCGTTGGGCGCCAACTGGCGCGCGCGCTGGCTGGGCTTGCCGTTTGGCGATCAGGGTTTGCTGTTGCCGCGTGCGCGCTTTGAAGCCCTGCATGGTTTCGATGAGCAGGCGCCGTATGGCGAGGATCACCTGCTGGTATGGGCCGCGCGCCGGGCTGGCTTGCCGCTGCGACATATCCCGGCCGTGCTGGAAACCAGCGCGCGCAAATATGCGAAGCATGGCTGGCTCGGTACCACGCTGCGGCACTGGCGACTTACCGCCGCCCAGGCCTGGCCGGCATGGCGCGCCGCGCGCAAGGAACGCTCATGACGACCGCGCTGGCGATCTTCGTCAAGACGCCGGGCTTGTCGCCGGTGAAAACCCGTCTGGCTGCCACGCTCGGTGTGCAAGCGGCGGTCGATTTCCATCAGCTCGCGGCGCGCGCCACGGCCGAGGTCGCTCGCTGTTGCCAGCCGCGGTTGACGCCGTACTGGGCGATTGCCGAATCGGGCCCGCAGGCCGCCGCCGCATGGCCCGGGTTCGCATCACTGCATCAGGGCGAGGGTGGTCTTGGCGAGCGTTTGCACACGGTCTATGCGCAGTTGCAGGCGCGACACGGCCAGGTGCTGCTGATCGGTGCCGATGCGCCGCAACTGAGCGCCGAGCTGTTGCGTGCGGCGGTTGACGTACTGGACAACGACGCCACGCCATTCGTCATCGGCGAGGCCAGCGATGGTGGCTTCTGGTTGTTTGGCGGCAGCGCGCCGATTCCGCGTGGGGTATGGACCGGGGTGGCTTATTCACAGGCGCAGACGGCGGCGGAGTTGTGCCAGCAATTGTCGGCGCATGGCGCGGTGGCCAGGGTGGGTAGCTTGACGGATGTCGACAACGCCGCCGATCTCGCCACCTTGAGTGAGGCGCTGGCCGCCTTGCCAAAGCCCACGCCCGCGCAATGCCTGCTGCTCGACTGGCTGCGCAGCAACCTGGTTGGTGCCAAGTCGTTGCCGGCTCAGTGAGGATTCTTGAGCGGCTGGATCAGCAGGCTGGTCAGGCGTTGTGATTCGGCATCGCGAAACACATCCAGCCCCAGCCGCAGCGTCGGCTGCGGCTCACCCGGAGCATCGAGATAGCTGCCGAACAGGCGATCCCACCAGGACACGTGGAAGCAGAAATTGGTGTCGTGCTCGGCACGCAGCACCGAGTGATGGATGCGGTGCATGTCGGGCGTCACGAACACCCAGCGCAGCCAGCGGTCCAGCCGCGGCGGCAGGTTGACATTGGTGTGGGTGAGCAGGGAGAAACTGCTCAGCACCAGTTCGAAGGCCAGCACCACGGCCGGCGCCACGCCGAGCAGCAGTACCGCGGCGATCTTGATCCCCATCGACAGCAGGATTTCCAGCGGATGAAAGCGCACGCCCGAGCTGACATCGAGGTGGAGGTCGGTGTGATGCATGCGGTGCAGTCGCCACAGCCATTCGACCCGGTGCATCAGCCGATGTTGCGTGTAGATCAACAGGTCCAGCGCCACGAAGCCGATCACGGCGGCCAACCAGGTCGGCAGGGGCCCTTGGTGCAGCAGGCCGAAATCATGCGCCTGCGCCCACAACGCGGCATCGATCGCCAGCCATGGCAGCAGCAGTCGCAGACACAGCGTGTTGATCAGCCCCAGCCCCACGTTTACCGACCAGCGCTGCCGTCGCCGTGGCGGCGAGAGCTGCCGCGGCCAGCGCCACTCGGCCACGCCGAGCACGACCAGCAGGGTCAGGAACAGCGCAAGTCGGAAGCTGGCGTCATGCATGGGGCAGGGCGTTTCCTCGACCAAGGCGCCGTGATGCGCGACGCCGAGTATGCCCGGATTTACGCAGAGTCACGTTCGAACCAGTGCCCGGTGCGGTTGACGATGCGCACCACCGACAGCATCACCGGCACTTCCACCAGCACGCCCACCACGGTGGCCAGCGCTGCGCCCGAGCGCAGCCCGAAGATGCTGATTGCCGCGGCCACCGCCAGCTCGAAGAAATTGCTGGCACCGATCAGTGCCGCCGGACCGGCCACGCAGTGCGGCACCTTCGACCAGCGGCTGAGACCGTAGGCAATGCCGGCATTGAGATACACCTGGATCACGATCGGTACCGCCAGCAGGGCGATGATCAGCGGCTGCTGCATGATCGCCTCGCCCTGGAAGCCGAACAGCAGGATCAGGGTCGCCAGCAGGGCGGCGGTGGACCAGGGATCGATTCGTTGCAATGTCGTTTCCAGCGCCGCCTGGCCACGCCGGCGCAGCAGCCACACGCGCCATAGCTGGGCCGTGATCACCGGCACCACGATGTACAGCAGCACCGACAGCAGCAGTGTGCCCCACGGTACATGGATCGACGCCACGCCCAGCAGCAGGGCCACGATGGGCGCGAAGGCCACCACCATGATCGTGTCGTTCAGCGCCACCTGGGCGAGGGTGAAGTTGGGATCGCCACCGCACAGGCGCGACCACACGAACACCATCGCCGTGCAGGGTGCCGCAGCGAGCAGGATCAGGCCGGCGATATACGAGTCAAGCTGGTCCGCCGGCAGCCACGCGGCGAATACATGGCGAATGAACAGCCAGGCCAGCACGGCCATCGAGAACGGTTTGATCGCCCAGTTCACCAGCAAGGTGATGCCGATGCCGCGCACCTGCCGGCGCACACCGGCCAGTTGCGCGAAATCGACCTTCAGCAACATCGGCACGATCATCAGCCACACCAGCGCGGCCACCGGCAGATTGATCTGCTGCACCTCGGCGGCTGCCAGCGTCTCGAACAGACCGGGAATCAGGTGGCCGAGGATGATGCCGGCGACAATGCACAGCACGACCCAGATGCTCAGGTAGCGAGCGAAAAAGCCAATGCGTGCTCCCGTGGTCGCGTTGATTTCAGCGCTCACGTGCGGCGTCCGGGGCGCCGATCGCGCGAAGCTCACGCTGGGTGGCGAGGCGATCGAGCTTGTCCAACGGCAGTGCCAGCATCAGGTTGATGCGCTGGCGCAACATCATCGCCACCGACTCGAACACGCGGCGGCGCTCGGCCTCGCTGCCCTCGGCGGCGGCCGGGTCGGGCACGCCCCAGTGCGCGGTTACCGGGTGACCGGGCCAGATCGGGCAGACCTCGCCCGCGGCGTTGTCGCAGACGGTGATCACCATGTCGATCGGCGGCGAGTCCGCCTGCGCGAACTCATCCCAGCTCTTGCTGCGCAGCGGCTCGTGGTAACCGAACGACTGCGCGAGTTCCGCTGCTACCGGTTGCACCTTGCCGCTGGGAAAGCTGCCGGCGCTGAAGGCATGGAAGCGTTCTGCACCCAGCACGTTGAGCAGCGCTTCGGCCATCACGCTGCGGGCGGAGTTTCCTGTGCACAGGAACAATACGTTATAGGTTCGGTTCGACATGGTGGTCTCAGCAGCAGCCGCTGCCAGCGTTGGGGCCACAACGGGTGGCGGTCGTGGGGGTGGCGGCCGGCCCACAGCAGGAGCTGCCTTGGACAGGCGCAACTGCGTCCGCAGCGCGGGTATAGGTGGTGGCTTCGCCCAGCGTGCGGTAGCTCTCCCAGCGAACGCCTTGCGGGTCCTCGGCCCAGTACTTGTCCGAGTTGGCATAGCAGCAGGTGGTGGCTTTTTCGGCCAGCGCGAGTGCGTCAGCCGACTGCAGGCGCGCGCCGATGGCTGCGAGCTCGGCATCGTCCTCGACCTGCATGCCCAGGTGATCCAGGCCGGCGGCGCGGCCGCGCTGCGAGATGGCGAAGTTGATGCGCGGGTCGTCCAGCATCCACTTGGCGTAATCGGACTTCAGCACGGTCGGGGCGGTGCCGAACAAGGTGGTGTAGAAGCCGATGCTGCTGTCGAGCTGATCGACGTTCAGATGCACATGGAAGCGCTTCATGATTTGCTCCGGGCAGGTTTGCAGGTGGAGGCCGGCGCGCACTCGGCATTGGCCGAACCCGCGCAGCAATTTTCAGTGAGGAAGCCGAGCAGGGTGTTCATCTGCAGATAGTTCGCGCGGCATTGGATCACCCGCCCGCGGCGCTCGTCACTGACCAGGCCGGCACGGCGCAGGATGTGCAGGTGATTGGTCAGTGTGGCCCCGGCCAAACCGGTTGCGGCGGCCAGCTCGCCCACCGCCATGCCTGGCTCGCCTGCCTGCACCAGCAGGCGAAACAGATTCAGGCGATGCTCCTGGGCCAGTGCGTTAAGGCAGGCAAGTGCGTCGTTGGATTTCATATTTCTAGAATTATAGAAATATAGGCTCGCGTCAAGTTCCGGCGTGTGCCTTGTCGTGCGAGGTGGGTCAGAGTTTTCGCGTGCGCCGCGGCCTGGCCTGCGATGCGGCAATCAGTTCCTGCAGATAGGCGATGCCTTCCTCTTCCGGAAAAAACGCCACCACGTCAGCCACGGTCAGCTCATGCCGCTTGCGCAGCTCGAGAAACTCCTCGCGCGCCATTGCCATTCGTTGCGCCGCGGCTTCCTTCTTGCCCAGCGGCTTGGCGGGTTTGGGCTTCTCAACCTTCTGTTCAAGCTTGGCCAGCTCTTCCTGAAACTGGCGGAAATCGTATTTGGGGGAGGTCATGGGGCGAGCAGGTGCGGGGAAGAAACATGATTTTCGCACGTTGTGTGGGTTTGCACGCCTGAAGCATGGCTTGGCGGCTAGATCGGCATCCGAACTGGCTTAGACTCGATCACCATTCGGCGAACAGAGCTGCCTGCAGATATGGTCACGAGATCACCGGGACTTGCCGCCGCCGAGTTGTCCGCCAGACAGGTCCGTCTGGTGCAGCGGGCGCTTGGCCGGGACCGTAACCGCCAGGAGGCGGTACATCGCGCCCGAAAGGCAATTCGTCGTCTGCGCAGCCTGCTGGCGCTGGGCAGCGAGACATTCGGACCCTCACTCGAGCCGATCGACAAGCGGCTCAAGCGTCTTGCGCAAAGCTTGTCGGTCTTGCGTGATGCTCATGTCGCTGCGGAAACCGCACTCGTGCTGGCTGAAGATGGCGATGCAGACGCCTGGCGCCAACTTGCCTGCACATTGGAACGTCGCTGCGACGCATTGCTTGCTCAGGCATTGATCAAGGATCCGACGTTTTCGATACGCCGCAGTCGAGTCAGAAAAATCGCTGAACAGATTGCCGCTCTGCCATGGCATCAGCTTTCAAGACATGACCTGCAAGGTGCGCTGCTGCGCAGCGCTCGTCGTGCCCGGAAAGCGGCGGCAACCGCCAACTCGACCCGCAGCCCCGGCGACATGCACCGTTGGCGCCGGCGTGTTCGACATCTTCGCTTTCAACTTGAAGCACTTGGAAAGATACCGGGCTGCGAAGACGTGCATTTCGACGGCCCGCATGGCGCGAAGAAAGCGACCGCCCGCACACTGGGCAAGCTCACCGACAAACTGGGCTGGTGCCAGGATCTGCAAGTCCTCAAATCCGCATCGAGAGGCATCGCTGATCCAGTGCTGATGTCCCGGCTCAAGCAGCGCATGGAGCGAGAGCTCAAGCTGCTCAAGCGATAAGGTTGTCGCCGTCGAGCGGTTTGAAAGAGCGGCTATGTCTGGCCCCCCTGTCCGTTTCTCGCAGAGTCACTTCCGGATCTGCCACGGAAACCGGGGGCGGCGCTGAAAGGGGCTCCCTGCCGCCGGAACGATGGGGCCAAAAGCAAAACGGCTCGCGATTTCTCGCAAGCCGTCTGATTTTTACATGGTGGCCGAGGACGGAATCGAACCGCCGACACGGGGATTTTCAATCCCCTGCTCTACCAACTGAGCTACTCGGCCAGAAACTGGCTTTCCACGGGCAGGCGTGTGGCTGGCCGATGCTTCGTGGAGCCGCGCATTAAACCCAATGCGCGTGCTTTCGTCAAGACTCGGCGTCGGGGGCGGTGAAGCCTGCGGCCTTGGCGAAGTCGCCGCCGAACAGGAATTTCTCCATCTCCTCGCCGAGGAACTGGCGGGATTTGGGGTCGAGCGGGTTGAGCCGCATTTCGTTGATGA
>JBBQQL010000129.1:0-12006 GCA_038215995.1 Lysobacterales bacterium
CGCCACCGGGGTACCACCGAGCATGGTCGACAGCCGCAGCTGGTTGCCGCCGGTAAAGAAAATGCCGGTGGCCTGGTCGAGCCGTTCAAGGCGACTTTTCTCGGCGGTGTCCCGACGCATGTCGAAATCGAGCACATCGACAGCACCCGCGCCCAGGCCGCCAAACAGCGTCTTGTAGCGCGGCCCGGTGTCGGCGAGCTGGCTCGCCGTGGGAATCACCACGATGTTCGCCTCGGCGCCGCCGCACAAGGCCACGAAACGTTCGAGGATGCGTGGATCGTTCTCTTTCTCTTCAGCACCGCCGATCGGTACGATCCATCCGCGCTGCTCCCCTTCGACCACCCTGCTGGGACTCATCTGGCTCTCATCTTCTTTCGGTTTCATGGGATTTCTGAGCCCGTGGAATCACCGGCGGGCCGATACCTCCCGGGCTGTCGAATGTTCAGGAGGCGGTCTCGAACGCGCCGCGATGCTGGATCGCGCCGGCCCGCACGTGGACCACGCCACCGGCTATTACATCATGCGCACCGCCCGCGGCGTCGAGCGACAGCAGATCGGCGTCGGCGCCCACCCGGATCCGGCCCTTGTTCGGCAAGCGCAGCAGGCTGGCCGGGTTGCTGGTGAATGCCGGCAAGGCCCGCTCCAGTGGTACGCCTCGGCCAAGCACGTCATTCAGGGTTTCCAGCAGCGCGCCGGACTCGCCCACGCCCATGCGGCAGACATGGCCTTCGGCATCGAACACCGGCAGGCAGCCACCGGCGTCCGAACTGATCGTGATGCGCCCGGCCGGCGCCGCGCTGTCGAGGTAGCGCAGCAACGCATCGCTTGCACTCCAGGCGTCCTCGCCCTCCTCCACCGGGAACGCGGTGAGGTCGATCGTGCAGCCCTGCGCCGCCAGCGCCAGCGCCTCGTCGAACAGCGCCTTGCGCCGGTTCACGTGAGTGGGATGGAACACCCGCGGCGGCAGCTCACTTTGCGCCAGCGCCTGGCGCACCAGCTCGAGCCCACGCGGGCCGTCACCCAGATGCAGATGCAGCAAGCCGGCCTTGCCGGTCATCAGCCCGGCGACATGCGCATCGGCCGCCAGCCGGAGCAGTTCGTCCAGCGTCGGCTGGCTGGAGCGATGGTCGCTGATCGCGACTTCACCGATGCCGATCAAGGCCTCGACAAACACCAGGTCGCCACGCACCGTACCGGTCAGTGTCCGTGGCGGCACGTGGTAGCCGCCGGTAAAGGCCAGCGCACTCAGACCTTCCTCGCGCAGCGCATACACCGTCGCCAGCAGATCCTGCGGCCCGCGTGCCACGTCGTCGGTGCCGAGCAGGCCGACCACCGTGGTGATCCCGGCACGGGTGAAACGCGAGACGCCTTGCGGCGGCACCCGCGTGCGGAACCCCGCCTCGCCGCCGCCACCGGTCACGTGCACATGCGCGTCGATGAAACCGGGCAACAGCCGGCGCCCTTCCAGATCGATCGTCGGCACCGACAACGCCGCAGGCAGCTCCGCGAGTTCCGCCCCCATCCACAGGATGCGGCCACCGCCGAGCAACAGGTGTTGGTTGCCGAGGGGTTCGGGCGCGTAGACCAGCGCATTGCGCAGCAGCAGGAGATTCATCGATGAAGCGTGACCACGGGGCGGGTTGGCGTCAAGCGGATCACGCACGGGGTGGGATGGGCGATGTTTGGCCGCAAACTCAGGTTGCTCGGGGCAAGCCTGCTGTCCCCACCTTGCCATGACTTGGTGGTCGTGCTGCGGGTATTCCCCAGCAGCACAGGGCAAGAGCGTTTCGTCCTCCTGCGGACTGCGGAGGCCGAGTCACTCTCTCTCGCTTGCCCACGCACACGTCAGGAACGTGAGCGAACAGCGCAGCTGGCCCGAAGGGCGGAGGGCAGGATGCCCGGAGCAAGAGAGAGTAACCAGAGAGAGGGGCACCCTCCTCGGCGCTTGCCGGGCTGCGCCCGCCAAGTCCGTGAGCCGCGGCCGGGCTTTTCGACAGTGCATCCATGCACTGTCGAAAAGGCGCCGGCATCCATGCCGCCGCCCCTGCGGGCCTGTCGTCCACGACTCACCGCCTCACAAGGGGGTGTAGTCAAGATCAACAGCAGCCCGCTCAAGCCAACCACGATCTCTAGATTTGACTTCCCCCGTCCCGGCTTCCTTTATCCCGGCTTCCGCGAGGTCGCAAACGCGGTCGTCGCGCTGAGCAGCAACAGCACTTCGATCCGTGCACCGTCCCTAAAGGAGACGGAGGCAATTAATTTGGCCTGAATCCCTCCGTCTCCGTTTCGGCGCTATCTTGCAGTCGCGCCGCGCTTGCCGAGATACCAATCGAACTTCATCGCATCGTCCCAGTTCTTTCCCATCTTCGCGAGGATGGCTTCGCGCTGGATCGGCAGCAGGAATCGCTTCGCAATCGCGTTGTCGATGGACGCCGCAGCGGCTTTCATGAAGCCTTCCCGAGTGCCATAACGTTCTTCAATCGACAGCCTGGGGTCATGTGCGGCCAGGCGCTCGTCACGCGTGCGGGCGAAGGGGATAAAAGCGCCGTTGAGGCCGGAAATAAAACCAAAGCGTGCAAACTCCGGCGACCTCCAGTTCCAGGCCGCGTAGGTGCCGAGCGGCACGGATCATCCACCATCCGTGACGGGCGCCACCGAGTTCGTCGGCGCCTGTTATCGAACCACCAATTGACAACGCACCTTTAGGCGATTGCGCCACCGGATTTGCCGCGCGTCAGCGCGGCAACGTGCTCGGTGGGCGCACCCTGCCAACGGCTGTGAAAGATGAAGTGACTGTAGCCGCAATGAGATCGGCGAGGGTGGTTGCAGCCAAAGACATCTGCGGGCTCGACTTGTGCAGCGAGAGCGCCACCGGTGGCAGTGACGGCAGCCCCCAGGCAGGTGGTTGAAGAAAGGTGACCGTCGCAGGAAGGTCGATCGCGGTACGCATCGCAATCCCGAGTCCAGCATCCACCGCAGCCCACAAGCCGGGCAAGCTCGGGCTGATGAAGGCGAGCCTCCAGGCAATCCCGTGAGCTTCGAGTGCTGATAGACCCAGGCGCCGAAACACACATGGATCGTCGAATGCAACGATCGGAAGGGGTTGGTCCAGGAGTGGGCGGGTTGAAGACCTTGCCGATACGATCCAGCCTGTGGGGATCGATGCGAGCACTTGGGAATGGTCGCCGGGAGAGGTCTCGCCCCAAGCAAGCGCAAGGTCCAGACGCCCCGTCGCGACACGTTCAGTCAGCTCCGAGCTGCGGTCAGCGTGAACTTCGATTTGTACGCGGGGATGGCGGCGGGCGAACTGGCCGAGAACACCGGGCAACCACGTCTCCGCAAAATCCGCAGGCAAGCCAAGCCTGACCGCACCGTCGAGGCGCGATGTGCGGATGGCGTTCAGCGCTTCGTCGTTCAGCTCCAATATTCGCCGTGCATACCCGACTAACGCCTCACACGCCGGCGTCGGCGCGAGACCGCGGCCGGACCTATGAAAAAGCGGCTCTCCAACCTGAGTTTCGAGCTTGCGCAGCTGCCCACTGATGGCCGATTGCGATCGCCCTACTGCCGTCGCCGCCCGGGCGAAGCTGCCTAACTCGACTCCTTTCACGAGGGTGCGCAGCGTGTCCATGTCGAGATTTGTAAGAACGCCCATAATGCGGTTTTCCGGAAGTAACGCTTCGTATTAATCTGATATTCCGAAGAGTATCGGGTGCCTATACTGGCGATCAACAGGAGATCGCCATGCCCTTCCTTCGCGCTACCGTACTGCCCCCTGATGCTGACGAAACCATCGTCGAGCACTTGCATGACGGTCTCTTCAAGTTGGCCACCACCGTGCTAGCCAAGGCGAGCGACGTCACTTCAGTCTTGATGGAGCCTGTGCGGCGGGGCGCATGGTTTGTTGGTGGCGCTCGGGCCCCGGTGGCCGCCCATGTCGTTATTACGGTTACCGCCGGGACCAACACAGCAGAGCAAAAGGCCGCCTTCGTTGAGCAAACCTTCGCTCTCCTGCGCAACGTGCTCGGAAGCGCCCTGCCAGAAGCAACGTATGTGGTGGTCGATGAGGTCGACCATGAATCATGGGGCTTTGGCGGAAAGACCGTCTCCACTCGGCACCGCGCTTGAGCCCACGCCTGCACACGGCACCTGCAACAGAAGGAACAACTGACCATGTCGGCTCTCGCCATCGCTCTCACTGCGCTCGCCGTCATTCCGGCGCATTTCAACAGCACAGGCGCCGATCGCGCCGCGATCGAAGCGCAACTCGCCATTTACACGCAGGCGGTCTCAACCAGGAATCAGGCGCTGTTCGAGACATTGCTGCTCAACAAATCGATTCCCTTCTCGTCGGTTCCTGCAACCGCATGGGCTCGCGGCGCAGGCACCTCGAACTACGCGGCGTTCCGCAAGGCTGTCTTCGACGGAGCACCTTTCACGCAGAGGTTCAAGGACGTTCGCATCCAGCAGGACGGAAATCTCGCTACCGTTACGCTCGTGTTTATCAATACGAGACCCCAAAGCGAGTCATGGGGTTGGAAGGCGCTCCAGTTGCTTAAGGTTGACGGCGTCTGGAAGATCGCAAGCGAGTTTTACACCTCCCACAGGCCGGAATGACGGTGGATGATCAAGAACGCGGCCTGGGTCGCGACGGTCCAAGCTCGCGCTTTCACCCCCGGCGGAGGAGATCTGCCAGGATGACGATCCAACCGCTCTCGCCTGAAGATGCTCCGACCGTGGCTGCGATGCGACAGGCAGCCTCGGCTCACAAGGGCGAGCCGCTCGGCCCGGAGGCGCGGCCGATGTTCGACGCCATGTTTGCCGCCACGCCCGCTGCGGGAGATGTCCGGATCGAGGCCGCGACGGTCGGCGGCATTTCGGGCTTCTGGCTCCGGCCGGCGAATGCACGACCGGGCGCGCGCATCCTCTATCTTCACGGCGGTGGCTACGTGCTCGGCTCAGCAAAGGCGCTGACACATTTCGCTGGCCAAATCGCCGCACGCGTCGGTACGGAAGCCTTCGTCCCGGATTACCGCCTTGCGCCCGAGCACCCGTTTCCGGCCGCGATCGACGATGCGGTCGCCGCCTATTGCGGTCTTGTCGCGGACGGTGCCGAACGGATCGTGGTCGCAGGCGATTCGGCAGGCGGTGGTCTGACGCTGGCGCTTTTGTCGATTCTCGCCGCCGACACGACGGAGGGCATGATACGGCCGGTCGGTGCCGCGGTGATGTCGCCCTGGACCGATCTGGCGCTCACCGGCGAAAGCTTCGAGACGCGAGCGGAGGCCGATCCGATCTTCACGCGCGGCGTGCTCCAGGCCTTTGCCGGCATGTATCTTCAGCGCCAGGATGCCACGAACCCCAAGGCGTCGCCGCTCTATGCCGGGCTCGACGACCTGCCGCCGATCCGCATCGATGTTGGAGACAACGAAGTATTACTCGCCGATTCCATTCGCTACGCTGAGCGAGCGCGAGCGGCGGGGGTGGAGATCACACTCTCAATCTGGGAGGGCATGCCGCACGTCTTCCAATCCTCCCTCGGCCAGTTTCTCGCGGCCGAGCAGTCCTTGAACGCCGTTGGCGCGTTTCTCTCGAACCGGCTCGATATCCCGGCCGACCGCGCCATCCCCTCCACCCCTTACAAAGGGATCTGATCATGACACGTGTATTGTTTGTGGGGCAGAAGCCGGAAACCGTCGACTTTAGCGATCCCTCTCTGCCGCCAGGGTTCAATGCTGAAAAGATCCAGGCGGGCATCGACATCGCCGAGACGACAATGACCGAGCGCGGTTGGGACGGCGCTGTCTGCATGATCGCTCCCGACGACAGTGGCATCGCAGTACTGGCCGATCAGCTGGCGAAGATGGACTACGATTGCGTCGTGGTCGGTGGCGGTCTGCGCATTCCGCCAAAAGGGTTGCCGTTCTTCGAGAGGGTCGTAAACGCTATCCACCAGGGCGCACCGAAGGCGGCGATCGCATTCAACACCCGGCCCCAGGATACGGCGGAGGCTGCGGCGCGGTGGGTCGGCGCAGATTGACCGCAAGATCACGTTGCCGATCTGGGAGGGCATGTCGCATCTCCTCCCATCCTCCTTGGCCAGTTTGGCGCGGCCGAGCCGTCCGTGACCGCCATCGCTGATTTTCTCCACCCGAGCCTCAGCGATGCTTCCCGGTCCATCAGCACAGCGTCGGAGGTCTGACATGAAGATTCTGGTATTGGGCGCTACAGGCGCCACTGGCCGGCTGATCGTCGCCAACGCCGTCGCAAAAGGGTATGAGGTCGTCGCCCTCGTTCGCTCCAAGGCAAAAGCCATGGATCTCATGGGTTCCGAGTTGATCGAAGGCGATGCCTGCGATCCCGCCGTACTGACCCGCGCGATCATTGGCTGTGATGCCGTCATCAGTTCGCTTGGCACCGCCATGAGTCCGTTCCGGGAGGTAACCCTGCTCTCGACGGCAACGCGCGCGCTGGTCGGCGTTATGGTTGAGCAGAACATTCGTCGTCTGGTGTGCATCACTGGTCTTGGTGCCGGCGACAGCCGCGGCCATGGCGGCTTCTTCTTCGACCGCCTGTTCCTGCCTCTGATGTTGCGGAAGGTCTATGAAGACAAGAATCGTCAGGAAGATGCGATCCGGGCCAGCACACTTGACTGGACCATCGTCCGGCCGACGGTGCTCAACGACAAGCCCGCACGCGGTGGCGTCAGGGCGTTGACCGACTTGTCAGGCGTGCATGGCGGGACAATCGCCCGATCCGACGTCGCAGAGTTCGTCCTGCAGCAGCTCACCACCGCCAAGTGGCTGCGCGAAGCGCCGCTGATCACCTGGTAGGTTCTGTCAGGCCGATTCGTCCCTGGCAAACACCCGGATCCGTTTATCAAGGTGACGCGCCACGCCGACCTGGAACGTGCCAAGCCAGAAAATAAGGTCGCGGTGATCAAATCAGCCATTTTTCTATCACCGCTCAAAAAAGAGTACCTGCCATGTCTACAATGTTAGAAGGGATCCGCTGGTGGAGATTTTCCATCGGTGTTGTTTTCACCGCCATCTGCGCACTTAGCGTGCACGCCGTCATGCTGCAGGTTCTTGGTGCCCCATTCCCCGATTTGTCCGTAGTCACCACGCCTTATCGCTTCGTCATACGCGCGACTCAGACGCTCGGACTTATAGTGTTCTGGCAGGCCGCCTCACAGACCTACGATCGATCCTTCTTCAAAAAATGGGGCTTGCTCTTTCTTGTAACCGCCATGTTGACGGAGTCGCTTTTTCGCGGACCCTTCATGGATGGTTATTGCACCGATGCCTGGGTATTCATCTTCGTTTCGAATGTTCCAAAATTGCTGAACTTGGCTATCACCTGCGCCATCGTCGCCGCAGCCGCACCGCGGCTGCGGCTGGCGTGGCAAACAACGCTCGCTGCCGTGATCATTGCCGCGCTCGTCATGTTCGCTTTCATTCCTCTGATCAGCATGGCGTTTGCACCAGTGATGAAGTCCATAGCCAACCTTGCACCGCAGAGCGAATGGTGCAAGTTGCCCTACGGACCTAACGTACTTGTCCCGGCCTATTTGAGTTTCGTTGAACCAACGCTCGCGTCCATGGCGGCAGCGATACTGATCTGGAATCGGTTGTCCGCATTTCGGGCGATGCGCTTTTTGCAGTTCAGCCTGATTATCCTGGCGATCAATAATCAACTCGTGACACCCTTCTTTTACGCTGCCCTCGCCAAGAGCACTCTCCTGGTGGGGCTGACAAGCGATGGTCAGTTCGCCCTGGAAGCCCTGACGCTGGCGGTCTTGACCGGGGTCACCATGGAGTGGAGCTTGCGTCGAAGCGAACGCCAGCCGGAATGACGAAAATGCGCGATTTGGCTGCTTGTGGATGTGGGCAGAGCCAATAGCCGTTCCGACTGTCTGCTTTTCGACAGGTTGTTCGACCTGGCTAACGACTGGTCTTGGCCGATCCGAAACATTCGCAGCATTGGGAAGTCCCGCGCATAGCGGGACTTCTTGCTCTCGGCTCTTCGGCTTACGCCACTGCGCCGCAGTGGCGTACCGAGTGCGCGCCAGGCTGGCGCGCTGCTCTACCCGGGGCCCCTGTGCGGCGGTGAGTCGGGGTCGACTGGCCGCGCAGCGGGAGTCGACAGGGATGTCGGCTCCTTTTCGCCAGGACAGGAGTCCTGTCGAAAAGCCCGGCCCCGACTCACGCACTTGCCGGGCAGGACGCCCGGCAAGTGCCAAGTGGGGTGGCCTTCGGTTACCTTTCTCTTGGCCACTCAAGAGAGAGGTGACTCGCGCGCCGCAGGCGCACGAAACGCTCTTGATCTAAAGCACCGCCTGCGCTGCTGCAAAGCCGACTCCCTCACCTGCGACGGACAAGGTCAAACCGACCCGACATCACTCACACCTCGTGATGAATCGCCTCAGCCGGCAACGTAACCACCTCACCCTTCGGCGGCAGCAACTCGACCAGATACATCGCCGCCAGAATCAGCCCACCACCGGCGAGCATCCGCCAGCTCAGCACATCGCTACCCAATGCCACCGCAAAGGCGGCCGCAAACACCGGCTCGGTCGTCATCACGATCGCCGCGCGAGTCGCCGGCAGATGCGACTGCGCCCAGGTCTGCATCAGCATCGCCCCGGCACCGGCAACCAGGGCCATGTAGAGGACCGCGAACCACGCCGAACGATCAGGCGGCAGCACTGGCCCCTGCGGCAAGGTCGCCAACAGGCACACCAGCGCAATCGCCACCATCTGCACCGCCGACATGCCAAACGCCTCGCCCTGTCGCGACCACTGACCAAGGCCGACGATATGCAGCGCATACAGCGCCGCCGAGGCCAGCGTCAGCCACACGCCGAGGTCGATCGACACACCGTTGAGCGACAACAACGCCAGCCCGGCGGTGGACAGCAGCACCGCCAGCCAGACCACACCGGCCATGCGCTGACGCAACAGCAGCAGGGCGAGGATCGGTGTGAACACCACATACATGCCGGTAACGAAACCACTCACGCTGGGTGCGATCCTGGCCAGCCCCCAGGTTTGCAGCAGCTGGCCGGCACCGTAGATCACGCCGAGCAACCACCCGCGCAGGATCTGCTGGCGGCTCATGCGCCATACCGGCCGCGCGAACAGAGCCAGCATCACCAGCGCGGCAATCACGAAGCGCACGGCGAGGAAATCCGCCACCGGCATGCGCGCGACCACGTCCTTGATCAGCACAAAGGTGGAACCCCACACCGCCGTGAGCGCCAGCAGACCCAGGGTCGCCAGCATCGGGGTACGCCGTGATGAACTCATCGCCGCAGCAACCGCCGCAGCAACTGGCCCGGAATCTTCAGCAGGAAGTGGCTCCAGATGCCCAGCCAGACGAGGGCAGCGAGCAGCGGGTTCGCTGCGGCCGGATCGTAACTCTTGAACCAGCGCCACATGCCGCGATGCTTGTGCCGACTGACGAACACCGGCCGATGCCGACTGGAGCCGCCCTTGCCGTGCAGCACGCGCACGTCGCCCGCCAGCAGCACCTGATAGCCGATGTCGCGTACACGCCGGCACAGATCCAGGTCTTCACAATGCAGGAAATAATTTTCGTCGAAGCCGCCGATGCGTGTGAAAAAAGAGCGTGACAGCAGCATCACCGCACCGGATACCGCTTCGACCTCGATCACTTCGGCGGGGATGTCCCCGCCTACGTTGACGGTCTCGCCGGCTCGACCGAGCATGCTGTTGAGCGCGCGTTTCAGCAGCGGGTCGCGCCGCCGGGACGCCGGATCGACACGGCCTTGGGCATCACACACCACCGCGCCAATCAGGCCGGCCTTGGGCCGCTCGTTCAGCAGATCGAGCAGACGGCGCGCCGCCTGTTCGTCCAGCATGCAGTCGGGGTTGAGCACCAGCAGCGCGTCGCCCTGGGCCTGCCTGGCCGCCAGATTCACTGCCGGGCCGAAACCCAGGTTGCGATGGTTGTAGATCACCTTCAGCCGGGCATCGTGCTCGTGCGCTCGCTCGATCGAGGACGGCACCCCGTCACCCGAGGCGTTATCGATCAGGATCAGCTCAAGCGACAAGGTGCTGGCGAGTATTTCGTCCACACATGCACGCAGTGCCGGCCCGCTGTCGGCAGACACCACAATGACGCTGAGCGCCACTGAAAATGGCGAGCGATGGGAATCGGAAGTATCCACCGTGCAAGTATGCGCGGAGAGCTGCGCCGGGAAAACAGTCCGTGACGAATATCCGGGCGAAAAGTCGCACTGACCTGCCCGAGGCTGGCGCTTCACCCCTCGTCGTCGCGCCCAAGCACCGCGGCGAGCGCCAGCGGCATGTCGCCGTCGGCTCGACTCAGCCAGGGCTGGTTCTGGTACCAACCAGCCAACTGCCGACCGCGCAGGCGATGATGACGATCGCGCACACGGTCCCACAGGATCACCCCTCGCTGATCAATCGTTTGAGCAGCAAACCAGTGACCATCGGGACTGAAGGTGACCTGCGCACCCACCTGATCGACGTGCTCGCCCGAGCTGAAGCGACAGCTGCCGTCATGGCAGGCAACCACGCCGCCGCAGGGATCATCCAGACGCTCGGCCGTCGACCACCAGCGCGGCAATTCCAGTTCGATGATGTTCGCGGCAGGCCCAACCGGAGCCAACGCCAACGCCGTCCATTCGTCTGATGCCGCGTGCTGCGTGCCCGGCGGCGCCGGCAGCGGGCGAGGTGACCGATCCAGCCACGACTCCAGCGCAATCAGCACGGTGTACCCAACCAGGGCACCGAGCAGCGCACCGACCCAGGCGTAGGCATCGCCACCCAGCGCACGCTGCGCAGCCAGCACGCACCCGGGCAAGCCCCAGCGCAGCGCCCGCCGAATCAGGCCCGCATATCCGCCGAGCGCAAGCCGCTGCGGCAGGGTCAGCAGCGCAGCGGCCAGTGCCAGCAGCAACGGCAGGCCGAGCCACCATGGCAGCAACGCCAGCAGCACCAGCCATGCCAATGCCGGCAGCAACGCCTTCCCACCCGGCCGGCGCCGAGTCATCGCTCAGCGCCGACGCAGGTAGCGTGGGATCAGCCGCACCACACGCGGGCGTTGCGGAACATGCGCATCCACGGCGAATCCTCGCCCCACTGTTCTGGATGCCAGCTCAGCTGAACACTGCGGAACACGCGTTCCGGGTGCGGCATCATGATCGTCACGCGGCCATCGGCGGCGGTGAAGCCCGCCAGACCGCCGGGCGAGCCATTGGTGTTGAGCGGGAAGTTTTCCGTCGGCTTGCCGCGGTTGTCGACGAAGCGCAACGCGCCATGGGACTTGGACGGACTGCAGGCCAGCGGAAAACTGACGCGGCCCTCGCCATGTGCTACCGCAACGGGTAAGCGCGAACCGGCCATGCCCTTGAACAGGATGCTGGGCGAATCGAGAATTTCCATCGTGACCAGGCGCGACTCGTACTGTTCGGAGGCGTTGCGCAGGAATTTCGGCCAGTGCTGTGCGCCGGGAATGATGTCCTTCAGCTGCGCCAGCATCTGGCAGCCGTTGCACACGCCCAGCGCAAACTTGGTCTCATCGGCGAAAAACGCCGCAAACTGCTCGCGCAACATGTCGTTGTACAGAATCGATGTAGCCCAGCCACGCCCCGCACCGAGCACGTCGCCATAGGAGAAACCGCCGCAGGCGGCGAAGCCGCGGAAGTCGGCCAGCTTGATCCGGCCACTGGCCAGATCGGACATGTGCACGTCGACAGCCTCGAAGCCGGCGCGGGTGAATGCGGCCGACATTTCCACCTGGCCGTTGACGCCCTGCTCGCGCAGGATCGCCACCCGCGGGCGCTTGTCGCGACTGTTGGCGGCACGGATGTAGCCAGCGGCCACATCGTTCGCCGGGTCGAAGGTGAGCTTCGGCGTGATGCCCGGATCGGCATCGTCCAGCCGCCAGTGCAGCTCGGCATCCGCCGTGAGCGGGTTGTCGCGCAGGCGCTGCATGGCGTGGCTGGTCTCGTTCCAG
>JBBQQL010000130.1:0-11933 GCA_038215995.1 Lysobacterales bacterium
ACCTCCGGTCATCGCGGTAGCTCGCTCGAGCGCAGCTTCAATCGCGCGCACATCCTGGCGATCACCCAGGCGATCTGCGAGTACCGCAAGGGCAAGGGCATCGACGGTCCGCTGTTCATCGGCTTCGACACCCACGCGCTGTCGCAGCCGGCGTTCGAGGATGCGCTGGAAGTGCTCGCCGCGCACGGCGTGCAGACGATGATTTCGGCCGGCAGCGAGTTCACCCCGACGCCGGCGGTCTCGCATGCGATCCTGGTCTACAACAAGGGGCGCAGCAGCGGCCTGGCCGACGGCATCGTGGTGACGCCCTCGCACAATCCGCCAGACAACGGCGGCTTCAAGTACAACCCACCCAACGGCGGCCCGGCCGATACCGACATCACCAAGTGGGTGGAGCAGCGCGCCAATGCGCTGCTCGAAGCGGGTCTGAAAGGGGTGCAGCGGATACCGTTTGCGCAGGCGCGCAAGGCCGCCGGCACGCACGAGCACGACTATCTCAACCACTATGTCGCCGACCTCGCCAACGTCATCGACTTCGACCTGATTCGCAGCGCCGGTGTGCACATGGGCGTCGATCCACTCGGTGGCGCGGGCGTGCATTACTGGGCGCCGATCGCCGATCGCTACAAGCTCGACCTCACCGTGGTCAGCACCACGGTCGACCCCCAATTCGCGTTCATGACGGTCGACTGGGACGGCAAGATCCGCATGGACCCATCGTCGAAATATGCGATGCAGCGGCTGATCGGCCTGAAGGACCAGTACGACGTCGCCTTCGCCTGCGACACCGACCACGACCGCCACGGCGTGGTCACCCGCTCCGCCGGCCTGATGGAGCCGAACCACTATCTGTCGGTGTTGATCGACTATCTGTTTCGCCATCGGCCGCACTGGAGCTCCAGCGCCGCGGTCGGCAAGACTGTGGTCAGCACCGCCCTGATCGACCGCGTGGTGAAGCGGCTGGGCCGAAAGCTCTACGAGGTGCCGGTCGGCTTCAAATGGTTCTCGCCGGGCTTGTTCGACGGCTCGCTCGGCTTCGGCTGCGAGGAAAGCGCCGGCGCCTCGCTGCTGCGCCAGGACGGCTCGGTGTGGACCACCGACAAGGACGGCCTGGTGCCAGCCCTGCTGTCGGCCGAAATCACTGCGCGCGAAGGCAAGGACCCCGGCCAGCTTTACGCTGAACTCACCGCCGAGCTGGGCCAGCCTTTTGCCGACCGGGTCGAGGCTGCCGCCACGCCGGAACAGAAGGCGCGGCTGTCGAAACTGGCGCCGGAGCAGCTGAAGATCGATCGTCTGGCCGGCGAGAAGATCGAACAGGTGCTTAGCCACGCACCGGGCAACGATGCCGCGATCGGCGGGATCAAGGTGATCGCCGCCAACGGCTGGTTCGCCGCGCGCCCATCCGGTACCGAGGCGATCTACAAAATTTATGCGGAGAGCTTCAGCAGCGCCAAAGATTTGCAGGGCATTCTGGCCGAGGCCCAGAAGATCGTCGATAAGGCGATTGCCGATGACTGAGTCCACGCATCAGATCCGCTGAGCCACACCCCTCCAGCCTGTCGGGATTACCCATGTCAAGCAACGACCTGAAGTCACGCTACGCTGCATCCAGCCGCTGGATGCACTGGATCATCTTCGTCCTGATCCTGCTCGCCTACCTGTTCATCAACCTGTTCGAGCTGTTTCCCAAGGGAAGTACCACCCGCCTCAACGTATTGGGGGCGCACTTCCTGGCCGGTCTGGCCGTGCTGCTGCTGGTGCTGCCGCGGCTGTTGCTGCGCATCCGCAACGGTCAGCCCTCGATTTCTCCGCCGCCACCGCGATGGAGCGAGCTGGTGGGCAAGCTCACCCATGTGGCCTTGTATGCGTTCCTGCTGATCCAGCCGATTCTCGGCGTGCTGACCCTGCAGATCGGCGGCAAGTCGGTGACCCTGTTCGGCGTGACCGTGCTGCCGTCGTTCGTGAGCCAGCCCGACCGCGTGCTCGGACATCAGCTGGAGGATATCCATGGCACCATCGGCGAGATCTTCTATTACGTGATCGCCCTGCATATTCTCGCTGCGCTGTGGCATCACTTCGGCCGCCGCGACAATACCCTGAAGCGGATGCTTTGAGCGGACTCAGGTTCGCCGGACGCATCCTTCATTCACTTCACTTGAGCCATCGCGGGGAACAGCAACGTGCGCCATCGCCACCATAAAGAAAGGCATCTCACCGGCCGCATGGGCTGGCTGCGCGCCGCCGTACTCGGTGCCAACGACGGCATCGTTTCCACCGCCAGCCTGGTGCTGGGCGTGGCGGCGGCGCAGGCGTCGACCCAGGCGATCCTGCTGGCCGGCAGCGCCGGCCTGGTCGCCGGGGCGATGTCGATGGCGGCCGGTGAATACGTCTCGGTCCATTCGCAGGCGGACAGCGAGTTCGCCGAGCTGGAGAAGGAGCGGCTGGAGCTGGAGACCGACGTGGATGGCGAGCACAAGGAGCTGGCCGCGATCTACGTCGGCCGCGGGCTGGACAAGGCGCTGGCTGCGCAGGTGGCCACCCAGCTGATGGCTCACGACGCGCTGGATGCGCATGCCCGTGACGAGTTGGGCATCACCGAAATCCTGCGCGCGAAACCGCTGCAGGCAGCCGGCGCCTCGGCGCTGAGTTTCGCCATCGGCGCGGCCTTGCCGTTGCTGGTGGTGGCGGTCAGCCCCGCCTCCGTGCTCAGTTGGGCGGTGTTCTTCGCTTCCCTGGTCTGTCTGGCCGTGCTGGGCGGGCTGGCCGCGCGGACCGGCGGCGCCAAGGTCAGCACCAGCGTCGTGCGCATCACGTTCTGGGGTGCGCTGGCGATGGCGATCACCACGGGCGTCGGCATGCTGTTCGGGGTGGCTGGCTGAAGCGGATTGACTCTCTGGCAGACGTGACGCGAGCTTGACCTGGCAACTGGCATCCTGTGCGGCACGCCATCCACATCACGCGCCAGCGAGGCCTATCCCATGACCGACAGCACGCTCGACCAGCAATGCATCGACACCCTGCGCTTCCTGTCAGTGGACATGGTGCAGAAGGCCAACAGCGGCCATCCCGGGCTGCCGCTTGGTGCCGCCGCGATGGCGTATGTGCTGTGGACGAAGCACATGAAATACCACCCAGCCGACCCACACTGGGCCGACCGCGACCGCTTCGTGCTCTCCGCCGGGCATGGTTCGGCACTGCTCTACAGCCTGCTGTACATGACCGGCTACGACCTCTCGCTCGAGGACCTGCAGCAGTTTCGCCAGTGGGGCAGCAAGACGCCCGGGCACCCCGAATACGGCCATACGTCCGGCGTGGAGATCACCACGGGACCGCTGGGCCAGGGGCTGGCCAATGCGGTCGGCATGGCCATCGGCGAGGCGCATCTGGCCGCTCGCTACAACCGTGACGGCCATGCGGTGATTGACCATCACACCTGGGCGATCGTCAGCGATGGTGACCTGATGGAGGGCGTTGCCAGTGAGGCGGCGTCGCTGGCCGGGCATTTGAAGCTGGGCAAGCTGATCTGCCTGTACGACGACAACTACGTCACCCTCGCCGCCGGCACCGACATCAGCTTTTCCGAGGATCGCGCCGCGCGCTTCGGCGCGTACGGCTGGCAGACGATCACGGTCGACGATGGCAACGACGTCGCCGCGATCGACGCGGCACTGACCGCCGCGCGTGCCGACAGCACCCGACCTTCGCTGATCCTGGTGCGCACACATATCGGCTACGGCTCGCCCGAGCAGGATTCATTCAAGGCACACGGCTCGCCGCTGGGCGTCGAGGATGTAAAGAAGACCAAGCAGAAGCTGGGCTGGCCGCTGGCGCCCGACTTCCTTGTGCCCAAACCCGCACTCGATCACTTTCGCGAGGTGCTGGCTCGCGGTGCGCAGGCACAGCACCAATGGAATGGACGTCTGGACGGCTATGCCGGCGCTTTCCCCGCGCTGGCCAGCGAGCTTCAGGGCCGGCTGCGCGGCGAACTGCCGTCGGGCTGGGACGCCGATATTCCTGTGTTCCCCAGCGACGCCAAGGGCCTCGCCACCCGGGTCGCCAGCGGCAAGGTGATGAATGCGATGGCGCCGAAGCTGCCGGCGTTGTTCGGCGGCTCGGCCGATCTGGATTCCTCCACCCACACCAACCTGATCGGCCTGGGCGACTTCAACCCGGCCGCCACGCCGCAGCAGGACACCCAGGGCTCGGACGCCGGCGGCTGGAGCCATGCCGGGCGCAACCTGCATTTCGGCGTGCGCGAACACGCGATGGGTGCGATCGCCAACGGACTGGCCGTGCACGGCGGCTTCATTCCCTATGGCTCGACCTTCCTGATCTTTTCCGACTATATGCGCCCGTCGATCCGCTTGGCGGCGCTGATGGGCGTGCATGTGGTGCATGTATTCACCCACGACAGCATCGCGCTGGGCGAGGACGGCCCGACCCATCAGCCGATCGAGCAGTTGGCCAGCCTGCGCGCGATCCCCAACCTCACCGTGATCCGGCCCGCTGACGCGAACGAGACCGCAGTGGCGTGGAAGGTGGCGGTGGAATCGAAGAAGCATCCGGTGCTGCTGGCACTGACCCGGCAGAACTTGCCGATCCTCGACCGCACGCGCTACGCCAGCGCCGAGGGCGTGCGCCGCGGTGCCTACGTGCTGAGTGATGCAGAGAGTGGCCAACCCGCGCTGATCCTGATCGCGTCTGGTTCGGAGGTCAGCCTGATTCTGGCGGCAGCCGAGCAGCTTCAACAGCAAGGTGTCGCCGTGCGTTGCGTGTCGATGCCGAGCTGGGAGCTGTTCGACGCGCAGCCCTCAAGCTACCGCGACGCCGTGCTGCCACCGCAGATCGGCGCACGGCTGGCGGTGGAAATGGGCGTGAGCCTGGGCTGGTCGCATTACACCGGCGCTCATGGCGACGTGCTCGGCATCGATCGATTCGGCGCCTCCGCCCCAGCCGAGACGCTGCTGCGCGAGTACGGCTTCACCGTCGACAACGTGGTGAAGCGGGCAACGGCCTTGCTCGGACACTGATCCGCAGCCGCTGACGTCGGCCACGCCCACGCCGGGCGCCTGACCCGGCCTGTTCGCGGCGGGCCTGCCTGGCCCGCCCGTCTTCCGTTTTGTTCACAGAACAGCGCGCTGGCGCCCGTGCACATCGTCATGTATATCTGAACTAGTCGGTATGTTATTTTGCCGCTCCGGCTCCCCTATGCCCACAGGCCACTCCCTTGTCCAGTCCATCGCCTGACCTGTCTCTACTTGTGCTCAAAGGCCGCCACCGCATACTGGCGCTGCTGATCGGGCTGTCACTTGCCGGCTGTGCCGTCGGCCCCGATTACCATCGGCCGAATGCGCCGGCCGTGGATCGCTATACGGCGCAACCGTTGCCCGCCGATACCGGGTCAGCCCGGGCCGCCGACGGCGACGCCCAGCGCTTCATGCAGGGCCGCGATGTACCCGCTCGCTGGTGGACCACGTTCGGCAACGCCGAGCTGTCCCGCCGGGTCAACACCGCGCTGGAGCACAGCCCCACGATCGCCTCGGCCCAGGCTGCGCTGCGGCAGGCGCAGGAAAACGCCAACGCGACCCGCGGCGGTCTGTTCCCGTCGGTGGACGCGGCCGCGGGCGGCACCCGCGAGAAGCAGTCCGCCGCAGGCTCGGCTGTTCCCGCTGGACTGGGCCCGTTTACCGTCTACAACGCCTCGGTCAGCGTGGGCTATACGCTGGACCTGTTCGGCGGCGTGCGCCGCGGCATCGAGGCGCAGCTGGCTCAGGCCGATTATCAGCGCGCCCAGCTCGATACCACCTATCTCACCCTGGCCGCCAACGTAGTCACCGCCTCACTGCAGGAGGCCTCGCTGCGCGAGCAGCTGCGTGCGACCGAGGATATCCTCGGCTTTCAGCGCGAAAGTCTGAAGATCGCCCGGCAGCAGCAGCAGATCGGGTCGAAGTCGCTGTCCGACACCCTCGCGGTACGCACCCAACTGGCAATCACCGAAGCCACGCTGCCGCCGCTGCGCGCCCAGCTCGCCGCTACCCGCAATCAGCTCGCAACCTATCTCGGCACCACGCCCGCCGAGCTCGAGTTGTCGCCGCTGACGCTGGATGCGATCAGCCTGCCGCAAGACATCCCGGTGAGTCTGCCCTCGACCCTGGTCGACCAGCGCCCGGATATCCGCGCGGCCTCGGCTCAACTGCATGCGGCCTCCGCCGGGGTCGGCGTGGCCACCGCGGCGATGCTGCCGCAGATCACCCTGTCCGGCAGTGTCGGCTCGCAGGCACTGAGCGGGAGTGACCTGTTTTCCGCCGGCACCGGCGTCTGGTCGCTGGGCCTGGGGCTCACCCAGCCGCTGTTCCACGGCGGCGAGCTGCTGCACAAGAAACGCGCAGCGCAGGCCGGCCTGGACAAGGCCGTGGCCGACTGGAAGCAGACCGTACTGGTCGCTTTCCAGAACGTTGCGGACGCGCTGCAGGCGCTGCAGTTCGACGCGCAGGGTCTGGCCGCGCAGGCGGTGGCCGAGGACGCCGCCTCGCAGCAACTGGAGCTGACCCGCCAGCAATATCAGTTTGGTTCCACCGGCTATATCAACCTGCTCGACGCCCAACGCAGCTACCAGCAAGCCCGAATCGGCCTGATCCAGGCGCGCGCTGCCCGGCTGGCCGATACCGCCGCGCTGTACGCCGCGCTTGGTGGCGGCTGGCGCGCTGAAAACACCCCCGCCGACGACGCCAAAAGCGCGTCTGCTTCAACCAACGCATCCAACTGAGGAGTTCGCGCATGACCACGCGCGTCGACAAAAAGCCCAGCATCACCAAGCGCATGTTCCTGATGGTTGGCGGGGTGCTGCTGCTGATCGCCGTTATCGTCGGTATCAAGGTATTGCTGGTGATGCGGATGATCCACAGCATGCCCAAGCCCGCCCCCTCGACGGTCAGCACGGCCACGGCCAGTGAGCAGCCGTGGCAGCCTTCGCTGAGCGCGGTCGGCACCTTGCGCGCCGCCAACGGTGCGGATCTGGCAACCGAGGTGGCCGGCCTGGTCACGGCGGTCAACCTGAAGTCCGGCCAGGACGTGAAGCAGGGCCAGGTGCTGCTGCAACTGCGCGATGGCGACGACGTGGCGCAAATGCAGCAGCTGGAAGCGGCCGCGCAGTTGTCCCAGCTCACCTTCGAGCGGGCAAGCAAGCAGCTGGCTGCACAGGCGATCAGCAAGGCCGACTACGACGCCGCCGCCGCCGATCTGAAGGGCAAGCAGGCCGCCGTGGCGCAGCAGAAGGTCATGGTGGCCAAGAAGCAGCTACGCGCGCCATTTGCTGGCCGCGCCGGCATCATCACTACCAGCCCCGGCGACTACCTCGCCGCCGGCACCGCGGTGGTGACCGTGCAGCAGCTCGATCCGCTGCTGGTCGATTTTTACGTGCCGCAGAGCGAGCTGGGCCGGGTTCAGCCGGGCCAGAAGGTGACCCTGACGCTGGATGCGTATGCCGGCCGCGAATTCAGCGGCAAGCTCAGCGCGATCAGTCCCAAGGTGGACCTCGATACGCGCAACGTGCAGGTCGAGGCGACCGTGGCCAACCGCGACAAGGCGCTCACCCCCGGCATGTTCGCCAAGGTCCGTGTCGATGTCGGCAGCCAGCAGCGCCAGCTGGTCCTGCCGCAGGCGGCGATTGTCTACAACCCCTACGGCGACACCGTGTATGTGGTGCAGCCGTCCAAAGGCAAGGATGACAAGGGCCAGCCGCTACCGGCCACGGTCAAGCAGACCTTTGTCACCCTGGGGGATACGCGCGGTGACCAGGTAGCCATCGCGAAGGGCATCGACGCAGGCACCGTGGTGGTGACCAGTGGCCAGATGAAGCTGAAGAACGACGCACCCATCGTGATCGACAACAGCGTGCAGCCCGCCGACAGCGCCAACCCCGCGCCGCAGGAACACTGACCGTCATGAATTTCACCGATCTTTTCATCAAGAAGCCGGTGCTTGCGGTGGTGGTGAGCCTGCTGATCCTGGTGCTCGGCATTCGCGCCGTCAGTAGCCTCACCGTGCGCCAGTATCCAAAGACCGAGAACGCCACGGTCACCGTCAGCACCGCGTATTACGGCGCCGATGCGCAGACCATGGCCGGCTTCATCACGCAGCCGCTGGAGCAGGCCATCTCGCAGGCACAGGGCATCGACTACCTGTCCTCCAGCAGCGTGTCGGGCGTGTCCACCATCACTGCGACGTTGCGTCTGAACTACGACGCCAACCGCGCGCTGACCGAGATCACCACCCAGGTGAATTCGGTGAAGAACCAGCTACCGCCGCAGGCGCAGCAGCCGGTGCTGAACGTGCAGACCGGCGAGACCATCGACGCGATGTACATGGGCTTCTACAGCGATGTGCTGCCCACCAACAACATCACCGATTACCTCGCGCGCGTGGTCAAGCCCAAGCTCGACTCGGTCGACGGTGTGCAGACCGCCGAGCTGCTCGGCGCGCGCAACTTCGCCCTGCGCGCGTGGCTCGACCCGGCCAAGATGGCGGCGCACGGCATCACCGCCAGTGACGTGAATGCGGCGCTGGCGTCCAACAACTACCTGGCCGCGGTCGGCTCCAGCAAGGGGCAGGCGGTCACCGTGGATCTCACCACCGACAGCAACCTGCACTCGGTCGCCGAGTTCAAGCAACTGGCGATCAAGCAGGTCAACGGAGCGATCGTGCGGCTGCAGGACGTGGCCACCGTAACGCTGGGTTCGGACAGCTACGACTTCAATGTGGCCTTCAGCGGCAAGCGCTCGGTGTTCATCGGCATAAAGGTGGCACCCGACGCCAACGTGCTCGACGTGGCCAAGCGTGTGCGCCAGGCGTTCCCCGACATCCAGAGCCAGCTGCCCAGCGGGCTGACCGGCAAGATCGTCTACGACGGCACCGAGTTCGTGAACAGCTCGATCACCGAGGTGGTCAAGACCCTGGTCGAAGCGTTGCTTATCGTCACCCTGGTGATCTTTCTGTTCCTGGGCAGCCTGCGTGCGGTGATCATTCCGGTGATCGCGATGCCGCTGTCATTGATCGGTACCTTCTTCGTGATGCTGGCGCTGGGTTACTCGATCAACCTGCTGACCTTGCTGGCGCTGGTACTGGCCATCGGCCTGGTGGTGGATGACGCAATCATCGTGGTCGAGAACGTCGACCGGCACATGAAGGAAGAGGGCAAGACGCCGTTGCAGGCAGCCTTGCTCGCCGCGCGCGAACTGGGCGGCCCGATCCTGGCGATGACCGTGGTGCTGATTGCGGTGTATGTGCCGATCGGTTTCCAGAAGGGCCTCACCGGCGCGCTGTTCAGCGAGTTCGCCTTCACCCTGGCCGGCGCTGTGACCGTGTCGGCGGTGGTCGCGCTGACTCTGTCGCCGATGATGGCCGCGAAGTTCTTCCGCAACGAGGAGGAAAGCGGTCGCTTCGTGCAGTTCATCGACCGCCAGTTCGAGCGCCTGCACAGCGGCTACCAGCGCGTATTGCACAACACGCTGTCGACCAAGTCGGTGGTGATCGTGATGAGCGCGATACTGCTGCTGGCCACGATTGCGCTGGGCATGACCGCCCAATCGCAGCTGGCGCCGGAAGAGGACCAGGGCATCGTGGTTGGCCAACTGGTTGGCGCGCCCAACGTCACCGCCGAGCAGATGAATGTCTACGCGATGCAGATGTTCAACCTGTCCAAGGAATTGCCGGAATACCAGCAGATGTTCCAGCTGACTGGCGTGCCGACGGTGAACCAGGGTATCGGTGGCGTGCTGTTCAAGCCGTGGGACCAGCGCCACCGCAGCGCCCACGAACTGCAGCAGGTGCTGCAGCAGAAGTGGAACGGCATTGCCGGCGGCAAGGTGGCGGCGTTCCAGTTCCCGCCATTGCCGGGTGCCTCGGGCCTGCCGATCCAGGTGGTGATCACCACCACCGAGCCGTTCGAGAATCTCAACGAGGTAGCCTCCGAGGTGCTGGCCAAGGCACAGGCCAGCGGCAAGTTCTACTTCATCGATTCGGATCTCAAGGTCGACAAGCCGCAAAGCACAGTGAGCCTCAACCGCGACATGATCAGCACGCTGGGGCTGACCCAGCAGGATGTCGGTGGTGCACTCGGTTCCGCGCTGGGCGGTGGCTACGTCAACTACTTTTCGATCTCCGGCCGCTCGTACAAGGTGATCCCGCAGGTATTGCAGGTCGACCGGCTCAATCCGGACCAGGTGCTGAACTACTACATCCGTGTGCCGAATGGCGCGGTGATCCCGGCCTCGACCGTGGCGAAGATCACCAAGCAGGTGGTGCCGCAATCACTGAATCACTTCCAGCAGTTGAACTCGGCCACCATCTCCGGCGTCAGCGGCATGGCGCAGGGCGAGGCGCTGACTTACCTGCGTGATCTGGTGAAGCAGGTCGCTCCCACCGGCTACAACGTGGACTACTCCGGCCAGTCGCGCCAGTTCATGTCCGAATCCGGCGGCTTCGGCGCGACCTTGCTGTTCGCCGTGATCATCGTGTTCCTGGCGCTGGCGGCGCAGTTCAACAGCCTGCGCGATCCGATCGTGATCCTGGTCTCGGTACCGCTGGCGCTGTTCGGCGCGCTGATCTTCGTCAACCTGTTCACCAGCCTCAATATCTACACCGAGGTCGGCCTGGTGACCCTGATGGGCCTGATCAGCAAGCACGGCATCCTGATCGTGCAGTTTGCCAACCAGTCTCAGCTGGCCGGCATGAGCAAGCGCGAGGCGATCGAACACGCCGCGGCGGTGCGCCTGCGCCCGATCCTGATGACCACCGCGGCGATGGTGCTGGGCGTGCTGCCACTGGTGATCGCCTCCGGCGCCGGTGCGGCGGGTCGCTTCAACATGGGCCTGGTGATCTCCACCGGCCTGGCCATCGGTACCGTGTTCACCCTGTTCGTGGTGCCGGCGTTCTACCTGCTGCTGTCCACCGATCACCATGGCGACGCGCCGTCGGATGATCAGCCGTTGATTGCCGGCTAGCCCGCCTTGGCGGGATGACCTTGGGTCATCGGAAACGAGAAAGGCGCGGTCACCCGCGCCTTTCTTTTTTGCCGCCCGTTTGATCAGTTGCGTGATTGCAGCTTCGACAGCAGGCGCAGCAGTTCCAGGTACAACCAGACCAGGGTAACCACCAGCGCGAACGCGCCGTACCACTCCATGTACTTCGGCGCGCCGGCATTCGATCCGCGTTCGATGAAGTCGAAGTCGAGCAGCAGGTTGAACGCCGCGAGCCCGACGACCAGCAGGCTAATCCCGATCCCCATCGCCGAGGCGTTGCGGAGAAACGGGACCTGGACGCCGAACATCGAGAGCAAGAACGAGCCCATGTAGACCAGGAAAAGCGCCCCGGTGGCCGCCATGATCCCGGTCCGAAGCCTCTGCGTCACCACGATGATCCGCGAGCCGTACAGGAAGAGCATCACGAAGAGGACGCCGACCGTCAGGCTGACGGCCTGCAAGGCGATTCCCGGATACTGCTTGCCCATCCGGGTCTCGATCAGATAGGAAAGCGCCCCGAGGAAGACGCCTTCGAGCGCGGCGTAGATCGGGGCCGTGAACGGGGCGAAGTTCGGCTTGAAGGCCGTGATCATCGCCACGATGAACCCGGCGATCCCAGCGACGGGGAGCGCCATCGTCGGGAGCGTGCCTTGCTTGGTGAACTCCCACGCGCCGAGCGCGGTCGCGGATAGGATCGCCAGGAGGATCGAGGTTTTCCCGATCGTTCCCTGGACGGTCATGGTCGTGGCGGCCCGGTCGCCGTACACCTGATCAAAACCGGCGATGAGGTCATTGTTAAAGACGGGGTTGCTTGTCCGGGTGGAGAAGTTGGCCAAGGTCAATGCCTCCCAAAAAGCTGGTCGCCCTCATCACGCGCGATCGGCGCGAGAGGGGGAAGGCCGGCGAACTCAAGTC
>JBBQQL010000131.1:0-11929 GCA_038215995.1 Lysobacterales bacterium
GACCAGCCGGTCGGTTGCGGAGGTATCGCGAATCATCGTATGGCCCCTGGCCGCGGACAGCGCGGCTATGGGACTGAAACAGCAAACCGCGTGCCATGACGGAAAAGGCAACCAAATGTCGCCAATTCAGTCGGTTGCACCATGGCTCACGGCAGAGCCGAGTGTCCGCGGACAATCCCCGGACAAGCGGACGGCCACCCGGGATGCTTGGGGCGCGCTGCCAGCGGCGGCCATCACAAGGAACGGGGCGAATACGGGCTGGCTGCAAACAATGCAGAACCGTGGATGCCAGCCTGCGCTGGCATGACACGAGCGAGAATCTTCAGTTCCATGCGCACATGATCGCCGCGCTATCGCGCCGGCACGATTTCACTGGCGTTCGGCCAGCGCGCCAGTCAACAAAGCCTCTCGCAACCGCAGGCCGGCGCCAGCGCCAGCGGCGTGCGTGATCATGGTTACTTGGTCAGGATCAGCTTGTCGTTGCGGGTGAGCCGCAGGTGGTATTCGCCGCCCTGATGCTGGATCACCAGCTCGCGGGCACCATCGAGCAACAACTGACTTGAAACCCTCCGCGTGGCGTTCGGCGCGGGGGCTGCCAGGGTCGACACCGCAAGCGGTCGAGTCGATGGAGGAAGAATCGGGGTGCGCAAGGACAGGATGGACATCGGTTTCCCGCAGCGAGTGAGTGACGCTCAAATAGTAATGATTCTCATTTGATAGTCAACCCACGCGCCGCGGCCACCGTCGGTCAGCCGCCCACGGCGCGCTCCATGCGCTGCACGATCGAGGCGTCCAGCCGCGGCAACAGCTCTAGTGCATCGAGATTCTGCGCCAGCTGTTCGAGCCGGCTGGCGCCCAGCATCACGGTGGACACGTGCGGGTTGAACAGACACCAGGCAATCGCCAGTTGCGCCATCGACGTGCCCAGCTCGTCGGCAATCGGCTGCAACGCAGCCACCTGCGCGAGCCGCTCGTTGTCCTTGCCCAGTACCGCCTCGCCCAGCCATTCGTAACCCGCTTGCGCCAGTCGCGAATCGGCAGGCACGCCGTTGCTGTACTTGCCGCTGAGCAAGCCCGAGCTCAGCGGCGACCAGATCGTGGTGCCCATGCCGTAGGCCTCGTACAGCGGCGCGTACTCCTGCTCCACCCGCTCGCGATGCAGCAAGTTGTACTGCGGCTGCTCGACCACCGGTGCGTAGAAATGATTTTCGCGTGCCACCCGATGCGCCTCGTGAATCGCCTCGACCGGCCACTCGCTGGTGCCCCAGTACAACACCTTGCCCTGGCGCACCAGCGTATCCATCGCCGCCACCGTCTCGACGATCGGCGCGTCGGGGTCGGGACGATGGCAAAAGTACAGGTCCAGATAATCCACCCTCAAACGCTGCAGCGCCTGATGGCAGGCCTCGATCACATGCTTGCGCGACAGACCGCGCTGGGTCGGCAGCGGATGATCAACCGCGCCGAAAAACACCTTGCTTGAGACGCAGTAACTGTCGCGCGGAAAACGCAGATCGGCGAGCACGTCGCCCATCAACTGCTCGGCCACGCCGTTGTTGTAGGTCTCGGCATTGTCGAAAAAATTGACCCCGCGCTCGTGTGCCAGCGCGAGCAGGTCACGCGCCAGCGAGCGCCCCACCTGCTTGCCAAAGGTGACCCAGGCGCCGAAAGAAAGTGCAGAAAGTTGCAGGCCGGAAGTTCCTACGCGTCGGTATTGCATGGTGAGCTCCTGTAGGCAGACGGGGAAACTGGAATGATGTCATGGCTGCCGTCATGGACGCGTTGACGATCCCCCGTGGGCAGCGTGTCAACGGCACGCGCCGGCGCCCTCACTTCGGATATCGTAGCCGGCGACTTCTGTATCCACCGACGGCAACGGTTCGCACAGGGAAACACCGCGATGAAGGCTTACACACATTCCAGCTGGCTCAGCCATAACTGGCGCTGGTTCGCGCCGGTGGTTTGCGTTGTAGTGCTGCTCGGTGCCGGCATCATCCACGTCGTGCATATCGCGACCAATGCCGTGAGCGTGGCCGACCTCTACCGAGAGGCCACCGCCGACGCCAGCCACGATCCAGACGTGATCGCCGCGCTGGGCCAGCCCATCACCGTCAGGCTGCGCCGATTCGATGCACTCCAATCGGAGAGTTCCAAGCGGGTGCAGGGCAACCGCGTCACGCGCAGCATCAGCGGCACCGCCACACTCACCGTCGAGCTGGCAGGACCGAAGGACGTCGCCACCCTGCATGTTCGAGCCGCGCAATCGACCGGGCACTGGGACTATCAACTGCTCGCCGTCGACACCAGTCACCAGCAACACATCGACCTGTTGCCTGATATGGCGGCTGATGCCGCCAAACACTTGTAGCACCAGTTCGGCGGCAACGCTGCTTCGAACCACCATGTCAGCCAATCGCCATGACCAGCCGTTGATCGTCGGGAGCGACGAATCAAGCGGCCGCACCCGCCGCGCCGACCGGACGACCAGCCTCTTGCCCCGCATACCTCGCCGCACGCTGCACCGATATCTTCGCCATGCGCTGGCCCTCGGCGTGCTGCTGTTGCTGGGCGGCTGTCGCACGATACTTTTCGGCGCCCTCAACAGCACGGACCAGCGCCAAGGCATCGCAGTGCTGCGGAACCAGAGCTTCGACCCCGCCGCGCACCTCGCCCTCGATATCTACAGCCCGAGTCATGCCCTGCATGCACCGATCGTGGTGTTCTTCCACGGCGGCGACTGGACCCACGGCAAACGCCAGTGGTACCGCTTCGTCGGCACTGCACTGGCCGCGCACGGCGTGATCACGGTGATCCCCGACTATCGCGAATACCCGAAGGTGAACTGGCACGGCTTGATGCAGGATGCCGCGCACGCCGTGGCCTGGACACACAGGCATGCCGCACAATTCGGCGGCAACCCACAAAGCCTGTTCGTGATGGGTCACTCATCCGGCGGACAGATCGCCGCCCTGCTCGCCACCGACTCCTTCTGGCTTAGCGCCAATGGCCTGTCGCTGCATGATCTGGCCGGCTTCATCGGCCTCGCCGGCGTCTACGATTTCGCGCCGCTGCCGAAAAAGGAAACCGGCATGCGCCGAATTTTCGGCCAGCAGCCCAGCGAGCAGCAGCGCGCCGACCCTTACACCTTCGTCCGCCGCAACGACCCGCCAATGCTGCTACTCCAAGGCACCAACGACCACCAGGTCAACCCGGCCGAAAGCATCGCCCTCGCCGGCAAGGCCCAAGCCGCCCTTGACGACGCCCAACTCAAGCTCTACCCAGGCGTCGGCCATATGGCCCTCGTCTTCGCTCTAACCCAACCCATGCGCAACAAGGCACCCACGCTCAACGATGTGATGTCCTTCATCCATACACGCGAACGCCCTCAACATGCGTTGCAGCCAGCAGCCGTGAGCGCACGGGCCATCTCGCCGTCTCTTTGATCCAGCTTCTACCAGCAGCGCTGGCCACGATGGCCCGCTGCTCTACCCGAGGCCCCCACTTCAGCTACCGAAGATGCCGCCGGCAGAGTCGCCGTTCGCGAGGGACGAAACGGGCAGCAGGGCGAGCGTCGGGCAAGGGTCGTCAGCCAATGGTCGCCGACCGGCCAAAGCGGTCGGCCAACGTTCGACTCAATCGGAGCGCCGTAGGCGAATCCGATTAAAAGAAGCAATGCGCATCAGCACGGACCGCGCAGGGATGACGTTCTCGACCAGATAGGCCCACGTGAAGCGCTGATCATCCGTAACCTCACGGACGGCTGAGGCGCGGTTTACCCGGCATCACGTGGGATCACTGCTACTTCGCCCCATTCGGAGGGTGCCCGCAAACATACTCCGCCGCGAACACGTTGCCATGAAACTCGCAGAAGCCCCCTATCAGGGACTTCCGCGATAGCGGCGCGTCTCCAGTCAGCTTTCGCTCAGCCGCCGCTGCTGTCGTGCTTCATCGAATCTTTCTCCATCGAATCGTGCTTCATCGAGTCCTGCTTCATCGAGTCTTTCTTCATCGAATCGTGCTTCATCGAGTCGTGCGACATCGAGTCGTGCGACATCGCTGAAGTAGAGCTGTGCGCCATCGAATCCTGATGAGCCATCGCATCTTGCGCGAACGCCGTGGTGGCGGCAAAACCGCAGGTCATACCGGCGATGAGTAGCGTTGCAATGCGTACGTTCATGGAAATCTCCTTGTAAATAGGGGTAGAGGCGTGTGTCCTGCCTCTACCCAGACGTTCGCTCGCACCAGTGCAATGGTTACATTGGATACCCGCCATGTGGACAGCTGGAAGCCAGGCTCGGATACCTTTGCATTCCGGATGCTTTTTATTCCGGCTGGCCGCGCAGGAACACGCAGGCACCACCTTCCAGCCCGAGCTGCGCCGTCGTGAGCGCCTTTCGCACCAGGGAGGAGGCAATCCCCTCGCCCGCCCACTGCCGCCGACACGCCGGACGGGGACGGCTCGCTGGATGCCGAGCGCGCGACCGGGGGAAGCACACGGCGCGTTACGTTGGCTGCGACCTGCGTCCCAGCGTTCGGCTGAACCGGCCGCAACCCGTCAGACAACGGCGATCGGCGGTGGGTGGCGCGAGGGGACACGCGCCAAAAAATGCCGGCAAATACCCAGCCGACGCTATCGCTTATGCGAGCTCAACAACGTAAGACGTAGTCACCATGAAGCTCCGCATTCCGGGGCGCTGGCAATGATTCGAATCCATTGGCACTACCCTCGCCGACGAGTAACCTCACGCGGCATGACAGCGAATTGAGACTGGACAGGATCTTTTTGGGCCGTGAAAGCCGCAGCCACGTCCGGCTGCCCTTTTCCTGCTTCGCCGGGGGTGCATAACGTGAATATGGAAAGTGAGGCCGTTGCCGGGATGAACTCGCCAACAGCAGTGTCGCCGGTGCCAACGCGCCGACTGGTTTATCGGCATACCCTGCCGATCCGGATCATGCACTGGATCAACGTCATTGCACTCTCGCTGATGTTGTTCAGCGGATTGCAGATCTTCAACGCGCATCCGAGCCTTTATTGGGGCAACCGATCCGATCCGGGCAAGGAACTCCTGACACTTGGCGCCCACCAGGATCCGGCGGGAAACCTCGTCGGCACCACCCGGATTGGCAGCCACGAATTCACCACCACCGGGGTGCTGGGCGTTTCCAAGGGCAGCGATGGCACGTCCGTAGTACGCGGCTTTCCGTCCTGGCTCACCGTACCGGGCCCCGGCTGGCTGGCGATGGGACGGAGCTGGCACTTCTTCTTCGCCTGGGTCTTCGTGCTCAACGGGCTTTGCTACGTCGGCTACTCCCTTGCACGACGACACCTGCAGCGCGATCTGTGGCCGACGCGTGGCGATTGGGCCGGCCTTGGTCATTCGATCCTCGAGCACGCCCGCTTCAGGCATCCACATGGCGACGAGGCGCTGCGCTACAACATCCTGCAGCGTCTCGCCTACCTGATCGTGATCTTTGTTTTCGGTGTTGGCATTGTGCTGATGGGCCTGGCGATGTCACCGCGCATGGATGCGGTGCTGTCACCCCTGGTCGAGGCCGTTGGTGGCCGCCAGTCGGCGCGAACCATCCACTTCATCATTGCCTGGGCATTCGTCGCCTTCGTGCTGATTCATGTGTTCGAGGTGCTGATCAGCGGGTTCTTCAATCAGCTTCGCGGCATGATCACCGGCTACTACAAAGTGGATGGCAGCAGGGTTGATTCTGGCGGGATCGATGACGCCAAGCCCGACCAGACCATCGCCGCCGAGGAGCGCCTCCATGACTGACCGTCGATCGTTCCTGCGCATGACCATCATGGGCACGGCCAGCCTGATCGTTGCCGGCTGCGACCGCATTTCACAAAGCAGCTGGGGGCCGAAGGTACTGAACAAGGCAGAAGGACTCAATCGCCGGGTGCAGGCCTTGCTGGCACCCTCCAGCGCCATGGCAACGGAATACAGCGAGGCTGACATCTCGGCGGTATTTCGCCCCAACGGCACCACCATGCCCAGCACGCCGGCCTACCAGGCGCAGCTGGCAAACCAGTTCCGCGACTACAAGTTGCAGGTGGATGGCATGGTCAGCCGGCCGAGCATGCTCTCGATCGACGACCTCAAGAAGCTGGACACCCGTACGCAGATCACCCGGCACGATTGCGTCGAAGGCTGGAGCGTCATCGGCAAGTGGCAAGGCAGCCTGCTTTCTGCTGTGCTCGACCACGTCGGGGCCGATCCGCAGGCGCGATTCGTGGTTTTTCACTGCTTCGATGAGATGGACGTGGATACGCCTTATTACGAGAGCCTGGACATCGGCGAGGCGAGGCACCCACAAACGCTGCTGGCCTTCGCCTTGAACGACAAGCCGCTGCCGGTGCCGAACGGGGCACCCCTCCGTCTTCGCGTCGGGCGGCAACTAGGCTACAAGCAGGCGAAATATCTGAGCCGCATCGAGCTGGTCAAATCCTTCGACGCGATTGGCGGCGGCAACGGCGGTTACTGGGAAGACCAGGGTTATGAATGGTATGCAGGCATCTGATCGTGCGGTCGCAAAACGGCGGAGAACCTCATGCCAAGGGGTGCTTCCTGGTTGATACTGGCGTTGTCTGATCGTTTGCGCGTCAGAGGGAGTTCCGGAAACCGTCTGAGCGCGCGCGGTCAGGGTTCCGAGGGCCACTAAAAGGACAAAGCTGCAAATCGCGATGGGATTCTTCATGCATCTCTCCACGAAGATCGCTCAAGGCGTCAGCCATCTTTGATGGACGGCTGACGCAGAGCCAACCGGCGCCGGCGCGCCATCCGTTTCAGGGCCGGGTTGGACGACGACACTCAGCATCCCTCTGCTATGACGAGGTTTGTCGTGGCCGAAGCATGGCGTATATCGGCGGCCGGCTGATAATCCGGAGCACTCAGAAAGGATCGGGCATCCGCTACTGAATGAAATTACGGAACAACAAGCCGTTTGGGTTGCCAGATACCTTCCACAACCTCCACGCTACCTCCCCGAACGAGGTATTTTCCATGATGCCTTTCAATGAGCGCTGGAGCGCGCTTGACGTAATCCCTGTATTGCTCGGCGTCGTGAATGGAGAGATCCACAATTATCAGTGCGCTCATCGATATATTCCTTTTCTTCCATCGCTTGAATGAATTCTCGGGCCACAAGCCCACGATTGTCATGGCAGTGGCCCGATGCGAGAAAGTAACGATGAAGTCTTGCGGCAAGCACTGACTATCGCATCAATCCCAAGAAAGCCGGTGATCGACGCTGCAACAACAGATCCGATGTTGAACTCAGAGACAACAAGGATGCCCATGGCAATGACAGTGAAGAACAGGCCGAAAGCCGCAGTCACCAACCGATAGGTCGGTGATCCTGTTGCATGCTTCCGGTCAATTTTCGCCATGGGGTCTCACGCTCCAGTCGTGCATTTATTCGGCGATATGCACAGGATAATCAGCGTCCCTGCGCGATCTTTTTCCACTTCAATCCTACAACGGAGCAAGCCTTTACCTGATGATCGCGGAGTCGGCGTCGTCGATATGACGCCACACAAACCTTTTTATCCGGAGCGCCATTTCTTATCCGGCACAATCTGCGGGGATATACGTCCCCTTGCGACCACACCCGCCCCACGTCTGCCAGACGACGTTCGCCGGCACATGCGCATCAGACATTACAACTTGCGCACGGAGAAGACCTGGCTGGATGGGTAAAACGGTTCATCATGGCCGCCGCCGGTGTCAGCGATCCCGCTGAACCACTGGGCGCCATGCCAGGGCGCCGTGCCGGCAGATCCGAAAAGCATACGAGTCCCCAACGGACGCGGAGTGCCGATCTGGCTGCTCTCTGATGCGCCAACGCTTCAGCGAAAAAAATGCAACCCAAGCCCCAACACCACTCCCGCAAAAAGCCCCGCCACGACATCGTCCACCATCACGCCCATGCCGCCCTTGAGATGACGATCCATCCATCGGATCGGCCATGGCTTCCACACGTCGAACAGACGAAACAGCGCGAAGCCGACGGCGAGCATCCACCACTGGAAGCCACTTGCGGGCAGCAGTGCAGGAAGCAACAAGGGAACCAGCGCGATCCACTGGCCGATGAATTCATCCCAGACCAGGCTGCGGTGATCGTCCACGCCGAGCGCGCGGCCAGCCACATCGCAGGCCCAAACGCCGATGACGAAGCCGACCAGCAGCACCAGCGCATAGGCGAACAACGGCAGCTCGCGCAGCAGCAGCCACGGCAGCAGGGCAGCCACCGAGCCGAAGGTGCCCTGCGCCACCGGCGTGAGGCCGGAGCCGAAGCCGCAGGCGAGCCAGCCGGCCGGCGTGGCCAGCAAGGCGTGGCGCTGAGCCGCACTGAGGTTTTTCTTCGCGCTCATGCGATCTTCGCTCATGCAAAATGCTCCCAGCCGGACTGTTGCGTATCCAGCCACTCGCCGTCGTGGCCGCGCACACGCACCCCCTCGCCTTCCACGATGCGGCCGATGCGGGTGACGCCGCAGCCGAGACGGGAGAGATCCTCCTGTACCTGCGCCAGCCGGCTGGCCGGCACGGTAAAGCACAGCTCGTAGTCGTCACCGCCAGCGAGCGCAAAGCGCAGTGCAGAGGCCTCGTCGTACAACTCGAGCAGCGCCGACGAACGGGGCAATAGCGCCGCCTCGATTTCAGCGCCGACGCCGCTGGCGACGCAGATATGGCCGAGGTCGGCGAGCAAACCATCGGAGATATCCACGCAGGCGTGCGCCTGGTCACGCAGGGCGATGCCCGCGGCCAGCCGCGGCATCGGCCGGTTCAGCCGACCGATCAGATAGTCGCGCAACTTGGCTTGACCCTCGTCGCCCGGCGACGGCTGCTGCACCGCCAGCAGGCCGGCGGCGGCATCGCCCAGCGTGCCGGTGACCAGCACCGCGTCACCGACGCATGCGCTGTGGCGGGTGAGCGCCTTGCCCGGCGGCACGAAACCATGCACGGCCACACTGATGCTCAGCGGCCCGCGGGTGGTGTCGCCGCCGACCAGGGCCAGCCGATGCGGCTGCGCCAGTTGCGAAAAGCCCTCGACAAAACCTTCGACGAAGCCGGCGTCACCGGCAGGCAGGGTCAGCGCCAGCAAGGCCCACGCCGGGCTGGCACCCATCGCGGCCAGATCCGACAAGTTCACCGCCAGCGCCTTCCAGCCGATATCGGCCGCGGGCGTGCCGCGCGGAAAGTGCACGCCCTCGACCAGGGTATCGATCGCCACCGCCAGCTCCTGCCCGACGGGCACGGCCAGCAACGCTGCGTCGTCGCCGATGCCCAGGCGTACATCGTCACGCGATTGCACGGTGCGCTGACGAATCAGCTCGATCAGGTCGAATTCCATCGGTGCGGTTGTCCTGATGGGCAGGTCCAACTCGGCTGGTCAGGTTCAGCGAGTCAGCACGAGAATGGGGGAGTCGTGATACGTGGTCTGCTGCCAGACCTGGAACCCGGCCTTTTCGGCAACTCGCAGCGATGGCTGGTTGTCCGGCGCGATGATGCAGACCATGCGCCGACCACCGCCGTGCACCTCGCCCCAGGCACACGCGCCGGCCACCGCTTCGCTGGCGTAGCCCTTTCCCTGCGCGTCGGCGGCAAGCACCCAACCCATCTCGAGCATGCCCTGCAGGGACGGTTCGAGTTCGCGCCGCAGGTCGAAGAAGCCAATGTCGCCGATGTAGCGGCCGCTGGCCTTTTCCACCACGGCCCACGAGCCGCAGCCGCACAGGCTCCACATGCCGGCGTACTGCAGCAATCGCTTCCAGATTTCCTCGGCGGTGAACGGCTTGCCGCCGATGAAGCGAGTGATCTCCGGATCGGACCAGATCGCGATGCAGCCGGCGTGGTCTTCAGCCCGGTGCGCGCGCAGCAGCAACCGCTCGGTCTCGATCACCGGCACCGGCGTGACGCCCTGGGCTGCCGCTGCCGGGGCTTGCATCAGCCGCGCTTCTCGACCGCGCGCAACTCGGCGGCGAGCTTGTCCAGCACGCCGTTGACGTAGCTGTGCCCATGATCGGCACCGAAGCGCTTGGTCACCTCGATCGCCTCGTTGATCACCACCCGGTACGGCACGTCCGGGCGAAATTTCAGCTCATACGCGGCCAGTCGCAGCGCGGCGCGCTCGATCGGATCGACCTGCGCCACTTCGCGATCGATGTGCGGGCGCAGGGCGGCGTCGAGCTCGTCGACGTGCTTTTCCACACCGTGCAGCAGATCCTCGAAGTACTCGAGGTCGGCGATTTCCATGTCCTGCTCGTGGCGGAACTGATCGATCACCGCATTCATGTGGCTGCCACTGAGTTGCCACGCGTACAGCGCCTGCAGCGCACGGCGACGGGCGCGCGAACGCGCCTGCATGTCCAGGCCTGGCGCTTGCGGCGCCATCAGAGCTTGCCGTACAGGTTGACCATTTCCAGCGCGGCCAGCGCGGCGTCGGCACCCTTGTTGCCGGCCTTGGTGCCCGAGCGCTCGATCGCCTGCTCGATGCTGTCGGTGGTCAGCACGCCGAATGCCACCGGCACGCCAGAGCTGTAGGCGGACTGGGCCAGGCCCTTGGCGCATTCACCGGCAACGTAGTCGAAGTGCGGAGTGGAACCGCGGATCACCGCGCCCAGCGCGATCACTGCCGCATATTTGCCGGAGTGGGCCAGCTTGTGCGCGACCAGTGCAATCTCCCAGGCGCCAGGCACGCGGACCAGATCAATCGCGTCGTCCTTCACGCCATGACGCACCAGCACGTCACGCGCGCCGGCCACCAGTGGCTCGACGACGAAGCCGTTGAAACGGCCGGCGACGATGGCAAAGCGGCCCTTGGGCGTGGCGAAATCGCCTTCGATGGTCTTCATGAGTCTGTTTCCTGTGAGCGAGCCCCTGCGGGCCGGGTATTTTACGGGTTTTCGAAGGCGCCGACCGGAGCCGGGCCTTTCAGGTGCGGATAACCGCCGACGTCGAGCCGCGCCGCATGCCCGTCGACACGCAGCCGCGCGGCGGCGCCGAAGGGCAAGGTGAGCTGTTCGCCGGCGTGGCCATGCGGCAATCCATCGACCACCGGAATGCCGGCAATGGCGCGGATTTGCGCGAAGGCGTCGACCAGGTCGTAGCCGTTGTCGCGCGGGCCGGGCGCGCACTGGCTGAAGCTGCCCAGCACCAGCGCCTGCTGCCGTCCCAGCACACCGGCGAGATGCAGCTGATAAAGCATGCGCTCGACCCGATAAGGCGATTCGGATACATCCTCGACGAACAGGATGCCGCCGTCGATCTGCGGAAAATACGGCGTGCCCAGCAGGCTGCACAGCACCGCCAGGTTGCCGCCCCAGAGCAGGCCCTGAACGTCGAGGCTGGCGGGCGTGGCGCTGGACCAGGCCAGCTCCATCGCCGGTGAGGTCAGCGTGGACCAGAACTGCTGCCAGGCGAATGCGCTGCGCGGCTCGGCGCCAAGATCGGCGAGCAGCGGCCCGCTGAAGGTGCACAGGCCGCTCTTCACGTACAGCGCCATCTGCAGCGCGGTGAAATCGCTGTGCCCGACCAGCAGGGTCGGCTGATCCCGCAGCCGCTCAGCCAGCGCGTCGTAATGCAGATGGGGCAGCAGCCGTCCCGCGCCATAGCCACCGCGCGAGGCCAGCACGATATCGGGCAGCGTCTGCATCGTTGCCAGCGCGTTGATGTCGGCCGCACGCTCGGCATCGCTGCCGGCAAAGCGCTGCTCGGCACGCGCCAGCACCTCGACGCCGTCCACCGTGCAACCGGCCTCGCGCAAGCGGGCCACGCCACGCGTCATGGCGGCGGGATCGTGCGCGTGGCCGGAGGGGGCGATGAGGCGGATGGTGGTCATGGGCTCGGTCGACAAGGGAAAGCCGGATTATGCGTGGACGCGGACAACGGCAGCATGGCGTAACGATGGCATGAGCAGG
>JBBQQL010000132.1:0-11823 GCA_038215995.1 Lysobacterales bacterium
TTCCCCGTTCCCCGTTCCCCGTTCCCCGTTCCCCGTTACCCGTTACCCGTTACCCGTTCCCCGTTCCCCGTTCCCCGCTACCTCACCCCGTGCATCAGTTTGTTGATCAGCGGCGCGATCAGGAACAGCAGCACGCCACAGCCGAGCAGGATCCAGAAGCCGAAGGTGTAGCCGCTCAGCGCGGACTCCACCGTCATGCCGCTCTCGCCGCTGACATGCCCGGCGAACAGGCCGGCCAGGTTGTTGCCGATCGCGGTGGAGAGAAACCAGCCGCCCATGCCCAGCCCGACCAGCCGCACCGGCGCCAGCTTGGTCACCATCGACAGGCCAATCGGCGACAGGCACAGCTCGCCCGCGGTCTGCAGCACGTAACACAGCACCAGGGTCCACAACGGAATCATGCCGTCGCCGCCGACCATCCTGGACAACGCGAACATCAAAACCGCGAAGCCCAGAGCATTGCCGATCAGGCCCAGGCCGAACTTGCGCGGAATCGACGGCTCGATCTTCCGCTTGTCCAGCCACGCCCAGACCAGGGTAACCAGTGGTGCCAGCAGCACGATCGCCACCGGATTGACCGACTGGAACCAGCCGATCGGGAACATCCAGCCATCGAACATCTGCCGGTCGACGATGTTCTGCGCCAGGAAGTTGAATGAGCTTCCGGCCTGTTCGAAAAACATCCAGAACAGCACGTTGAACGCAAAGATGATCAGCATCGCGATCACCCGCTGGATCTGCACCCGGCCGGTGCGGATCGCCTCGATCACCAGCATCGCGCCGACGCCGATGAACAGCGCGGTCAGCAACCACTGGATCATCACCGCACCGGCGCGATCCATCAGCAGGTAGACCAGCGGAATCGCCACCAGCACCCCGAGCGCCACATAGACCACGCGCGCCTTGCTGGCGATTTCCGGTGCCGGGCGGCCAATGTCACCGAGCTGGCGCCGGCCGAACCAGAACCAGACCAGGCTGATCAGCATGCCCACGCCCGAGGCGGCGAACACGACGTGGTAGTTGTCGTGCTGCGGCGTACCGAACACCTGCTCGGCCAGGTAGCTGGTCAGCACCGGCGCAATCAGGGCGCCGGCGTTGATGCCCATGTAAAACAGGGTAAAGCCGCGATCGCGGCGTGAATCGCCCGGCGCGTACAACTGCCCCACCATCGAGGAGATGTTCGGCTTGAACAGGCCGTTGCCAACGATGATCGTGGCCAGGCCGAGCATGAAGATCTGCTGGTTCGGCACCATCACCATGAACAGTCCCGCCGCCATCACCACCGCGCCAAGCAGGATCGAGCGCTGATAGCCAATCACCTTGTCGGCGATATAGCCGCCGAACACCGCCGTCGCGTAAACCAGCGCGAGATAGGCACCATAAGTGCGGCTGGCCGAGGCCTGACCTGCCTCATCACCGCCAAAGAACTGCGACACGATGTATAGCGTCAACGCCCAGCGCATGCCGTAGAACGCAAAGCGCTCCCAGAACTCGGACATGAACAGCATCCACAGCGGCCTGGGATGACCCAGCAGTTGCGGATATTCAGGCACCGGCGTGTTCTCGCTGGTCGTGGTGTCGTTACCCATGCATTCCCCCTTGATGACGAGCCGCAACATATTGCGAACCACCAGATGTAGCTGTCGGCGCCCCATCCGTCAAATGCGCCGCAGCAAGGTTCATGCGCTGGCGGGGCGTCGAATCAGGTGCCGAGTACCGTGCGCACGTCCAGCAATTCAGGGAAGAATTCCAGCTCCAGCGCCTTCTTCAGGAAGCTAACCCCGGACGATCCGCCGGTGCCACGGCGGTGTCCGATGATCCGTTCCACCGTCTTCATGTGGCGGAAACGCCACAACTGGAAACTCTCCTCCACGTCCACCAGTTGTTCGCACAGATGATATTCCGACCAGAACTCCGCACGCTCCTGGTAGATGCGCTTGAGCACCGGCAGCAACGCCTGGTTCCGCTGATACGGCTGAGTCCAGTCGCGCTGAAGCAATGCGGCGGGCACCGCGTGGCCGCGCCGACCCAGGTAACAAAGAAATTCGTCATACAGGCTGGGCGCCTCCAGCACGTTACGCAGCGCAGCCTGGGCAGGCGGATCGTGCGCAAACACCTTCAACATGTCGGCGTTCTTGTTGCCCAGCAGAAACTCGATTTGCCGATACTGCAAAGACTGAAAGCCCGACGACGGCCCCAACACGCCGCGGAACTCCAGATACTCCGACGGAGTCAGCGTCTCCAGTACCGCCCACTGCTCGAACAGCTGGCGTTGTACCTGCTTCACCCGCGCCAGGATTTTCAGGCAGGCATCGACATCATCGGATTGCAAATGCGCCAGCGCCGCCTTGAGTTCATGGATCAGCAGCTTCATCCACAACTCGGAAACGTGATGCTGCACGATGAACAGCATCTCGTCGTGATGCGGCGGCTGGCTCAACGGTTGCTGTGCGGACAGCAGGGTAGCCAGGTGCAGATAACCGCCGTACGTCATCTGCCCGTTCAGGTCCGTCTGAATGCCCGCTTCGAGTTCACGCTGGTTGTCGGTCATGGAATTTCGCAGCAGTCCAAAAACCGCATGGTAACGGGTGACCGTCCGAAGGGCCCTCATCGCTCCCTGGCCACAGCAGCCAGTGCGCCCCTGACGAACGCTGCGACAGCACGATCAAAACGCGCTGCGATGCCGTTTCGCAGCATTGCCACCGCCCCTGAACCAGGGTCCCGTACGCCCCCGAATGCTGCGCCGTACCTTGCAGCGCAACATGCCGGCCTGTTATCAAGAGCGGTCTTTTTGGCTCGTTTATGTGCTGCCGGATGCGTCGGAAGCACGTCAAATCTTGCCTCTTTACTTTCTTTCTCACTCCGGAGCGAGTCGTGACCATCGCCGCCACATTTGAAATCGAATATCTGCAGTACCTCGATGCCGAAGGCAACGAAGTCCGCAAGGATCTGCCGGCTTTCGCCAGGGATCTCGACCATATGGTCGAGCTGTACAAGCTGATGCTGTCGACCCGCGTGTTCGACGCCAAGTCGATCGCGCTGCAGCGCACTGGCAAGCTCGGCACCTACGCCAGCTGCCTCGGCCACGAGGCCGCGCATGTCGGCATCGGCAGCGCGATGAAGCCCGAGGACGTGCTGGCGGTGAGCTACCGCGAATACGGCGCCCAGCTTTATCGCGGCGTGCAGCCGCGCGAGGTGTACATGTACTGGGGCGGCGACGAGCGCGGCAACGATTACCAGAAGGAGCCGGCGCGGCATGACTTCGCCTGGTCGGTACCGATCGCCACGCAATGCCTGCATGCGGCAGGCTCGGCGCTGGCCTTCAAGATTCGCGGCGAGAAGCGCGTGGCGGTGTGCACGATCGGCGACGGCGGCTCGTCCAAGGGCGACTTCTACGGCGCCATCAACATCGCCGGCGCGCAGAACCTGCCGCTGGTGGCGGTGATCGTCAACAACCAGTGGGCGATTTCTGTGCCGCGCAAGATCCAGTCCGGCGCGCCGACACTGGCGCAGAAGGGCATTGCGGCAGGCCTGTTCTGCATCCAGGTCGATGGCAACGACATCATCGCGGTACGCAAGGCGATGGAAGATGCGCTCGAGCGTGCCCGCAACGGCGAGGGCGGCAGCGTGATCGAGGCCGTCACCTATCGCCTTGGTGATCACACCACCGCCGACGACGCTCGCCGCTACCGCGGCGAGGCGGAAGTGAAGGAGGGCTGGTCGAAGGAGCCGATGAAGCGCCTGCGCAACTGGCTGGTGGCGAAAAAAGTGTGGGACGACGCGAAGGAAGAAGCCTGGAAGGCCGAGTGCGACGAGTGGATGGACAACGAGGTCAACGCCTACCTCGAGACGAAGACCCAGCCGGTCACGGCAATGTTCGACTACATCTTCGCCGAAGTTCCCGCCGATCTCGCCAAGCAGCGCGATTACGTCCTCTCGCTTGAAAACCAGCTCGAATCGAAGAAGGGTCACTGAGTCATGGCACAAATCTATCTGATCGAAGCGGTCACCCAGGCGCTGGCCTACGAGATGGCCCACGACGACAGCGTCATGGTGCTGGGCGAGGACGTGGGCCTCAACGGCGGTGTGTTCCGCGCCACCCAGGGCCTGCAGGAGAAGTTTGGCGAGCTGCGCGTACTCGATACGCCGCTGGACGAAACCACCATCGCCGGCGTCACCGTGGGCCTGGCCGTGCAGGGCATGAAGCCGGTCGCCGAAGCGCAGTTCGAAGGCTTCATCTACCCGATGATGGAACAGATCGCCTGCCACGCCGCCCGCATGCGCAATCGCACCCGCGGCCGCCTGACCGTACCGGCGGTGTTCCGTGCGCCGTGGGGTGGCGGCATCCGCGCACCGGAGCATCATTCGGAAGCGAACGAGCATCTGTTCACCAATATCCCCGGCTTGCGCGTGGTGATGCCTTCCTCGCCGGCGCGTGCCTACGGCTTGCTGCTGGCCGCGATCCGCGACCCGGATCCGGTGATGTTCTTCGAGCCCAAGCGGATCTACCGCCAGTACAAGGAAGAGGTGCCGGACGACGGCGAGGCACTGCCGCTGGACGTGTGCTTCGTGCTGCGCGACGGCACCGACGTGACCCTGGTGAGCTGGGGCGCGCAGGTGAAGGAAGCGCTGGAAGCGGCCGATGCGCTGGCTGAGCAGGGCATCAGCGCCGAGGTGATCGACGTCGCCACGCTGACCCCGCTGGACTTCGATACCATCGCCGAATCGGTGCAGAAAACCGGCCGCTGCGTGATCGTGCACGAGGCGCCGAAGACTGCCGGCTTCGGTGCCGAGATCGCGGCGCGGCTGGCCGAGGAGTGCATCTACGACCTGCTCGCGCCAGTCGAGCGCGTCACCGGTTTCGACACGCACATCCCGCTGTTCCGCCTGGAAATGAAATACATGCCGAGCGTGGAGCGCGTCGTCGACGCAGCCAAGCGCACGATCGCCGCCAGCTGATCCATCAAGGACCCTACCCATGGCTGATATCAAGACGTTCTACCTGCCCGACCTCGGCGAAGGCCTGCCCGACGCGACCGTCGTCGAGTGGCACGTAAAGGTGGGCGACAGCATCAAACTGGATGCCCCGCTGTGTTCGATGGAAACCGCCAAGGCGATCGTCGACGTGCCTTCGCCCTACACCGGCAAGGTGACCAAGCTGCATGGCGCGCCCGGCGACATCATCGAGACCGGCGCCGCGCTGGCCGAGTTCGAGCCCGATCCGAACGCCAAGCAGCGTGCGGAGTCGCAGGAGACCGGACACCACCACGCCCCCAAGAAAGCTGAAGCGGCGCCGGCCCCAGCGCCGGCTGCTGCGGCGAAGGCAGATCGCGAAGACGAAGGCACCGTGGTCGGCGCCATGGTCAGCGGCAGCCACGTCCACGTGGAGCAGGCCGCCAGCATCGGCGGCGTGAAAGCGGTGCCCGCCGTGCGTGCGCTGGCGAAAAAGCTGAAGGTCGACCTCACCCGCGTCCGCCCCAGTGGCGCCGACGGCGTGGTCACCATGAAAGACGTCAAGGACGCCGCAGCGAACGGCTCGGCCGCGCTCGGCGCCGCGCCCGCGCGCGCTGTGCCGGCCTCCGCCGGTCGCCATCTGGCGCCGGAGCTGCCGCAGGGCGAGCCTTCGCGTACAGCGACCTCGCTGGCCGGCAAGCCGGTACGCACCGCGCCGCCCTCGCAGGCGGCCAGCGGCCAGCCCGAGCAGCTCAAGGGCGTGCGCCGCAACATGGCCCGGGTGATGGCCGATGCCCACGCCCAGGTCGTACCGACCACCCTGGTCGACGACGCCGATCTGCACGCCTGGATCGGCAAGCAGGACATCACCGGGCGCCTGATCCGCGCCATCGTGTTTGCCTGCAAGACGGTACCGGCACTCAACGCCTGGTTCGACGGCAAGAACCTGACCCGCACCCTGCATCCGCATGTCGACATCGGCATCGCGGTGGACACCGACGATGGCCTGTTCGTGCCTGCGCTGCGCAATGCCGACATGCTCGACGGCGCCGGTATCCGCGGCGCGATCAAGCGCCTGCGCAGCCAGGTCGAGGACCGCAGCATTCCCGCCTCGGAGCTGTCCGGCTACACCATCAGCCTGTCCAACTTCGGCATGTTCGCCGGTCGCTATGCCACTCCCGTGGTCGTACCGCCGACCGTGGCCATCATCGGCGCAGGCAAGCTCAGCCACGACGTAGTGGCCGTGATCGGCGGCATCGAAGTGCATCGGCGCATGCCACTGTCGCTGACCTTCGACCATCGCGCCGCCACCGGTGGCGAGGCCGCGCGTTTCCTCAAGGCGATGCTCGACGATCTGGCCTTGCCGCACTGAGACAGCAACAAGTGAAAACAGACAGGGCGCCCACGGGCGCCCTGTCTGTTTAAGCTACTACTCAGTAATCACGAACATCCAGCATCACGAAGCAGCGTGCGCTGTAATCGACCCCACCCTGCGGCCACGCGACCGAGGCCAACGCCAGGGTTCCTGCGGTCCATGGCTCGTTGTCGAACAGGGCCTCGCTACGTGACTCCCCCGCGGCGCTATGACTGTGCACCAGGCGCAACCAATGCAGCTCGGGTGTGAGCGCCTCGCGTTTCACCGCGGCCTCGATCGCCTGCATCACCTCGGCCGGTATGCTCAGAGCCTCCGCGTTGGCTCCACGCACATTGAACGGGCCGATGAAAAGGTCCCAGTTGCGCACGCCGACATCCCAGTCGGCAATCCGCATCCTGCGATCGTCGGTGACATACCAGCACGCTGCCAGCAAGACGTGAAACGCATTCTGCTCGAAGGTTTTCAGGGCATCGCGACAACCGACCTCCGCGCCGCCGACGCCCGCGAAACTCTCCTCGATACGCCGATCCTCACCCAGCACCACGTCGATATCCAGGCGCCCGAGCTCGCCGGCATTGCCTTCGTGCCACTCGGCGCGAATCGCCGGAAAGTCGCCATCGGTGACCAGCCAGCCCTCTTCATCCGGTTCGAGTTCGACGTCGTGACGCTCGAACAGGCGCAGCAGGTATTTCTGTAGTGCCGCACTATCCATGGTTGTCCTCGTTGATTGGTATCGCAGGCAGTTCGCGCCAGGTCAGGTAAACACGCAGATCGAACTCCCGTTGGTGGTAGTCCGGCAGCATGTACTGGCACAGCTGGTAGAACGCCTTGTTATGATCGAGCTCCCTGAGGTGCGCCAGCTCGTGCACCACGATCATCTCGAGGAACTCAGGCGCGGCCGCCTTGAACAGGGTGGCGACGCGAATTTCCTTCTTGGCCTTCAGCTTGCCGCCCTGCACGCGTGATATCGCCGTATGCAGCCCCAGCGCACGTTGCAGCACATCCAGCTTGCTGTCGTAGAGCACTTTGTCGATCGCCTGCGCGTTTTTCAGGTAGCGCTGCCTGAGCGCGCTGGTGTAGGCGTAGAGCGCCTTGTCACTTTGCACCTCATGGCGCCCGGGATAGCGCTTGGCCAGATGTTCGCCAAGCCGTTCCTGGGCAATCAACTGGCGCACCTTGTCCTGCAGGGTGTCCGGGTAAGCCTGGAGATATTTGAGCACCGTCATGCGATGCATTGTCTCACTGCAGGGTGCTGCGGCGTGTGCAGTGAGCGCATTGGCTGGATCTGGCTCACCGGCTGGCGAACCCTCTGCCAAGGCTCCAGTGTATGAGGACGAACGATGAAAACCCCGCGCGAGAGCTCAGTCAATGCAGCGGAGGGCGCTTTGGATCGGGCTTGTGGCGCCCCCAGATCACATGACGCAGCCACATCGCCGCCACCAGGCCGATGGTGAACGCGCCGTAGCCGCAAAGCGCAGGCAGCACCTGCTGCCAGATCGCGCCGCTGGCGCGTCCCATTTCACCCGACGCAGGCAGTTCGACCCGATCGAACGCGATCTGCACCGCTCCCATCGCCAGAGTCGACATCAAGAGCAACGCCAGCACATCAAAAATGCGTCGACCCACGCTACGGGGGAGTGCCTTTGGATAGGCCCAGAAAATACCGCATAGGATCAGCAGCCAGGGTGCCAGCAACAAAATGGCGAGATAACGCATCGGCAAATCTCTCAGAAACCGGGGCGCATCATTCTTGCGCCGCCAGTTGATCTAGTGCCATGCGCAGTCTCAACATGGCCTCATCACGCAGCGCCTTACCGGGGTACTCCGGCATGCTGGCGACCATCTCGCCATCCAGTTCCAGGCTCAGCCCGCAGGGTTGAATCTGCATGACGGCGGCAGTCGCACCCAACTGCCTGATCCGTTTCTGCAGGGCCCCAGCCGCCTTCGGATCAGCAAACGGCATCGACAGCAACAACTCCTCACCATCGGCAGAAAACAGGCGAAAACGGAACTGGCCGTCGGCATCGCGAAAACTCGCAAACCTTGCTGCCTTGTCCTGCTTTGGTGCCACTTTCGATACAGCCGTCTTGATCGGCAGCGCCATGGCCGAACGCAGCCCCAGTGCGTCACGCAGGGCCGCCAGCTTTGGCGTAGCCACTGCTCGCGCCTTCTGTGCACCGTCCTGCAGGATGGCCTCGATTGCCACTGGATCAGCCATGAACGCCTCATAGCGCTCGCGCATGGGAGCCACGTCGACCTCAATGCGCTCGTACAACTTCTGCTTGGCGTCACCCCAACCCATGCCATCGAGCAAAGCCAGCCGGAATGCCGCCGTCTCGCCCTCGTCGGCGAACCCGCGGAAGATGGTGAAGAGCGCGCTGTTGTCCGGGTCCTTCGGCTCACCGGGCAGGCGTGAGTCAGTCACGATGCGCATGATCGCCTCGCGCAGTTGCTTGCTGCCACCTGCGAATAGTGGAATCGTGTTGTCGTAACTCTTGGACATCTTGCGACCGTCCAGACCCGGCAAGGTGGCAACCTGCTCTTCGATGAGAGCCTCCGGCAACACGAAAAAATCGTGTCCATGCAGGTGGTTGAAACGTTGTGCCAGGTCGCGCGCCATTTCGATATGCTGGATCTGGTCGCGGCCGACCGGCACCTTGTGCGCATCGAAGGCCAGGATATCGGCGGCCATCAAGACCGGATACATGTAAAGCCCGGCGCTGATGCCCGCATCGGGGTCCTCGCCACTCTCCGTATTCCGATCCACCGCCGCCTTGTAGGCATGCGCACGATTAAGCATCCCCTTCGCCGCAACGCAGGTCAGAAACCAGGTCAGCTCGGGGATTTCGGGGATATCCGACTGACGGTAAAAGGTGACCCGCGCGGGATCGAGACCGGCCGCCAGCCAGGTGGCGGCAATTTCCAGGCGGGAACGCTCGATCCGTGCCGCATCATCGCTCTTGATCAGGGCGTGATAGTCGGCCATGAAGAAGAAGGCGTCGACTTCCGCGCGCCGACTGGCTTCGATCGCCGGTCGGATCGCCCCCACGTAATTGCCGAGATGCGGTGTGCCGGTGGTGGTAATGCCGGTCAGTACACGGGTTTGCATGGTCTTCGCTTTCGAATGGTTTGGGCTGGCTTAACGGCGAATCAGGGTGGACTTGCCGAACAGGGATTCGACCAGATCCACTGCCAGCTTGGCCGTGGCATTGCGCTTGTCATAAGCAGGATTCAACTCGACGATGTCCAGCGAGGCCATGTACCCGGTATCGGCGATCATCTCCATGCACAGCTGCGCCTCGCGATAGGTCGGCCCGCCACGCACCGTGGTGCCCACGCCTGGCGCAATGCTCGGATCGAGAAAGTCCACGTCGAAACTGACATGCAGATGGGTGTTCTCGTCGACGCCGGCCAGGGCTTGCTCCATCACCCGCTTCATGCCCTCTTCGTCAATGTGGCGCATGTCATAAATGCCGACGTTTGCCTCACGCACCAGCTCCTTCTCGCCGTAGTCAACCGAACGGATGCCGATCTGCCGAAATACGTCAGGCGCGGTCGCCGGAGCACTGCCGCCAAGTTCGGTCAGCGCCTTCGGTCCGTAACCACATAGGCACGCCACGGGCATGCCATGGATATTTCCTGATGGCGTCGCCTGTGCAGTATTGAAATCCGAATGCGCATCCAGCCAAAGCACGCGAAGCTTCTTGCCGGTCTCGCGGCAATGTCGGGCAACGGCGGTAATCGAGCCGATGGCGAGACAGTGATCGCCGCCAAGCATGATCGGCAAACGCCCGGCCTTGAGCTCTTCATGAACAGCCGTATAGACGGCTGTATTCCAGACGACCACCTCATCCAGATGACGATAACCATCGGTCGGTGGCAACCACGGATTGAGTGGGCCCTGCAGATTACCCTTGTCGGTGACCTGCAACCCGCGCTTCTCGAGCCTGAGCGCGAGATTGGCGACGCGCAATGCCTCCGGCCCCATCGATGCACCGCGATGCCCGGCGCCGATATCGGTCGGCACACCAATCAATGAAATGGTCTGATTGTTCATGAACTGAGGTACCTGCTTTGACTTGCAAGGCAGGCGCATGGGCGCAACCATGACGCACCGCCGATGCCGGCGCGACGAACCCGCGCCGAGCTGCGGCTGACCGAAGCTCGAGGGCGATACGCCATCGTCCGGATGGAAAACACCTACGCGACCAGCGCGGTCACGAACGTTCGAGTTTACCGGAACACCCCCCGCAACGCCCGCGAGAGCTCAGCGACACGGTCGTACGGCGCCAACCGAGGACGCATGGGGCCGCAGCCAGGCAAGCCGGGGGCATGGCGGCCCGAACAAGGCACGGTAGCCTCGAAAGCGAGTCGATTGGCAGCGCCATGCAGGGCGCTGACGAAATCCGGCAGTCAACGAAAAGTGATGGGAGCCAGCGCGGGCAAATCCGCACTTCCGGGCACGTCGCAAGCGACCGCCAACGAACATGGCTGCCGCGAAAAAGGACGGCCGCAGCCGTTCCTTCCTCTGACGCGCATGCCATGAGTTTCCTGAACGGGATCGGGACAGCGAGGCAACTGGTGGCACCGGCGCGTGAAGCCGCGCCTACTCTGCACCTATTCCGACTCCGACTGCTGCTGCCGCGCCAATTCGTCCTCACGACGCGACTTGGCCCCGGAACACCAAGACACCAAGTCGTCACCCATGGGCGATGGAGTGTTAGTTCTTGCGTCCCCTGCAACTTTGGCTATCAGCGTCCCTGCAAACAAGGCGAAACCACGCCAGGCGGCGGGTTGCGCAAAAAAACGTTTGCATGTCAATTACTCCCGACTGCCCCTGTGCAGCCGTCGCCTGATCCTAGCAAAATTTGGTGGGAGCCGCACAACTTCCTGTCGCCGGATGAGCAGGCTCACGCCCATCGGGTAGCGATCAGGAAATGGCGCGCAAACGGGTAGTCGATCCGGCCACAAACGGGCGAGGGGTGTTCCGGACTGGCGAGGCGTCAGGGATTCGTACTCCCGCCGGCAGCTTTCCCTGATCGCGCAGCGCCTCAGTTCGCCCATTCGGCACGCGGTGCACCGTGGTCGCCACACTGAAATTCAACAAGGCGATGATGAATTCGGAGAGGACCATCTCGACGCAAACGGTATCCCCAGTGCGTTCGTGCTCGGCGCGGGCAAGGGCGCGGCTGAGTCGGATGGCATGGGCGAAGTGCAGCTTGTCATGCACCAGCGCCTTACCGTTGCTGATGCACCACAGGCCGTGGCTGCTTTCCTTGATCGCAAAAACCATTCGCATTGCCACAACCTCAGCCAGGGGAAATGCCGGAACCATCGATCGCCCCCCGGCACGGATGACTCAAGTCAAACCGAATCTTCCAACGGGGAGAACGGGCAGGTCTGTCAGCGCATGCCTACCCATGCTGTCCGGCTCCGCCACTGTGTCGCGGGCACTCGCCCAGGCAGCGCATCAGACACAGACCTGGCTCAAGCGG
>JBBQQL010000133.1:0-11774 GCA_038215995.1 Lysobacterales bacterium
CGCTGCCTCAGAGTGGACTTGCAGTGCTGGATTCAAGTAGTGGCAACACCGGCCAGATTGATTTATCTACCTCGACACAGATGAGGCACGGATCGATGCTTGAGCAGCAATCACGCCTTCTATCCATGGGATATAGCTTGACCCGCCGACGGACGGGCCAAGCTGGTGCAGCTGACCCGACGAGACACCAAGGCAGTGGACATACTGATCAAACTCAGCCGACAGTTCGAGGACTGGCTTGCCGAGGCCGTCGGTGCCGCCAACATGCAACGCCTGCGTGGCTTGCTCGGGCAAGTCTTGGCCGCGCTGGAACAGCGCGAAAAAAAGGGGAAGGAGGCAGTCAATTCCTAATAGCTACCCCCGTCTCCCTTTTACGGTAGGTTGCTGGCGGCGTGACGCCGTGCGGACTCAAGATCCGCGGCGGTCGGCCGTCTCGATAGGGATCAGCAAGGCGCAGGCCATTCAGGGCAGGGCATGTCGAAACTCAAACTGGCGGAACTGATCGGTTCGCTGAGCTACGCGCTGGACCTCACCGAGGGCCAGCCGGAAGGCCATTGCGTGCGCTGCTGCTGGATCGGCATGCATGTGGGTAACCAGCTTGGCCTGGCCGAAGACGAACTGTGGTCGCTGTACTACACCTTGCTTTTGAAGGATCTGGGTTGCAGCAGCAACGCCGCCCGGATTTGCGAGTTGTATCTGACCGACGACCTGGCCTTCAAACGTGATTTCAAGCGTGTGGGCAGTGGTGGTGTGCGGCAGATGCTCGGCTTCGTGGTCAGCCACACCGGTCAGCATAGTGGCTGGCGGCAGCGGCTTGGCGCCATTCTCAACATCGTGCGCAACGGTGACGAAGTGGCGCAGGAGCTGATCCAGACGCGATGCAACCGCGGCGCCAGCATTGCCCGGCAACTGCGCTTTCCCGAATCAGTGGCACAGGCGGTGCACTCGCTGGACGAGCATTTCGACGGTAGCGGTCGCCCCGATCATCTTCGCGCCGCCGCGATTCCGCTGGCTTCGCAGATTGCCCTGATGGCCCAGGTGGTGGATGTCTTCCATTTTTCCGGCGGCGCCGAGGCCACGCTGGCCGAATTGCGCTTGCGCGCCGGTAGCTGGTTTGATCCGGCACTGGTACAGGCGTTCGAGCAGGTTGCGCGCGACCCTGCGTTCTGGGCGATGCTGGCCAGTGATCAGGTCGAGCGCGCGGTGAACGGATTGGCTCCGGCCGGTTCCACCATTGAAGTGGATGAGGATTACCTGGACGCCATCGCCGAGGCATTCGGCCAGGTGGTCGATGCCAAGAGCCCATTCACCGCAGGTCACAGCGCGCGGGTGGCCGAATACGCAGTCAAGCTGGCGATCGAGTTGGGCATGCCGCACGCACGACTGCGCTGGCTTCGGCGTGCGGCTCTGCTGCATGACGTGGGCAAGCTTGGCGTGAGCAACGCGATTCTGGACAAGCCCGCTCGCCTGGTGGCGGACGAATGGCAGCAGGTTCAGCGGCATGCCGCCTATACCGGACAAATCCTCGGCCGTATCCAGCAGTTGAGCGAACTGGCCGAGGTGGCAGCCGCGCATCACGAGCGACTGGACGGCACCGGTTACCCGCGGGGACTCGCTGCCGAGGCCATCAGCCAGGAGACGCGGATCATCACCGTGGCCGATATCTTTGATGCGATCTCGGCCGAGCGGCCCTACCATGCGGCCACCCCGATCAAACGCACGCTCGACATCATGCGCGAGGCGGTCGGCACGGCGATCGATGCGGACTGTTTTGCGGCGCTGGAGCGTGTGGTGGCGGCCGAGGTGGTGCAGGCTTTGCCGCCGTCTTCGCTGGGTAGGGCCGGCGCCTGAGCGCTTCCGTTCAGGCCATTCCCGCCATCCGCAGCAACACACCGGCCAGACTCTTCAGATCCTGCGCATTGTGCTCGGCTACCCGGCGCAGATTGAGCGCCGAGCCACCGCGCAGGTAGGTGAGCCACGCGGCCGGCGCTTCCGCGCCAGGCAGATCATCCTCTCGCACCACGCCCAGCAACTGCCGCTCGGCGGTGGCCAGGCGGCAGTTTTCCCATTGCCCTTTCCAGTGCCGGCGCACCGGATGCAGCAGGTCGATGTGGGCCAGCCCAGCCAGCGGGTTGGGCTGGCGCGCGAGGCGGTAGCGGGTGGCGAGCAGGGGCGCGTCGTAGCACTTGCCGTTGTAGCTGACGAGGGCGGTGTCGTCGCTGATCCATTCAGCGAAGCGGCGCAGCATGGCGCTTTCGGCGGCCATGCTGGTGATGGTCAGTTGACGGATGCGGAACTGGCCATCGATCCAGTCGGCGGCGCCGATCATGAAGGCGCGGGTGCCCGTGCCGCCGGCCAGGCCGGTGGTTTCGGTGTCGAAGTGCAGCAAGTGCTGGTGCTGTACCGGCGCCACCCGCGCGAAGGTGGCGTCGATGATGTCCGGTGGCTGCAGCCAGTCGAGGCGCGACTCGGTGTAGCGCAGGCCTGGCACTAGTTCGATGCCGGGCACCTCGCGGTCGGAGGAGGCGAGGCAGGCGGGCCCACGCTTGAGTTGGGCGTGGCGTTGCAGCAGTCGGCGCAGATCAGGAGACAGCGACGAGCTTGCCGTGGCGACACTCGTGGTTGTCGCCGCACTGCGCACGGCGGGTGATGACGCAGCGGGCGTGTGCCCTGCCTGCGAGCGCAGCTCACGCAGCCGGGCGTGCAACGCACTCACAGTGCCACCAGCAGGGCGAGTACGCGCAAGGCCAGCGCCTTGGGTGTGCCGGACTCCTGGGCGTCGTGCGGCTGCTCGGCCGCGCGTTCGTCGGCGGCCAGCACCGGGCCGACGCAGGCCGGGCAGCCGGCGTGGCAGTCGCAGCGTTCGATCACGCTGATCGATTGGGCGATCAGATCCTCGCGCCGCTGGAACAGCGGTTCGCTGTGGCCGATGCCGCCGGGGAAGGCGTCGTACAGATAGACGGTCGGCGTGAACGGCGCATCGGGCGCCAGCGCGGTCGGCTGGCCATCGCCGCCGCGAACCTGTCCACGACCGCTGCCATCGGCGCTGACGAACCAGGCGCCGTCACCGCTGCCCACGGATTTCTGCAGGTCGCGTGCTTCGGCCATCACTGCCACCGTGGCGACCAGGTGCAGCGCGTTGGCGGCACCGAGAAAACCATCGAGTGCCTGCTGGCGATCCTCGAACGCGGCATCCAGCACGGCTTGTTCCAGTTGCCACCACACGGCGGTGGTGTGCAGTTCCTGGTCGGGCAGGTTGACCGGGCCGTAGCCGATGTTCTCGTGGGAATAGAAGCGGATCTTCTTGTAGCCGGCGACGCGGCGCACCACGTGTACCTCGCCGTGGTGGGCCTCGCCACAGCCGGCGTGCGAGCTGTCGAAGCAGTCCAGCACTTTCAGTTTCGTGTAGTCGATGGCGTCGGTGTAGTAGTCGACCTGGGTGCGCGTGACATAGGCCTTGCGGCCTTCCCAGTCCAGCCGTTCGACCTGGTAGGGCAGCGACTGGATCATGTGGATGGCGCCTTCGTACAGGGTCACCGGTGCGGCGCTGAAATCGACCTCGGCGATGATGGTCTGGCGCCCGTCGGTGCGATCGACCACCACGAAGTTGCCATCGGCGACCGAGCGCAGCGACACCGCGATCGCTGGGTAACTGTCGGCGATCCACTCCCAGCGATCGCCCTCGCGATGCAGCACGCCTTCCTCGCCCAGCACCTCGAGCCACGGTGTGGCGACTTCCGTGCCGAACATTTCGTCGCCGCTGAACGGCAGCTCGAACGCGGCGCAGCGGATATGGTCGAGCAGGATCAGCGGCTGATCGGGCTGGATGCGCGCGTGCTCGGGCGTGGCGCCCTGGAAAAACTCCGGATGGCGAACCAGATATTGATCGAGCGGATCGGAGCTGGCCACCAGCACGCCCAGCGCCGACTGCTGGCGCCGGCCAGCGCGGCCGAAGCGCTGCCACGTTGCCGCGACCGAACCGGGATAGCCGTTGAGTACCACCACGTCGAGACTGCCGATATCCACGCCCAGCTCCAGCGCCGAGGTGCTGACGATGCCGTCGATGCTGCCGGCACGCATGGCACGTTCGGCCGCGCGACGTTCCTTCGGCAGGTAGCCGCCGCGGTAGGCGCGGATGCGCGGTGGTTTGCGCGGGTCGTGGTCGAACACGTCCTTGAGGTATTTGGTGAGCACCTCGACCATGGTGCGCGACTGGGCGAACACCAGCGTCTTCATGCCGGACTTGATCGCCAGCCGCGCGATGCGGTTGGTCTGCGAACGGGCCGAGGCGCGCAGGCCCAGATCGGGATTGACCACCGGCGGGTTCCACAGCAGCACGTGTTTGTCGCCCGAGGGTGCGCCGCTTTCGGTGATTGCCGTGACGGCGTCCTCGATCAAGGCCTCGGCGTGTTGTTGCGGGTTGCCGATGGTCGCCGAGCACAGGATGAATTGCGGCTTCACCCCGTAGAACGCGCACACCCGCTTGAGCCGGCGGATCACGTTGGCGACGTGCGAGCCGAACACGCCGCGGTAGGTGTGCACCTCGTCGATCACCACATAGCGCAGGTTCTCGAAGAACTGCGCCCACTTGGTGTGATGCGGCAGGATGGCCTGGTGCAGCATGTCGGGGTTGCTGACCACGATGTCGCCATGCAGTCGGATCGCCTGGCGCGCGTCGCCCGGTGTATCGCCGTCAAAGGTGAACGCCTTCACGCCCAGCTCGCCGGCCTGGTTCAGCTCCAGCAGCTCGGCGACCTGGTCCTGCGCCAGCGCCTTGGTCGGAAACAGGTACAGCGCCTTGGCGTGATTCGTCATCGCCGCGGTGATCACGGGCAGGGTGTAGCACAGCGACTTGCCCGAGGCCGTGGGCGTGACGATGGCCACATGCTCGCCCGCCTGGCTGGCGGTCCACGCCTGTGCCTGATGGCTGTAAAGCTGCTCGATGCCGCGCGAACGCAACGCGGTGGCCAGTGCGGGCGGCAGATCCGTCGGTAGTGGCGCGAACGTGCCTTGGCGACCGGGCACCACGAAGGCACCGGTGATGCGCGCCGCATAGCGCTTGCCGAGTCGTTGCGCCAGCGTGCGGCCATCGGACGGATTGCGCAGCACCAGTTCGTCGGCGGCGTCATAGCGGTCAGGCAAGGCATTCATGGCGTGTCCCCCGGAAATGCAGGGGATTAGGCCGCGGCAGCGTCTCAGGGGTTGAGACCTCAACCCGGACCGGAACGCTGCAATGCCCGGCGGAATCGGATTGCGCTAACCTCGCCATGACGATCGTCAACCGGACCGGAGGGGGACCGATGAATCTCACAGCCGTTGAAGCCAAGGCGTTTGTGCCGGCGTCAGACTTTGCGCAGTCGAAGCGGTTTTATCAGGCGCTGGGCTTCGAGATTCCCTGGTCGGACGATGCACTGGCCTACGTGCGCCACGGCCACACCAGCTTTCTGCTGCAGGCATTCAACCAGCCGGCATTTATCGCCAATTTCCAGATGCATCTGCTGGTGGAGAATGTCGACGACTGGCATGCGAAGCTGCTTGGCTCCGGTGTCATCGAACGATTTGCCGTGAACATGGGCGCGCTCGAAGACCAACCCTGGGGCATGCGCGAGTTCATCCTGTTCGATCCCAGCGGCGTGTTGTGGCACATCGCGCAGAACACGCCGCGCCGGGACGAGACCTGAGTCGGTGCCAGCTCGAAGCCGCGCAGCCTGTTCCTGTTTCCATTGCTAGAGAGCGCCATGAACAAGAATCGACTCGAAGCCTTCAGTGACGGCGTGCTCGCCATCATCATCACGATCATGGTGCTGGAGATGAAGGTGCCGCACGGCGAGACGGTGGCGGCGCTGCTGCCGCTGGCGCCGGTGTTTCTCAGCTATGTGCTGAGCTTCGTCTACGTGGGCATCTACTGGAACAACCATCACCACATGCTGCATCTGGTCGGCCCGGTGAATGGTGCGGTTCTGTGGGCCAACCTGCACCTGCTGTTCTGGTTGTCGGTGTTGCCATTCGCTACCGGCTGGATGGGCGAGAACCATTTCGCCTCGGGCCCGTCCGCGCTTTACGGCGTGGTACTGCTGATGGCAGCGGTGGCGTACCGGATACTGCAGCAGGCGATCATCCGCAACGATGGCGGCGACTCCATCCTGGCGCGGGCGATCGGTAGTGACTGGAAAGGCAAGATTTCGCCGGTGATCTACCTCGCCGGCATCGCCGCCTCGTTCTGGGCGGCGTGGGTATCGCAATTGCTGTATGCCGCAGTAGCAATCTTGTGGCTGGTGCCGGACCAGCGCATCGAGCGGGTGCTGGACGCGGAGCTGGATTGATTCGGATCCGATCTGCTTCTTGCGGCTACTCGGTTTGCGTCGCGATGTGGCCTGAGTTGGATCGATCAGGCCTGGGTGTTGAGGATGTTGCCGGTGCTGCCGAGCTTTTCGAGGTTCTGCGAAAACGCCTGCAGAAAATTGCCGAGGCTGGCGGATGCCGACCCCGAGGTGTTGCCCAACGAATTGGTCAGGTCCTGAAAGCTCTGCTGCAGTGAGTCGAGTGAGCTGGTTGAGTTGAAGGCAGCAGTCGCTATCGATGGGCTGGTTGAGCTTGAGCCCGAAGACAGCTGCTGGATCAGTCCCTGCAGGTTCGATTCGATCCGCGAGGCACCACCGTCATGCCCGCCGCGACGCCCTAGATGGTAAAGCGTGGATGTCCTGGCCACCGTGCCACTGCCGTTGCTCGATGGCGCTGATGCTGCCGCCGAGGCGGCGCGGGATGATGCCTCATTCGACGAGGTCGCTGCGGCGGCAGCCGAATTGACTGGCGGCGGGGGCGCGGCCTGCCCACCTGGTGAGGACTGATTTTGCAGCGCCGAAATCAGGGTCTGCATGAAACTGCCCAGCGCCTGCAGCGGGTTCGAGCTGGAGGCAACGGTCGATCTGCTGCCGCTCGAGCTCGCTGATGATGTGCCCGATATGCCTGACTGAGACAGCGCCTGGAAGATGGCGGATACCAACGTGCCGACCTGGCCGGAGTTGTTTTTGCTTCCGATCGGGCTGCTGGCGTAGGCCGTGCTGCCAGGCGATGTGTTGTAGCCCGGCGGAAGGGGCGAAAGCGGGTAGATATTCCCCGAAATGCCATTGATGTTCATCATGCGATCTCTAGCTTGCCTGCTGGTGGCGACCGCGCGTGGTCTTTCACGCCAGTCACCCAGGGACACATCAAGGGTGCCAACAGCCTGCCCATGAATCTCGGTGGATTGGTCACCGACCGCAGCGGCAATGCACTGAAGGGCTGGGTTGGCGCCAGCGCAAGCTATTAGGCACCTTTTGTCCGGCTTTGCACAACTGTGCCAGGTGCCGGCCAGATCAGGGCCAAGGACGTCAGGTCGGGGGTGCGGCGGAGTGATCGACGGGGTCGCGCGCAGTGGCGTGGCCTTTCCGCTTGACTTGAATCTTTGGGAAACGAAACGGCGCCGTATTGCTACAGCGCCGCGGCCACCATCATCCAACGCTTTCGCTGCGCCTGAGTCGCGCCAAGTCTTATTGCCCTGCATCCAGTGGCATTGGTGGTTGCGGCGGCTCGGGCGGTTGCGGCGGCATCGGTGGACGCGGTGGCGGTGGCGGCATGCTCGCTTGCAACCAACGGCTCATCGCCTTGTCACCCACGATGCTGCGCAGTTTGGCGCAGATCGCCTCGTCCTCGGCCCGCCGCTGCTTGAGCAGTTGCTGTACCTGGGCTGCCTGCGCATCGCTCACATCGAGCGCATGGCGCCATGCGCTGTTGTTGCTGATGTCGGGCATGTCGCGGTGTGGCGACACACCGCTGTGGCAGCCGGGGGGCAACGGCGGAACGCCTTCGCCGACCATACCGCGCGGCGTAAAAGGTGCAGCACCTTGCGCTGGCATGACCTGTTGGGCGCTGGCGCTGCCGGCCAGCGCCAAGCCGACCAGAATGGCAATCAGGCGGTTTTTCATGGGTGATCTCCTTGGGTTGCCGGGGGATCCGACCACGCTCACGATGACCTGCAAGTTCGCAGGGAATATGCAGGCATTGTGGACGCACGGTGGGTGCCGGGCGGCTATGCTGCCGCCGTATGAATCGGCCACTCCCTCGACCTGCATGGCGCTTTCGTCTGCGCCTGGCGCACAAGCTGTTCCTGCTGCTGGCCACCGCGATCGGGCTGGCCTTGCTCGCCATGGGCGCGTTGTCCGTCTACAACTTGCGCAGCGGCTTTGTCGACTACGTGAATACGAGTGACCTGGCCCGGCTCGACCCGCTGGTGCAGGCCTTGAACCAGCGCGCCGATGCCGGGCAGGGGTTTGCCGGCCTGCGCCAGGGCGGGCAGTGGAATGCCTTGCTGCGTGACACCCTGGAGCAGGGTGAGCCGGCCGCGCCCATGCCGCCGCAGCCACCTGCACCGCCACGGCCGCCGGCCCCGCCGTTGCCGCCACAACCACCTGTGGATGGTGGTGCTGCGGCACCTCCGCCGCCACCCCCGCTACCCCCGCCGCCGCTGCCACCGCGGGTGACGCTGCTGAATGCCGATCAGCAACTGGTGGCTGGCAGCCAGCCTCCGGCCGGCGCGCTGCAACGCCCCTTGCACCATGATGGCGCGGTCGTCGGCTGGCTGGCACTGCGCCCGCTGACCCATCCCGTCGACCGCCGCGACAAGGTCTTCCTCGCCACCCAGGTGCGCAACATTGCGCTGCTGGCGTCGGTGTTGCTGCTGTTGGCGATGGCGCTGGCCTGGTTTTTCGCGCGCCATCTGCTGGTGCCGCTGCACATCGTGGAGCAGGCCGCCCGGCAACTGTCCGATGGCAAATACGGTGTGCAACTGGACACCCGCCGGCAGGACGAACTGGGCGACCTCGTGCAGCACGTGAATCGTCTCAGCCTGGCGCTGAAGGCGCACGAGACGGCGCGTCAGCGCTGGATGGCGGACATCTCGCACGAGTTGCGCACGCCGCTGGCGGTTGTGCGCGGCGAGCTGGAAGGCATGCGTGACGGTGTGCGCACGGCCGACGCCGCTGGTCTGCAATCACTGCACGATGAGGTGATGCGGCTGGATCGTCTGGTCGGTGATCTGCACCAGTGGTCGCTGGCCGATCAGGGCTCGCTGAGTTACCAGCCGCTATCGCTGGATCTGGCGGATCTGGCCGCCGACGCCTGTGCGCGCTTTGCCGGGACGGCACGGGATGCAGGCCTGCAGATCGAGCAGGAACTGAATGCGGCGCCGGTCAATGCGGACCCCGACCGTTTGCGCCAGTTGGCCGACAACCTGCTCGGCAACAGCCTGCGCTACAGCGACCGCGGCGGTCGCGTGCAGGTCAGCGTGTTCACCGAAAATGGCGAGGCTTTCCTGCGCGTCGACGACACGCCGCCGGGCGTGCCCGAGCAGGATCTGCAGCGGCTGTTCGAACCGCTGTACCGGGGCGAGCCGTCGCGCAGCCGCACGCATGGTGGCAGCGGCCTGGGGCTGGCCATTGCGCAGCGCATCGCGCTGGCGCACGGCGGCCGTTTGAGCGCGTCGCGCTCGCCGCTCGGTGGCCTGCGACTGGAACTGCGCCTGCCACAGCGAGTGAGCTGAGATGGCCGCCGCGCAAATCCTGATTGCCGAAGACGAACCGAAAATCGCCGCACTGGTCGCTGACTATCTGCGTCTGGCCGGTTATCAATCCACCACGGTGGGCGACGGCGATCGCGTGCTCGATGCGATCGCCGCGCAGACACCGGATCTGCTGTTGCTGGACGTGATGCTTCCCGGCAAGGACGGCCTGCAGATCCTGCGCGAGTTGCGCCAGCGCAGCGCGCTGCCGGTGATCATGCTGACCGCCCGCGCCGACGAGATCGACCGTTTGCTCGGGCTCGATCTGGGCGCAGATGACTACATCTGCAAACCGTTCAGTCCGCGCGAAGTGGTGGCACGGGTGCGCGCCCTGCTGCGTCGGGTGGCGCCGGATGCACCTGGCAATCCCTTCACCCTGGACGAGGCGGCGCAGCGCATCTTTCTATCTGGCCGACCGGTCGCGCTCACCACTACCGAATACCGACTACTGCAGGCGCTGGTGACGCATCCTGGCCGTATCTATTCCCGCGACCAGTTGCTCGACCTGATGCACGGCGACCTGCGCGACGTGACCGATCGCGTCGTCGACAGCCATATCCGCAATCTGCGCCGCAAGCTGGAAGACATGGCGCCCGGCCAGTCCTATATCCATGCCGTCTACGGCGCGGGATACCGATTCGAGATGATCGAGGGGTGAGCTGCAGAGTCGCCTGAAGGGCAGGTTCGTGAACGAAAAAGGCGCCGCATCGCTGCGGCGCCTTTTCAATGGCCGGTGCAGGCATGCACCGGTACCGCCATGACGCTTACAGCGCTTCGAAAATCCCCGCTGCGCCCATGCCGGTGCCGATGCACATGGTGACCATGCCGTACTTCTGCTTGCGACGACGCATGCCGTGCACCAGGGTAGCGATACGCACCGCGCCAGTGGCACCGAGCGGGTGGCCGAGGGCGATGGCGCCGCCGAGCGGATTGACCTTGCTCGGGTCGAGCTTGAGGTCGCCCATCACGGCCAGTGCCTGTGCGGCGAACGCTTCGTTGAGCTCGATCCAGTCCAGTTGATCCTGGGTGATGCCGGTCTGCTTGAGTGCCTTGGGGATCGCTTCCTTCGGTCCGATGCCCATCACCTCGGGTTTCACACCGGCGACGGAGAAGCCGACGAAGCGGGCCAGCGGGGTCAGGTTGTACTCCTTGATAGCCTTTTCGCTGGCCAGCATGATCGCGCCGGCACCATCGGACATCTGGCTGGAGTTGCCGGCGGTGACGCTGCCGCCGAACTGCTGGTTGCGGAACACGGTTTTCAGCCTGGCCAGCACTTCCAGCGTGGTGCCGGCGCGCGGGCCCTCATCCATGCTGATGCTGCGGCTGTCGGTGATGATCTGACGGGTGGCGAGATTCGGGTAATGGTCGTCCAGCGCGAACGGGCTGATCTCGTCGTTGAACTCGCCGGCGGCCTGGGCGGCCAGCGCGCGGCGATGGCTCTCGACCGCGAACGCGTCCTGCTGCTCGCGGCTGACCTTCCACTGCTTGGCCACGTTCTCGGCGGTGATGCCCATGCCGTAGGCGATGCCGATGTTCTCGTCGCTGAAGATCGCCGGGTTCATAGCGATCTTGTGGCCCATCATCGGCACCATGCTCATGCTCTCGGTGCCGCCGGCGAGCATCAGGTCATCCTCGCCGAGGCGGATGCGGTCGGCCGCCATCGCCACGGCCTGCAGGCCGGACGAACAGAAGCGGTTGATGGTGACGCCGGGCACGGTGTCGGGCAGGCCGGCCAGCAGTACGCCGATGCGTGCCACGTTCATGCCTTGCTCGGCTTCGGGCATGGCGCAGCCGATGATGGCGTCGCCGATGCGGTGCGGATCAATGCCCGGGCACTGCGCCATCACGGCGCGGATCACGTGGGCGAGCATGTCGTCCGGGCGGGTATTGCGGAACACGCCGCGCGGCGCCTTGCCGACCGGGGTGCGGGTGGCGGCGACGATGTAGGCGTCCTGGATTTGCTTGGTCATGGCTGGGTTCTCTAATGGAGTGGGGAACGGGGAACGGGGAACGGGGAACGTGCAGATGGCGCTGGTGTGTCGCTGCCGGCCTGGACGCGTCGTTCTCGTACCCTCCAATCCATGGCGGTCGGGGTCGGGTGCGGGGCAGGGAGTGAAGGTCATGTTCGTTGCAGCCTCCACGTTCCCTGTTCCCCGTTCCCTGTTCCCCGCCTAATTCC
>JBBQQL010000134.1:0-11649 GCA_038215995.1 Lysobacterales bacterium
GGTGAGCGGAACCCCGCCCACGCCAGCCACCTGCAGATAGGTGCCGATACCAGCTCCACCGTATCCAACGGCGGTCACGGTGCCTGCCACGTAGGTATTCAGCGCACTTCCGTTGCTGCTCGCCGACACGCTGTATGCGCCTTGCGCCACCGGATTGCCGTTGTTGTCCTTGCCATCCCAGTTGAAAGGAGAGAGCCCCGCGTTCTGGCTGCCCAGATTCAGGGTTCGCACCACTTTGCCGCTGACGTCGGCAATGTTCACGCTGACCGGCCCGGTGCCACTGACGCTGGCCGCGCCGGTGATGTTGTCGCCGCTGTAGTTGAGCGTTGTCGAGGGCACCATCACCTGGCGACTGACCAGGCTGGAGGAGCCCAGCATCTGGTTGGTCTGCATCGAGCTGTTCAAGGTGCTGCTCAGGGCGTTGACCGAAGTCAGCAGATCCTGCGAGCTGGACAACTGGCTGAACTGCGCCATTTGCGAGACAAACTGCGTGTTGTCCACCGGCTTGGTCGGATCCTGTGCCTGCAACTGCGCCGTCATCAGCTTGAGAAAATCGGCTTGCGACAGGCTGCCTGAAACCGCCGCGCTCAATGAAGGGCTGGCGGCACTCGCCTGGGTATTGTTGGTGTTGATGGTGGTCATGGTGTGCTCCGAATCCGCTACTGGCCGAGTGTCAGGGTCTTCAACATCAGCTGCTTGGTGGTGTTCATGACCTCGACGTTGTTCTGGAAAGAACGCGAGGCGGAAATCATGTTGACCAGCTCGTCGATCGGATTGACGTTGCTGGAATAGACCCTGCCGTCGGCATCGGCCAGGGGATTGCCCGGCTCGTAACGACTGGGAATGGCGGCCTGGCTTTCGGTAACGCCAACCACCTGCACGCCGTTGCCTGATCCATCAGCGGCGCTGTTGCTGCCGCCAGCGGCCAGCGACTGTTGCTGCTGGATCTGCGAAAACAGCGGCTCCTTCGCGCGGTAGGCGGTGGCCGCCGAGCTGGCGACGCTGTCGGCATTGGCCAGGTTGCTGGCCACCGTATTCAGTCGAACCGACTGCGCCGCCATGCCCGAGCCGGCGACATTGAAGATCGAGAAAAGTGACATCGGCGCTAAGCTCCGGTGATCGCGGTGCGCAGCATGTGGATCTGCGCGGTAATGAACGACAGGCTGGCCTGGTAGTGCACGCTGTTGGCGGCAAAATCAGCCTGCTGCACCTGCTCGTCGACCGTATTGCCATCCATGCTTGGCTGGTTGGGTATCTGATAGGCGAGCGGCGCATTCGAGGCGGCACTGCCACTGCCAATCTGTCCGGGCGCCGTGGTCTGCAGCGCGAGGTTGCCGTCAGCACCGCTGGCGGAGGCCAGCGCCTTGCGAAAGTCGACGTCACGCGCGAGATAACCCGGCGTGTCCGCATTGGCCATGTTGCTGGCCAATACCTCACTGCGACGCTGCCAGAGGTTCAGCGCCTTGGTATTGATTCCGAACAAGTTGTCAGTGGTCAGGCTCATTGCTTCGCTCCGCAGGGCAGTTGCTGCACGGGAGACAAGGCAAATTGCATGCCATGGCCGTGAAACCCTTGCTGTGACTGGGTTTCACGGAATCGCGGCGGCAGCATGGCGCACCGGAGCGGAACAGAAGACGGTTTGTTGACGCGCCATCGACGCGTCGCTTGCCGCTCGCTCAGGGGGCCGGCTGCCGCTCGGCGGAGGCCAGCATGTCGAGTACGGTCTGGGCGAGCACGTCCGGCTGGAATTTGGCCACGAAGCGATCCGCCTTGACCTCTTTGACCATGCCCTCGTTGAACAGGCCACTAAGGGAACTGTGCAGCACCACCTTGAGTCGGCGCAGGCTCGGCGTTTCGCGGATGGCACGGGTCAGCGCATAACCATCCAGCCGCGGCATTTCGATATCCGACACCACCAGCCCCACTTGTTGCTCCTCGCCCGCCTGCGCGAACTCCAGCAACAGGTCCAGCGCCTCGCGCCCGTCATGGGCGACGACGCTCTCGATATTCATCTTGCCGAGCAGGCCAACCACCCGGCGCCGTGCGATAAGCGAGTCATCGACCACCATCACCCGCCGCGGATGTTGCCCGCGACTGCTGATCTGCTGCTGCATCTGCACGGAAAGCTCGGCCGGAGCAACGTCGATACTGGCCAATACGTGTTCCACGTCGACCACCGCCAGCAAGGCGCCGTTGATGCGCGTGACCGCATTGACCCGGGCGCCGTAGCCCAGCGTGCTGGGCGGTGCCACCAGCGACTCGCCCTCGCAATGCACCATGTGCTGCAGGTCCGCCACCAGAAAACCCTGCACCGTGCGACTGAACTCGGTCACCATCAGATGGGCCGATTCCACATCGCGCAGCGGCGCATAACCCAGCGCCGCGGCAAGATCGATCACCGGAATGGTCTGCCCACGGTAGTCGCAGGTTCCCGCCTGCATCGGGTGCTGCCCGGGCATGCGTTCCATCGGCGGGCGGCGCAACACCTCGCGCACCTTGAACACATTGATGCCGAACAACTGCGCATCACCCAGCCGGAACAGCAACATGGCTACCCGGTTGTGCCCGGCCAGCCGGGTATGTTGCTCAACCTTGTCCAGCAGTGTGCCGCCCATGCAGTTTCCTCAAGCAAGCAGGTACCGCAGCGGCAACCTGTTCAACGGGTATCGGCGTCGATGCTCCAGGCTTGAGTAAACAGCAGCAGCAAATGAACCGCCGTCACTGGCACGTGAATTGCTTGTTCAAGTTTTGATCGGTTCTGACGATGCAGCATCAGCGCCCCCGCCCTAATGAAGGTGATTTCCGCCCCATGAGCTTTATCTGGAAACAGCAACTGACCGCATTAGTGCAAGCCGCGGCCGCAGGCAATCACGCGGAGCTGGAACGGCTGCGGCACAAGCACCCGCGCGCCGCACAGACGCTGGCGCCGCTGCTTGCCATGGTCGCAGAGAAGCCGCCGGCCGCCGTCGCCCTGCAGACCATGGAGCAACAGAGTCTGGTGCTTGGCGCCGTGCAACAGTTGACCCGTGAACAGGCCGCGCTGGATCGGGCCACCATCGAAAGCCGCACGAGTGTCGATCGTTTGACGGATGGCAGCGCCGGGATATCGACGGCCTTGCAGCAAGTCGGCAGCGAGCTGGGCCGGGCCAATACCTCCGGGCTCGCCGGCCAAGGCAGCGTCAGCGAGCTGGACGGGCAACTGCGCCTGCTGCGCAGCGCGCTGTCCACCATGAACCGCAACCAGAGCAAGCTGGCCGAGCAGGTCGCACAGATCCGCAAACTGACCGGGGTGGTCCAGGAGATCGCGCACCAGACCAATCTGGTGGCGTTGAACGCCGCCATCGAAGCGGCGCGCGCGGGCGAGGCGGGCCGCGGCTTCGCCGTGGTCGCCGACGAGGTCAAGCAACTGGCTGAGAAGACCGCCGTGACCACCACCGAGATTGAACTGGTCACCGGCTCGATCGGCGACTTCTCCCTGCAACTGGACGGCGACGTGCAGCAGGGCTTGCGCCAGCTTGAGCGTGCCCAGGCCGGTATCGTGCAGGCAGGCGCGGCGCTGCGTGAAGGCAGCGAATCGCTAGGCGTGGTCAGTGGACGGCTGACCACCCTGCAGCAGTCGCACGATGTGCAGCACGCGCGCGCCACCACCACCCAGGCTGCGCTCGGTGCGCTGCAACGCCGCGGCAGCGAGACGCGACGGCAGGCCGAGGCATTGAACCGCGCCGCTCTGCTGGCCCACCGGCTGGGTCTGAACTGGCTTGAGAGCGAAAGCGGCAGCGACCCGGCCAGCCTCAGCCTGACCGTACGCGAGACCGTCTTGAGCCTGCGTCAGGCGATGGATCTGGCCTTGCTTGAGCCCGGCGCGCTGGATCGCCGCTGGTTCGATACCCATGCATTGAGCCGCAGCCTCACCCGACTGACCGCCGTGCAGAAAGATTCCGCCGCTGGTGAAGCGCTGAGCCTCAGCGGGACAAAGCTGCTGGAGCAGAGCAGCCAGTTTGTCAGCCTGCTTTGCGATGGCCAGATCGAGCGAGCCACCAAGCTGTCGCAGGAACTCGAATCCGGTCGCGAGGCGCTGCTCGGCCAGCTGAGCGCCCTGCTGGCGGACGCATGAACCTTTTCTCGCAGCAAGCCTGGAAGCAATTTGCGGCAACATGCCTCATCGCATGGCCGTGGGCCGCGTCCAGCGTTGCTGCCAGTGCGGACAACGAAGCCGCCCAGTCAATGACTCAGGTGAGCGACGCCGCCGTGGAGGCGTTGCGGCAGCACTACCAGGCAAGCGGAAGCCGGGTGGTGGTCACGGCCAGGCCATTCAACCTGCGCATGCGGCTCGATGCATGCCCGAGCTCGCTCAAGGCCACCGTGCCGGACCGGTCTACTCCAACTTCAATGGCAACCGTCCAGGTGCAGTGCGCCCAGCCTGGCGGCTGGATCGTACGGGTGCCGCTGCGATTGCAGCTGTTCCGTTCCGTGCTGATCACCGTGCGCCCACTGCAGCGCGGCGACGGCATTCGCCCCGGTGACGTGCGCGCCCAGGAGCGCGACATCACCCGACTCGGTTATGGCTATATCGACTCACTCGAGCAGATCGAGGGGCGCACCCTGGCCCGCCCGTTGATCGGCGGCAGCGTACTGACGCCTGCCGCCATGGGTGGTCGCCGCATGGTGCAGGCTGGCGACCACGTGCAGTTGATTGCGCAAATCGGCGCCATTGAGGTGCGTGCCACCGGCATTGCGCTGGGGGGCGGCGACAATGGCGCCCGTCTGCGCGTACGAAATGAAAGCTCGGGACGGATCATCGACGCCCAGATCACCGCCCCCGGCGTGGTCAAGGCGCTCCCATGAAACAGCCCGCAGACTGGCCAGCTGAACGAGACAACCGTCACATCCACGAAAACCGCGCTAAAGTTTCCGCAAGAACGGCCGATCTTGAAACTCACAGGGCCACAACCGCATCGAGAACGGACCCATGAACACAACAATTTCAAATAATGGTCTGCCGGGTTTCACATCGGCAACCGGCAGCAGCAAGGGCAGCAGCAATGCAGCTACCCCGGCAGCGCCAGCCGGCCCCAGCAGCGCGGCATCGGCCGCTGACGATCAGCTGAAGCTGACCGACTCGGCGCGTGCCCTGCAACAAGCCGCACGTCCGAACGAGGGCGCCAGCGTCGACACCCAGAAGGTGGAGCGCATCCGGCAATCGCTGGCCAATGGCAGTTACCAGATCAATGCTGGAAATATCGCCGACAGGATGACGGCGATGGATCAGCAGGCCGGCGGCACAGGCAAGGTATGAGCCGCTCGCTGCAAGGCGAACTGGATGGCGCATTGAGCGCCGTCATCTGCGACATGCAGCTGGCGGTCGACGAACTGGGCCAGGTCCTCGAATCCGAACGCGGCGCCCTGGGCGAGAGCGACAGCGAGGCGCTGAACAAGGCCGGTTCGCGCAAGCAGGCCTTGATGCTGAAGCTGGAGCAGCTCGATATCGAGCGCCTGCAGCTGAGCCGTCAGTCCCCCGAAGAAGCCGCGCGACTCGAGCCCGAATGGAATCGCGTGGTGCAATGTCTGCGCAGCTCGCAGCAACTCAATCAACGCAATGGCCACGAGGTTGCCCAGCGCCTGCGCCAGGTTCGTCAGGCGCTATCGATACTCACCGGTCATGCCGGGGAGACCAGCGTATACGGCCGCGCCGGCGAGCTCAGCGTCAAGATGCGCTCCCGCACCCTCGCGGAGGCATGAACACCGGATGTCACAAGCAGCGCCATCGCCCTCATCTTCCGATGGCCCCCTTGATTGCGAAGCAGGCTCCGGCCTGCTTTCGCGCTACTAGCGATGACTGATCATGAGCAACCTCAACGCTTCTGCAGCACCCTCCCCCACGCCAGCTGCTGACGGAGCAGCATCGCAGCTGCCGCTACCGGTGTTGCGGATACCGTTGCTCGACCGCGAGCGCCAGTTGTTCGCCTATGAAATCATCTTCCACCGCGAAGCGGGGGACGAGGACACGTTCCTGCAGCGCATGCTGTCGACGGTTACCGACGGCGCACTGAACCGACTGGTTCGCGGCAACCGCGCCTTTCTCAAGATGCCGGTCGAACTGCTGCCGGAAGATTCCGACGTGCTGCTGCACCAGCCGCGGCTTGGACTGGTTCTGCAGCCCCAGGTTGCCCTACAAGAAGAGCTGATGAGCCGGCTGCAAAAAATGGCCGAACGCGGCTGCCAGTTCATGCTCGATCTTACCGAGCAGGATCTGGATGGCAGCGCGGCCTTCGAGGCGATGATGCAAATGGTGCAGTTCGTGCGCCTCGATGCCAGCGCTCTCGCACCGGAAACCCTCAAGGAACAAGCCGAGCAACTGCATGCCCGCGGCATGCACGTGGTTGCCGGTCAGGTAAACGACCACCACACTTACGAGCGCTGCCTCGAACTGCCGTTCCAGGCGATTCAGGGCCGCTACCTGCTCATCCCGCAGCCGATTGCGGTGCCCGTGCTGACCGCCAATCGACTCAGCATGTTGCGACTGATGAGCTTGCTGCAGGAGGGCAACCCCGGCCCGATCGAGATCGGCAACATCATTCGCGACGATGCCGTGCTCAGTTACAAGCTGCTCAGTTGCGTCAACTCCGCTTATTTTGCCCTGCCCCGGCAGTTGAAATCGGTGGAGCACGCGGCGATCTTCTTCGGCGTCAAGCGCATGCGCAACTGGATCGACACCATGGCCCTGTGCGGCATGGATGATCGCCCGCCGGAACTGCTTCGCGCCGCGCTGATTCGCGCCCAGATGTGCGAAAAACTCTGCGCCGGGCCGCGTAGCCAGGCCGAGATGGCATTTACGGTCGGTCTGTTCTCGCTGCTCGACACCTTGATGTGCGCACCGATGGAGTTCTTGCTGACCCATCTTCGGCTCGACCCCGAAATCAGCGACGCGCTGACCAGCCGCGAAGGCTCGCTCGGCCAACTGCTGCAGCAAATCCTGATCTGGGAAGCTGGTGAGCTGACCAGCGCGCAGGTGCCACCACAACGCATTCAGCGCATGGCGGCAGTCTATCTGGAGGCCACGCAGTGGGCCGACCAGGTCTTCGCCACGGCCAACGGCAAGTCGGTCAACTAGCCAACGTCGGTTCACCGGGGCCTTCGCGCCCCGATGGACGAACGTTCAGTGCGGTCGATGCAGTCGCCAGCCGGTGAGCAGCAAGCCGAGCACAGCAACGACAATCCAGCCCATCAAGGTCGTTCCGTCACCGTCCAGCCAAAGCACACTGGCGATAGTGCCTACCAGCAGACCGCCCAGGCCCACCGCCAACAACGGCTCCATCCGACGCCGCTTGGCGAAAATCAGCAGGAAAGCGCCGAGCGCGGCGAACAGGACTGAAAGTATCCGCGAGCCAGTCACGAACTGCGGCGGCACCGGCAGATCCGGGAAGATGTCCAGCAGCGGCACGTCACCCACCTGCACGCTGTAACCCCTGCCATCACTGGCATCCGAGGCCGCCACCAGTCGATCGCCATCCAGACGTCCGATGACCGTCACCTGCTGCAGCGGCACCTCTTCCCAGCTCACTCGCACATCGCCCAGGCGCGGATCGGCAGGGTGCGCGCTGGTCACCAGGTAATCGCCGTAGCGGCTGAAACTGACCGCCAGATTGGCCGGCAATGACGCAGGATCAGGGGTTGCCAGTTGCGTACCCGGCAGCGCCTGCACCAGTTGCGAGCCCAGCTTGAAGCCGCCGATCTGCACCAGCCCCGCCAGGAACCGCTTTCCTTCGATGGGCAAGGCGGCGGGATTGGCGTGACCGTGCGGGTCGTTGAACTGGCTGGAGTCCTCCGCGTGATCGACCCAGTCCTGCTCGTAATGCACGCTGGCGCCGATGCGCACTTCGCGCCACTGGAACATTTCCACCCGGCGCACCAGTACCGGCGTGTTCGCATGCTGATTGAAATCAGGGTCATGCGGTGCTTCCACCACATTCGGAATACCGACCAATCGCGCCATGTAACCATGCTGGCCCGCCTCAGGCTGCGCATTCAGCCCGAGCTCGATCACCTCGCCGCCATGGCGACCGGCCGCCGTGCGATAGTCGAGCAAACCACGCGCCGTGATTGCCTGCAGCGCAACGCCTGCCAACATCAATACGGCGCCGATGATGTTCAACACCAGCGCAGGCATGGACAAGCCTTTGCGCAAATCCATCAGGCCGCTCCCGCCGTGGCGCGGACTAGTACACAGGCCTGCTCACTCGGCGCAATCAGATGCGAACGCAGCGCTCCACGGTCAAGTTGCTCGTCGTTGCTCGGGGTCGGGGTCGGGGTCGGGGTCGGGGGCATCGTATGGCCCTACTTGACCTTGCCCAAGCCTGACGGACGGCGCGGGTCGCTCGCCGCATCGAGCTTGTTGGTCAGCCGATCCCAGGTAACCACGTTCATGAAACCCCATGATTCACGTGCCTTCAGCGTGTAGCCCATGCGTGTCAGTGCTTCGCTGGTAGCCGCATCGAACGCATCCTGCTCGACGTACACCACGTCAGGCATGTACTGGTGGTGGAAGCGCTTGTCAGCCACGATCTCACTGGCGTTCTGACCATCGATGAAATGCAGGATGCCCTCGAGCACCTGGGTGATGATGGTCGAGCCGCCGGGCGAGCCAATCACCATCGTGCGGTTGGCGCCGATCACGATACTGGGCGACATCGAGGACAGCATGCGCTTGCCCGGTGCCGGGGCGTTCGCCTTGCTGCCGAGCAGGCCATAGGCGTTCGGCTTGTTGGGCACCAGCGCAAAGTCATCCATCTCGTTGTTGAGCAGCACGCCGGTATCGCCGGCCACGAACGACGAGCCGAGGATGGTGTTGACGGTGGAGGTGACCGAAGCCATGTTGCCGTCGGCGTCGATGATCGAGAAATGGGTGGTGTGCATGCCCGGATCGCTGGCTTCGGCCGCAGGCAGCATCGACGAGGGCGTCGCCCGGTCAGGCAGGATGCTCTGGCGCAGTCCATCGGCGTAGTAAGGCGACAACAGCATGTCCAGCGGCATCTTCACGAAGTCCGGATCACCCAGATAATCGTTGTGGTCGCGGAATGCCCGGCGCATCGCTTCAACGATGTAATGCACACGGTGTGCCTGGTCCATCTTGTCCAGATCGAAACCGGACAGGATGTTGAAGATCTCCGCCATCGCCACGCCACCGGAAGACGGTGGCGGCGCGGTGATGATGTGATAGCCGCGATAGTCGAGCTGCAGCGGCGCGCGCTCCTTGGCACGGTAATCGGCGAGGTCGGCCAGCGTCCAGTTGCCGCCGGAGGCGTGCACGGCAGCAACCAGGCGCCTTGCCGTTTCACCCTTGTAAAAACCCGCATCTCCGTGAGCGGCCAGCAATTCAAGCGTGCGCGCCTGTGCGGGATCACGCCAGAGCGAACCCTCCGCCGGCGGCTTGCCGTCGTGCAGGTATTTGCTCGCCGACGCTGGCCAGCGTCGCAAGATCGCCTGCTTCTCCGCAATCGCCTCGCGCAGTCGCGGGTCAGGCTGGAAACCATCACGCGCGATCCTGATCGCTGGCGCCAACGAATCCTTCAATGGCAAATTGCCATAGCGCCCGGCGATCAGCACCAGGCCTGCAGGCTCGCCGGGGATGCCGGCGGCGAGTGGCCCGTTGAGGGAGTTGTCGCGATTGGGGCTGCCGTCCGGCTTCACATAGTCCTTCGGGTCAACCGCAGCAGGTGCGACCTCGCGCGCGTCGATGAATACGTTGCGGCCATCGCGGACGCGGTGCAATACGGCCATGAAACCACCGCCGATACCCGAGCTTTCCGGCTCGACCACCGACAAGGTGGCGGCCACGGCCACCGCCGCGTCAAATGCATTACCGCCCCTGGCAAGTACTTCGAAACCGGCGTTGGTGGCGAGAAAATTGGCACTGGCGATGGCGGCCTTGCCCGGCGGACGCTGCCGCATCGGCGGCACATGGCTACGCTGCCCGACGGCTTCCTCGGGAGTAGCGTCGGTGGCCATCGCCACGCCGGCGACAAAAACCAGACTCAACGACAACAGGGCCGGCAGCAGCCGGCGCCAGTTCAAGGACAAACTCATGCGGCAGACTCCCGGGCCATCAGATGGCGATACTTCAATTCAAGTTGTTCTGGCGATTCGGCATGATCGGGATCACTGATAATGCATTCGACCGGACAAACCACGATGCACTGCGGCTCGTCGTGATGTCCCACGCACTCGGTGCACAGGGCCGGATTGATAACGTAGAACTCCTCGCCCAGCGAAATGGCCTGATTTGGGCAGGCAGGTTCACACACATCGCAATTGACGCAGGTATCGAGGATTTTCAGAGACATGGCGGCTGATACTACATGCTGGTTGGTGTCGCACTTGCAGAGCATATCGGCATGCTGGCATCTGCCGGTGGTCAGCCCCGGTCCAGCAAACTCAGGTCAGCCGAGGGATCTTGCCGGCAAGCTCCGCGCGGATATCACCACGCGGAGCTTGCACGGGCAGCAGGAATTACATCTCGACAAAACGGATCGTCGCGCCGGTCGGCTTGAGAGCATCGGTGATGCGCTGTTCGTCAGCCTTGTCGCCAATGAACACGATGATCACGTCCTTGAAGGTTCCCGGCTTGGCATCCTTGAACGCAGCAATCATGAAATCCGCCGTCTTGGCCGGATCCGGGCCGCCAAAGGCCAGCAGATTGCCCGGCGTTACGCCACGAGCCACGGTGTCCTGCACGCTCTGCAGCTGACGGGCATTCTGCGCCAGTGCTTCATCGGTCGTGCCAGCCGTGACCATATAGGCATAGGGCTGCGGCGCTGCCATGCCCTGCAGGTTGGCCTGAACCAGCTGGCTCAAGTAGGCGTTCCAGCCCTTGGTGTCGGTCGGGCTGGTCGGTTTGGGGGCCTTCTGCACCTGCGCGGTCTGAGCCTGGTCGTCTTCCTGCTTGTGGCAGGCGGTCAGGGCCACGCAGGCGGTCAACGCGACCGCAACAATCAGAGCAAATTTACGCATCGTTATCACCTTCGGTTTCGGGTTGCTTGTTGGAGCCGGTAAGGCCCTTTTGCCAGCGCTGACGCATGGCTTGCTGTACCGCCGGATGCACGAAACCCGAGATATCGCCGCCAAGGCGGCCGATCTCGCGCACCAGCGACGAGGAGATGAAGCTGTATTGTTCAGCCGGGGTCAAAAACAGCGTTTCCGCCTGCGGGATGAGGTGGCGGTTCATGCTGGCCAGCTGGAATTCGTATTCGAAATCCGAGACCGCGCGCAGACCACGAATAATCACCCCCGCGCCCACCTGCTCGATGAAGGTGGCCAGCAGGCAATCAAACCCGCGCACCTCCACGTTCGGCAGGTCGGCGAGCGCCAGCCGGGCGAGACTGATCCGTTCGGAAATGCTGAAACCCGGGGCCTTGCTGGAGCTGTCGGCCACCGCCACGATCACCCGAGCGAACAGGGGGGCGGCGCGGGTCACCAGATCGGTGTGGCCGTTGGTGATCGGATCGAATGTGCCCGGATAGACAGCCAGGCGTGGATTGCCCAAGGTTTTTCTCACGAGACGACAGTAACTACGGCTATGGAATTGCGCCTAGCTTAACGGAAGCGCACGCCGATAGAGTGCAAAACGCACCTCACCGGCCTGACCGTCCCGAT